>JBBSNO010000045.1:0-14568 GCA_038232615.1 Actinomycetales bacterium
GTCGCGGTGGTGACCGTGGTCCTGCTGGAGGTCTTCCTGCGGCAGGTGCACCGCGTCGAGCGCGGCGCGGGGCTGGTCTGGACCGCCGGCAAGCAGGTCGCCCGCAACACGGCGACGACCTGGCTGCTCCCTGAGACCTCGGACCGGCTGGGCCGGTTGACGGACGAGGCCATGCTCCACGTCGCCCTGCTCACCCCCGGCCCGACGGCGACCCCGAAGGAGGGGTCGACGGCGAAGGCGACGTCCACCTCACAGGAGGCGGCACAGTGACCGCGCTGCTGGTGACGCTGACGATCGTCGAGATCGCGGTGGTGCTGGTCGTGCTGGTGTACTACCTGATGCGGATCGCGGCCTCGCTGCGGCGGACGTCGGTGCTGCTGGGCAAGGTGTCGTTCGGTGTGCGGGCGATCGAGACCCAGTGCAACGTCATCGGCCCTTCGGTGCTCAGGGTCAACGAGCAGCTCGGCGGGGTCGCACAGGCCCTCGGCGATCTGACCGAGCTGGCCGACGCAGCCGCCGGGGCCGCGCCGGCGACGAGGAGGCACTGACCCGTGGACGAGCTGCACCCGCCCAAGTCCGAGGCGCTGCGCGCTCTGTACTGGCGCAGCGAGATCCTCCAGGTCATGTTCTGGCTGCGCGGCGAGGGACTGGGAGAGGTCGTCGACGCCCCGCTGCTGGAGCGCTTCCTGGGGGTCGAGGCGGAGCTCGGTGTCGGCTACCTCGACCGGCTGGTGGTCGACGGGTACCTCGAACCCGTCCCGGGGGGCTACGCCATGTCGCAGTCCGGTCTGGAGGAGGGCAAGACGGAGTTCGCCCTGAGCTTCGCCGACCTCACCCGTCCCACGCACGGCGAGTGCAGCGCCGACTGCTGGTGCCAGAGCTCGGTCGAGGAAGCGATCGCCTGTGCCGCAGAGCGCGCGCCCGGGCTGCCCGGATGACCGCCCACGCCCGGGACCTTGCGGTCGGACTGCCCCGTAACTACCTCAGGCCGTGCCTGCTCCTGCTGCTGGCCGAGGGGACCGCCCACGGTTACGAGCTGATGGAGCAGGTCGGAACCCTCGGGCTCGACCGGGTGGACGCGGGAGGGCTGTACCGCTGCCTGCGGGCGATGGACGAGGAGGGGCTCGTCACCTCCACGTGGGAGCCGTCCGTGTCCGGGCCCGCACGGCGGACCTACGAGCTCACCGACGAAGGCAGGGAGTGGCTGCACGTCGTCGCAGGGTCGATGGCGCACGTGCTGCGCTCGCTGACGACGTACCGGAGCCGCTACTCCAAGGTGGCCGAGCAGAGCGAGCAGGTCCGTTGAGGCTCGCCGTCGCGGGCAAGGGCGGTGCGGGCACGACGACGAGCAGCGCCACCCTCGCGCGCCTCGCGGCCCGTGCGGGCCGCTGCGTCGTGGCGCTGGACGCGGACGCCAACCCCAACCTGTCCGTGGCTCTCGGCATGGCACCGGATGCGGCCGCCGGACTGCGGCCCGTGCCGGCAGCGCTGGTGTCGAGGCGCATCGGGGGCGCCGGCCTGACCATGCCTGTCGAGGACGTGCTGGACCGTCACGCGCTGGCGGCGCCGGACGGCGTCCGGCTGCTGGGCATGGGCGCGCCCCAGCACGCCGACGAGGGCTGCCTGTGCTCGGCACACGCGGTGGTGTCCTCGCTGCTCGAGGACCTGGGCTCCGACGACCTCTTCGTCGTGGTGGACATGGAGGCGTCGCCGGAGCACCTGAGCCGGGGCACGGTGCGGCACGTCGACGCGGTCGCCCTGGTGGCCGAGCCCTACTACCGCTCGCTCGAGACCGTCCGCCGCATGGCCGCGCTGGTCGCCGAGCTGCCGGTGGAGCACGTCGTTGTGGTCGCCAACAAGGTGCGTGCCCCCGCCGACCAGGAGGCCATCGCCGACTTCTGTGACCGGCACGGTCTCGAGCTGGCGGGCAGCGTGCCCTGGAGCGAGGAGGTCGTCACCGCCGACCGAGAACGCGTCCCTGCCGTCGACTGGCCGCCCGCCGGTGCGTTCGTCGACGCCGTGGCGGCGTTCGCCGCCCGGTTCGAGGTGACTACCCAGGCGTCGTAGGTACGTCGACGACCTCATGACGAACTGTTCGCCCTGGCGCGAGTGCGCTGTCGCGGGCGGCAGGGTACAGCTGGCGGCAGCGACTGCGTGTACGGGTGCGTGGGACGCTCGTACACCTGCTCCCGCGTGCCGGTCTCGACGATCCTGCCGAGGTACATCACCGCCACCCGGTCACTCAGCTCGCGCACCAGGGCGAGGTCGTGGGCGATGAAGGCGTAGGCGAGCCCGAGCTCGCGCTGGAGTCGGTCGAGCAGACTGACGACCTGGGACTGGATGGAGACGTCCAGGCTCGACACCGGCTCGTCGAGGACGAGCACCCGCCGGCGACAGCGCGAGTGCGCGCGCGATGCCGATGCGTTGGCGCTGCCCACCGGAGAACTGCGCCGGGAGCCGGTCTGCCGTTCGGGGGTCCAGGCTCACCAGGTCGAGGAGCTCGGCCACCCGTCGCCGTCCACCGACCTTGCGATAGGTGCGCGCGATCCGAAGCGGCTGCGCCACGATCTCCCCGACGGTCATCCGCGGGTTCAGCGACGCGTACGGGTCCTGGAAGACCATCGACAGCGCCGAGCGGACCGGTCGCAACCCGCGACCCCCAAGGGTGGTGATGTCCGTCCCGTCGAAGACCACCCGGCCGGACTGCGGGTCGACCAGACGCAGGATGCTCCGCGCGAGGGTGGACTTGCCACATCCCGACTCCCCCACCAGCCCCAGGGTCTCGCCAGGGCGCACGACCAGGCTGACGCCGTCGACCGCGCGGACGAGTCCCCGGCCCGGGCTGGGGTAGTGCGTGACCAGGTTCTCGACCTGCAGGACGGGTGGGTCCGGTGGCACGGCGGCACGGTCGGGCAGCACGCGGTCCAGCCGCGGCAGGGTCTCCAGGAGGGTGATCGTGTGCCGATGGCGGGGCGAGGCGAAGACCGCCTGGACGGGTCGCCGACTCCACGACCTTGCCGGACTGCATCACCGTCACACGGTCCGCCATCTCCGCCACCACCCCGAGGTCGTGGGTGATGAGCACCGCTGCCGCGCCGACGTCGTCGCGCGCTGTGCGCAGGACGTCCAGGATCTGCGCCGGGATCGTCACGTCGAGGGCGGTCGTCGGCTCGTCGGCGACGAGCAGCCGCGGGCCGTTCGCGATCGCCATCGCGATCATCGCCCGCTGACGCATCCCGCCCGACCACTGGTGCGGGTGCCTCGTCGACGGGTGCAGTGACGTCATGGGGTCCTGGAACACCATGCCGATCTCCCGGCCCCGCACGGCGCGCAGCTCGCGAGCGTCCATGGTGAGCAGGTCGCGCCCGTCCAGCAGCACCTGACCGGTGACGGTGCAGTACGGCGGCGGGAGCAGACCCATCGCAGCGAGCATGGTCACGGTCTTTCCTGAGCCCGACTCCCCCACCACGCCCAGCGTCTCACCGGCACCGACCTCCAGGTCGACCCAGTCGACGGTACGGACGACTCCTGCCTCGGTGCGGAACTCGACGACCAGGTCTCGCACCCGCAGCAGGAGATCCGCGCTCATCGCCGACCGGTCACGGCGTCGGTAACCGCGTCGCCGAGGAGATTGAGCCCCAGCACTGCCAGCAGGATCGCCGCGCCGGGGAACAGCGACAGCCACCAGGCGACGCGCAGGAAGCGCTGAACCTCGCTGGCCAGGGTCCCCCAGCTCGTCACGTTCGGGTCCCCTAGGCCGAGGAACCCCAGGCTCGCCTCGATGAGGATCACCTGCGCCAGGACCAGCCCGACCAGGGCGATTCCCGGCGGCAGGGCGTTCGGCAGGATCTCGCGCAGCAGGATCCTCGTCTGCGACGCCCCGTGGACCCGTGCCGCGTCGACGAACTCACGGTGCCGCAGCGAGAAGACCTCGGCGCGAGATGACACGCGCCAGCAGCGGCCACGAAGTGATGCCCAGCAGCAGGACGAGACGGTCGAGGCCGGGCCGAAGAAGGCGATGACGACGAGGGCGAGGAAGAACCTCGGAAGGACCTGGAAGATCTCCGTACCGCGCATCAGCACGTCGTCCACCCAGCCTCCGAGGTAGCCCGAGAGCAGTCCCACGGCGGCGCCGATGACCACCACGATGAGTGCGACGCTGCCTGCGACGACGAGGTAGGTACGGGCGCCGTACAGGACGCCGCTGAGCAGGTCGCGTCCGAGAGCGTCCGTGCCCATCGGGAAGGCGGCCGACGGCGGCGACAGCGGCGGACCGTCGACGGCGAAGGGATCGTACGGCGCCAACCACGGCGCGAGGACGCCCACGGTGACCAGCACCGTCGTCAGCACCGCGCCGACGGCACCCGCCGAGGTGCGCAGGGTCCGGGCGAGCACGTGCTGGCGCCTGCCGTGGGGCGCGGCAACGGGCCGGGCACCCGCGAGCTCAGCTGAAGCGGACACGGGGGTCCAGCCACGCGTAGACCAGGTCGGTGAGCAGGTTGGCGACGACCACGGTGACCGCGACGAGGAGGAAGACACCCAGCACGATAGGGGCGTCGCGGGACTGCATCGCCGTCACCAGCAGGCGTTCCAGTCCCGGCCACCCGAAGACCACCTCCACGATGACGGCTCCGGCGACCAGATGCCCGACGCGCCCGCCCAGGACGGTGACGACCTGCAGCATCGCCCCGCCGCATGGCGTGCTTGAGCACGACCGCCTGCTCCGGGACCCCTTTGGCGCGGGCCGTGCGGATGGGGTCGCGGGCCAGCTCGTCACGCCCACCCGGGCGAGCCGTGAGACCGCGGCCACCCTGGGACGCCAGGGCCAGGGCGGGCAGCGCGAGGTGGTGGGCGACTCGAGCACCTGCGCCAGCCCGGTGCCGGCGCCCCGCGGGTCGCGCATGCCCTGCACCGGGAACCAGCCGAGCCGTAAAGGCGAGCACAAGGATGAAGTGCTGACCGACCAGGAACACGGGTGCGGCGTACATCGCGGGGGTCGCCAGCGTGACGCTCACGTCCGGCCAGCGCCGACTCCGCGTCGCGGTGAAGACGCCCACCGCGATCCCGACCAGGGTCGAGAGCACGAGGGCGGTGCCGGTGAGCAGCAGGGTCGCAGAAAGCCGCTCGGCGATGACGTCGACCACGGGCCGGCCCTGCACGTAGGACGTCCCGAGGTCGCCCTGGAGCACGTTCAGGGCGTAGGTCGCCAGCTGGGTCGGCAGGGACTCGTCCAGGCCGAACTTGGCGCACGAACGCGTAGTACTCCGCGTCCCCGTTCTCGCCGGCGAGCGCGAGCACGGGGTCGCCGGGCGCGAGGTGGATGAGCAGGAAAGCGACGAGCAGGATGGCCGCCGTCGTCGGCAGGAGCTGCAGGACCCGCCGGACGACGTACCTGCGGGTCACGTCCTCGCCCCTACGGGGAGCAGGAGGCTGTCTCGGCGAAGTGCGTGGCCGGGGAGAACCCGGTGCACCGGTCGGTGAAGACACGGTTCGACTCGGTCTCCACGAGCCACAGGTACGGCAGATCCTCGACCAGCTGCTCCTGCAGCTCGAGGTAGATCGCGGTCCTGGCGTCCTGGTCGACGGTGGTGCGGGCCTGGCCGAACAGCTGGTCCACCTCAGGGTTGCGGTAGACCGCGGCATTGGAGAACGGGATGGGCGCGATGTTGGAGGAGACGTACATCCGCTTCACCCCGATCTCCGGGTCGGCGCCGTTGCAGTAGCTGATGATGTTGGTGTCGAAGTCACGTCCGGTGAACACCGTGTCGGCGAACACCGGTGGCTCCAGCGGTGTCAGTGTCACGTCGGTGCCCACCTCGCCGAGCTGGGCCCGCAGCAGCTGGGCGTACGCCGAGAAGGTCGGGAAGTGCGTGAACCCGAAAGCGAGCGGCGTGCCGCCGGTGACGTCTTGCGCCGTGCGGGTGCCGTCGCCCGAACGCGTCCAGCCGGCATCCTCCAGCAGGCTCTCGGCCTCGGCACGGTCGAAGTCCGGCATCCCCTCGAGCCCGTCGGCGTGCGCGAACGGGATCCCGCTGGAGATCGGCGCCTCGGCGACCTTCCCCTGGCCGAACAGCACCCGGTCGAGGTTGAAGCTCACGGTCATGATGCAGTTCGAGCCACCAGGGTTGACAGGCGTCGTCAGGGTCTCGAAGCCTCCGGCGCTCTCCAGCCGTTCGAGGTCGGGACCCGGAGCGCCGAACAACCAGTCGACCTCGCCCGCCTCGAGGGCTACCACCTGGTTGCCGTCGTCGGGGATGACGCGCATGACCACCTCGTCGAGGTACGGCAGGTCCTCCTTGAAGTAGTCCTCGTTGGCGGCGAACCGCAGCTCGGAGTCCGGTGTGTAGGTCTCGAGGGTGAAGGGCCCCGTTCCCACCGGCTGGTTGTTGACCGGGTTCTGCTGCACGTCGGTGCCCTCGTAGAGGTGCATGGGCAAGATCGGCGCCTCGGTCACGTCCAGCTGCAGCAGCAGCGGGGCGTACGGTTCGGTGAAGCGGAACTCCACGGTGTCAGGGTCCGGAGTCGTGATCGACTCCAGCGCGGCGCCGACGGATGCCGCTGTGCGCGAGTGGAACTGCAGCAGCATCTCCTCGAACGTGAACTTCACGTCGGCCGAGGTGAACGGCTCCCCGTCGTGCCAGGTGACCCCGTCCCGCAGGTTGAAGCGGTAGAGGGCGCCGTCCTCCAGCACCTCCCAGGACTCGGCGAGCTCCGGCACCGGCTCGAGCTCCGGGGTCAGCTCGACCAGCCCGTTGTAGACGAGCTCCGAGGCGCTGTGCGTGCCCCTGCTCGTCGTGATCGCCGGGTTGAGCTGCCCCGGATCACTGCTGATCGCGACCGACAGCGTGCCGCCGCTGACCGGTTCGTCCTGGCCACTGGAGTCGGACGGCCCCTCGCTGCACGGGTCGGCGGTCGTGCAGCCGGCCACCAGCAGCGCGGCCGCGCCGATGATCGCGAGGCGTTGTCGAGCAGTCATGCGTCACTCCCCTGGCGGCTCATCCCCCGAGACACGTGTCGACCGGGCTGGGTCCACGGTTGGTGGCAGCGCTCGACGGCGGCGGTAAGTGCGTGCAACAGTTACGGACGCCCGCTCACGTAGGCTCCGGCGGAGAGAAGTTCCGACGAAGCGCGCGCGCGCCGAGCGACGAAGGATCTGGAGCCGATGACCGTGCCCTCACCGAACGGGCGGTGGTGTCTGCCGAGCCCGGTCGTCAGGGCGTCGGGGCGGCGCGCGTGAGCAGCCGCAGGCGCCTGGTCGTGCGCGGCGTCGTCCAGGGGGTCGGGTTCCGGCCGTTCGTGTACGCGGTCGCGAGCGAGCTGGTGCTGACCGGGTCGGTCGCCAACGACTCCGGCGGGGTGGTGATCGAGGTCGAGGGAACGCCGTCCGACCTGGACGAGCTCGAGCGCCGGCTCGTCGAGCAGCCGCCGCCGCTGGCCCTGATCGAGGACGTCAGAGTCGTCGACGTCCCGACGGTCGGTGGCACCGGGTTCACGATCGGCGGATCCGTGACCGACGGGCACGCCAGCTCGGCGGGACGCACCCTCGCCTCCCCGGACGTGGCCACGTGCGCCGACTGCCTGCGCGAGCTGGCCGACCCCACGGACCGGCGCTACCGCCACCCCTTCGTCACGTGCACGAGTTGCGGACCCCGATTCACCATCATCGAGAGCCTCCCCTACGACCGGGCGACGACGACGATGGCCGGGTTCGCGATGTGCGCCGCCTGCGCCCGGGAGTACGCCGACCCCACCGACCGGCGCTTCCACGCGCAGCCGATCGCCTGCCACGACTGCGGACCGGTGCTCGAGCTGGTGGACGCCGAGGGTGGCCGACTGCATAGGGAGGCTGCGCTCGCGGCGGCGCGCACGCTCCTGGCCGCCGGTGGAGTGCTGGCTGTCAAGGGCCTCGGCGGCTACCACCTCGCGTGCGACGCCCGCAACGAGCAGGCGGTCGCCACCCTGCGCCGACGGAAGCGGCGCGGCGCGAGGCCGTTCGCCGTGATGGTGGCCGACGTCGACGCTGCGCGCCGGCTGACCGAGACCGACCCGGTGTCCGAGGCCCTGCTGGCGGGTCCCCGCCGTCCGGTGGTGCTGCTGGCGAAGCGAGGTGAGCCGCTGGCGCTCTCCGTGGCCCCGGGCAACCGCGACCTCGGCGTCCTGCTGGCCTACACGCCGCTGCACGCCCTGCTGCTGGAGCCCGACGGTGACGCACCCGTCCCTGCGGTCCTCGTGATGACGTCGGGCAACCTCGGCGGCGAGCCGATCGCCTTCGACGACGACGACGCGCTGGAACGGCTGGCGCCGCTGGCGGACGCGTGGCTGCGCCACGACCGACCGATCCGGGTGCCCTGCGACGACTCGGTCGTGCGGGTCGTCGACGGCGAGGAGCTGCCGCTGCGCCGCTCGCGCGGCTACGCGCCGCTGCCGGTCGCCTTGCCGTTCGAGGTGCCGGCCACGCTCGCGGTCGGAGCAGACCTGAAGAACACCTGCGCGGTGGCCGAGGGACGCTACGCCTGGCTGAGCCAGCACGTCGGTGACATGGACGACCTCGCCACGCTGGAGGCTTTCGGCGCCACAGCCGACCACCTCTCGTCGTTGACCGGCGTCGGGCCCGACCTGCTGGTCGCCGACGCGCACCCGGGCTACCGGTCGAGCGCCTGGGCCCGGGGGCACGCCGGGTCGCGGCCGGTACGCACGGTGCAGCACCACCACGCGCACGTCGCGGCCGTGATGGGCGAGCACGGACTGGACGGCGGCACACCGGTGATCGGTGTCGCCTTCGACGGCACCGGGTACGGCCCGGACGCCTGCGTATGGGGCGGGGAGGTCCTGGTCGCCGACTACAAGGGCTTCACCCGCTTCGCCCACCTCGCCTACGTGCCGCTCGCGGGCGGCGACGCGAGCGTCCGGCGGCCCTACCGGATGGCCCTGGCACACCTGCATGCAGCCGGGATCGTCTGGGACGAGGAGATCCCGGCGGTCGCCGCCTGCCCGCAGGCCGAGCGCCGGGTCCTCGCCCACCAGCTGTCCACCGGCCTCGGCTGCGCACCGACGTCCAGCATGGGTCGGCTGTTCGACGCGGTGTCGTCCCTGGCCGGCGTCCGGCACGTCGTGGACTACGAGGCCGAGGCCGCCATCGAGCTCGAGGGCCTCTCCCGCGGCGAGGACGGCTCGCCCTGCTACGCGTTCGGCACGAGCGGGTCCGACCCGGTCGTGGCCGACGCGACACCGGTGGTGCGTGCCGTCACCGACGACGTCCGGGCCGGCGTCCCGGCCGCGGTGATCGGTGCGCGGTTCCACGCCGGCGTCGCCGCGCTCGTGCTCGACCTGGCGCGCCGGTGCCGCGAGTCCAGCGGCTTGCGTACCGTGGCCCTGAGCGGCGGAGTCTTCGCCAACGGCCTGCTGCTGTCCTCGACACGCAACCAGCTGCGGGCCGACGATTTCACGGTGTTGTGCCACCGGCACGTACCGCCCAACGACGGGGGGCTGGCACTCGGCCAGGTCCTGGTCGGATCCACCGGTTAGCAAGACGACGAGGGAGCGAGGAGTCCTATGTGCCTGGCCGTACCCGGAAAGGTGATCAGTCTCGCCGAGCGTGACGGCACGCGGATGGCGGAGGTCGATTTCGGTGGCGTCCGCAAGGAGGTCTGCCTGGAGGACCTGCCAGACGTCGGAACCGGCGAGTACGTCGTCGTCCACGTCGGCTTCGCGATCCAGCGGCTCGACGAGGAGTCGGCGGTCGCGACGCTCGCGAGCTTCGAGAAGCTCGGCATCCTGGAGGAGGAGTTCGGCGACGGTTTCGCGCTGGCGGCGCAGCAGGCCGGCGTCCCGCACCAGTCCAGCCCGACGGAGGCGACGTCATGAAGTATCTCGACGAGTTCAGCGACCCGGACCTGGCGGCGAAGCTGCTGGAGAAGATCCACGAGACGACGACGCGACCGTGGGCGATCATGGAGGTCTGCGGCGGGCAAACCCACTCGATCATCCGGCACGGCATCGACCAGCTGCTGCCGGAGGAGATCGAGATGATCCACGGGCCAGGCTGCCCGGTCTGCGTGACTCCGCTGGAGATCATCGACAAGGCCCTGGAGATCGCGGCCCGTCCCGACGTGGTCTTCTGCTCGTTCGGGGACATGCTGCGCGTGCCCGGCAGCAGTCAGGACCTGTTCCGCGTCAAGAGCGCCGGCGGTGACGTCCGCGTCGTCTACTCGCCGCTGGACGCCCTGAAGCTGGCGCGGCAGAACCCCGACAAGCAGGTGGTGTTCTTTGGGATCGGCTTCGAGACGACGGCACCCGCCAACGCGATGACGGTGTACCAGGCCAGGCGGCTGGGCATCCAGAACTTCTCGTTGCTCGTCTCGCACGTCCTGGTCCCACCGGCGATCGCAGCCATCATGGAGTCGCCGGTGTGCCGGGTCCAGGCGTTCCTGGCCGCCGGCCACGTGTGCAGCGTGATGGGGACGGGCGAGTACCCCGCGCTGGCCGAGAGGTACAAGGTGCCGGTCGTCGTGACCGGTTTCGAGCCCCTCGACATCCTGGAGGGCATCCGCCGCACGGTGCTGCAGCTGGAGCAGGGTCGGCACGAGGTGGAGAACGCGTACCCGCGAGCCGTCACGGCGGGCGGCACCCCGGCGGCGATGGCGATGCTCACCGACGTCTTCGAGGTCACCGACCGCGCGTGGCGGGGCATCGGGATGATCCCGGCGAGCGGGTGGCGCCTGTCGGAGAAGTACCGCGACTTCGACGCCGAGCACCGCTTCGACGTCGCGTCGATGCGGACCGAGGAGTCCAGCATCTGCCGGTCGGGCGAGGTGCTGCAGGGGCTGATCAAGCCGCACGAGTGCGAGGCCTTCGGCAAGGAGTGCACGCCGCGCAACCCGCTGGGGGCGACGATGGTCTCCTCCGAGGGAGCCTGCGCCGCCTACTACCTGTACCGGCGCCTCGAGCTGGTGGCTCCGGAGCCGGTGCCGAGCCATGTCTGAGGTTGCGCCGGTCGACGTCGGCGCGTGGGTCTGTCCCGCCCCCCTGCGCGACTCGCCGACGATCGTGATGGGCCACGGGGGCGGTGGGGCGATGTCGGCCGAGCTGGTCGAGCACCTGTTCCTCCCGGCGTTCGGCGCGGCTGCGGACGCCGAGATGGGCGACTCGGCCGTGGTGTCCGTCGGAGGTATTCGACTCGCGTTCTCCACCGACTCCTACGTGGTCAGGCCCCTGTTCTTCCCCGGGGGCAGCATCGGCGACCTGGCGGTGAACGGGACCGTCAACGACCTCGCCATGTCCGGTGCCCGACCGCTCGTGCTCTCCACCGCGTTCATCCTCGAGGAGGGCACCGCCCTGGCCGACATCGGGCGGGTCGCCGCCGCGGTCGGCGCGGCGGCGCAGGCGGCGGGCGTCCGGCTGGTCACGGGTGACACCAAGGTCGTGGACGCCGGGCACGGGGACGGGGTCTTTCTCAACACGGCCGGGATCGGGGTGCTGGCGGACGGCGTCGACATCCACCCCGCCCGGGCGTGCGTCGACGACCTCGTCATCGTCAGCGGCGACATCGGGGTGCACGGGATCGCGGTGATGAGCTGCCGGGAGGGGCTGGAGTTCGGCACCACCGTCGAGAGCGACACGGCACCGCTGAACGGCCTGGTGGCCGCGATGCTGGCGACCGGGGCCGACGTGCACGTGCTGCGCGATCCCACGCGCGGAGGCGTGGCAGCCTCGTTGAACGAGATCGCGAAGGCAGCCAAGGTCGGGGTGGCCCTGATCGAGCGCGACCTGCCGATCCCTGCCGCGGTGCGCGACGCCTGCGGGCTGCTGGGCCTCGACCCGCTGTACGTGGCCAACGAGGGCAAGCTGCTGGCCTTCGTCCCAGCCCAGGACGCCGACGTGGTGCTCGAGGCGATGCACGCACACCCGCTGGGCAGGTCGGCGGTCGTGATCGGTCGCTGCGTCCACGAGCACCCGGGGATGGTGGTCGCGCGCACCGGGCTCGGTGGAACCCGCGTCGTGGACCTGCCGGTGGGTGAGCAGTTGCCGAGGATCTGCTGAGTGGCGTACGCGACGGCCGACGGAGCCACGCAGTTCGCCCGCTACGCCTTCCCTCCCAACGAGCTCGGGTACTGCGGGCCGGACGACGCAGCCGCCCTGCTGGAGCACACCACGTCGGGCGGTGGCGCGGTGGAGGTGGCTCGGCGTGCGCCGCAGTTCGACGGCGCGTGGGCGTACCTGGAGGTCCTCGGAGCCGCCGCGGGCCTCGACGCGATGGACCCACAGGTGGTGGACGCGTACTGGCTCGGCAACGACCTGCTGGGCGAGGTCGACCCGGCCGAGCTCCTGGCGCGGCTGACCGAGCAGTTCCGGGGGCAGTCGGGAGGGCTGCTGCCACGGGTGGTCGCGTCGCGGGACGTCCTGGCCCACCACGGGTTCCACGTGTTCGCCGTCTACCCGTGGGCCGGCCTGCTGGGCAAGGGCGGCGACGTCCCCCGCTCGGTGCTGCAGGCGTGCCGCATCCGGCACGGCGCCGTCGTCTCGGTCACCGCCGAACGCGCGGACGTCCTGTCGCAGCCCCTCACCTGGGACGGGTCCCGTCTGGGAATCGGTGAGCCGCAGCTGGAGTCGGTCCGGTGGTCCTGCGCAGGCCTGTCCCTGGGAGGCGACCCCGCCGTCGGCGACCTGGTGTCGATGCACTGGGACTGGGTGTGCGAGCGGATCACCCCTGCACAGGCCGAGGCCCTCACCGACACGACGGCGCACGCCCTCGACCTGACGAACTCCATGATCTGAGCGGGGGCCGCGACGGCGTGCCCACGGCGAGAACTCCGCGAGGATGCAGTTGGCTGGCTCATGACCGGCATCACGGACGCGACGAACCCTGCACTCTTCATCGTCGTCCTGGTGGCAGCGCTGGGCTGTGGTGCGGTCGGGGGCGTCTTCTTCGCCTTCTCGGCGTTCGTGATGGACGGGCTCGCACGCCTGCCGGCACCGCTCGGTGTCCCGGCCATGCAGTCGATCAACGTCACCGCCGTCCGAACCGCCTTCATGACCGCACTGTTCGGCACCGCCGCCGTCTGTGTCGTGGTGGCGTTCGCCGCCGTGCTGAGCTGGGGCGACGCGCGCGCCGTCCTGCTGCTGGTCGGCAGCGGGCTGTACCTGTTGGGCACGATCGCGCTCACGATCGCCTACCACGTGCCGCGCAACGACGAGCTGGCCAGGGTGGACCCCGGCGCGAGCGGTGCTGAGGCTCTCTGGACCCGCTACGTCCGGAGCTGGACCAGGGCGAACCATGTCCGCGCCGGGGCTGCGCTCGCCGCCGCGGCCGCCTTCGTGCTGGCGCTTCGGGTGTAGCAGCCGGACGATCCGGGACACGCGGCTCCCGCCCGGGAGACACTCGTGACCGTGGAACCACAGGTGCTGTCGACGCGGGACCTCAACCGGGCGACGCTCGCCCGGCAGCTGCTTCTCGAGCGCACGACCGACCCGGTGACCTCCGTCGTCTCGCACGTCGTCGGGCTCCAGGCTCAGGCCGCGGCGTCGCCGTTCGTCGGCTTGTGGAGTCGTGTCGAGGGGTTGACCAGGGACGACGTGGCTGCCCTGGTCGAGAGCCGTGAGCTGGTCAAGGCGACCCTGATGCGAGGCACCCTGCACCTCGCGACTGCCGACGACTACCCGTGGCTGCGCTGGACGCTCCGGCCGGTGCTGACCGACGCGCTGGCGTCGGTGGCCAGGAACCGCGGCGGGGTACCGGACGTCGACGCGCTGGTGGCCGCCACCCGTGCGCTGCTCGCCGCCGGCCCGCGCTCCTTCGCCGACATCACGGCGATGCTGACGTCCCTGGACCCGCAAGGAGACGCCGGCGTCCTGCGGTACGCCGTCCGCACCCACCTCCCGCTGGTCCAGGTGCCGACGTCGACGCGGTGGTGCTTCCCCGGCAACCCGACGTGGACGACGGCCGAGCAGTGGCTGGGGCGGCCGGTCGACGCAGACCCAGACCCCCGCGGCCTCGTGCGCCGTTACCTGGCGGCCTTCGGACCCGGCACGGCCGCGGACATCAGCACCTGGTCGTACCTGGCCGGCCCGGACGCCGTGCTCGAGACCATGCGTGACGAGCTGGTGGTCCACCACGACGCCAGCGGCCGTGAGCTCTTCGACGTCCCCGGCGCACCATGCCCCGGCGCCGGGACCGCGGCGCCCCCGCGTTTCCTGCCCGAGTTCGACAACCTGCTGCTGAGCCACCGCGACCGGACCCGGTTCGTCCCGGACGCCCATCGCCGGAAGGTCTTCCTGCCCGGCTTGCGGGTGGCGGCGACCCTGCTCGTCGACGGCGTGGTCGCCGGGACGTGGGCCGTCACACGTCGGGGCAAGGCGCTCGCGACGCTGACCGTCACGCCCTTCGCGACACTGCCGGTAGGGGTCCGTGCCGAGGTGACTGGGGAGGCGGAGAGCCTCGTCCGCTTCGTCGCCCCCGAGGCGCGGGACCACGCCGTCGAGATCCCGACGTAGGGTCGCCGCCGTGGACCAGGTGCTTCCGTCATGACCCAGGTGCTTCCGTCATGACCCAGGTGCTTCCGTCATGACCCA
>JBBSNO010000046.1:0-14563 GCA_038232615.1 Actinomycetales bacterium
GCTCGGGTACGACGGCACCGACTTCTCGGGCTGGGCCGCCCAGCCGGGCCTGCGGACGGTGGAGGGCCTGCTCTGCGAGGCCCTGCGCAGGGTGATGCGACTCGGGCGGACCCCGTCCCTGGTGGTGGCCGGCCGGACCGACGCCGGCGTCCACGCCCGCGGCCAGGTGTGCCACCTCGACGTCCCCGAGCACCTCTGGACGGGACTGCCCGGGCGGTCGCCCGTCACCCCCGACCAGTCGCTCGTCCGGCGGCTCGCCGGGGTGCTTCCTCCAGACCTCGTGGTGCGCCGGGCGGTCCGTGCGCCGGAGGGCTTCAACGCCCGGTTCTCGGCCACGTCCCGCCGGGACGTGTACCGGATCGCGGACGACGAGGTGCTGCGCGACCCGCTGCGCAGGGCGGACGTGCTGTGGCACCGGCGCCGACTCGACACCGACGCGATGGTGGAGGCGGCGCGTGGCCTGCTCGGCCAGCACGACTTCCTGCCGTTCTGCCGGCCACGGGAGGGGGCCACGACGATCCGCACCCTGCGGGCGCTGGAGTGGGAGCGCTCGGTTGACGGGCTGGCGGTGGCCACCGTGGTGGCCGATGCCTTCTGCCACCACATGGTGCGCGCGCTGGTGGGCTCCTGCGTCGTCGTCGGGCAGGGGACGCGCCCGCACACGTGGCCGGCCCGGGTGCTGACCGGTGGCGTGCGCCACAGCGCCGTGCTGGTCGTGCCGGCGCGGGGGCTCACGCTGGAGGACGTCCGGTACCCCGCCGACGACGAGCTGGCGGTACGGGCGCTCGCGTCGCGCGTGCGGCGACAGCCCGGTTCGCCGGCGCCCGGTTCGCGGCCCCCAGCGACCGGTGACAGCGTGCAGGCATGAGCACCGACGGATCGGACACGGCCGGCGGCTCGGACACGGCCGGCGCCTCGGACACCGGCGGCCTGGGCGACGAGGTCTACCAGCCGAACGACGACGGCAGCGACCTGAGCCCCGAGGTCGACCGTGACGACGTCCTGGAGGAGCGCGACGCGGACGACGTGATGGTCGAGGGGGTGCGCCGACACCGACACGGACCTGACGGCCGGCGACGTCGGCATCGATGGTGGCGCCGCCGGGGCGGAGGAGGCAGCCGTGCACGTCGTCGAGCCCGAGGGACGCGATCGGCGCGAGCGGGACCGCCCGTAGGCTCCGCGTAGTCCGAAAAACCAGCCGACAGCATGCGGCACCCGGGGGACACTGCTGCTCGTGGGCCACGTCGATGTCAACGCCGTCTCGTTCTCGCTGCCGGACGGGCGGCGGTTGCTGGACGAGATCTCATTCCGCGTCGGCGAGGGCGCCAAGGTGGCGCTGGTGGGTGCCAACGGGTCGGGCAAGACGACCCTGTTGCGCATCGTGTCCGGCGACCTCGACCCGGACTCCGGGGCGGTGACCCGCAGCGGAGGGCTGGGGGTGATGCGCCAGTTCATCGGCTCGGTCCGCGACTCCAGCACCGTCCGCGACCTGCTCGTCGGCGTCGCCCCACCGCGTGTCCGCCTCGCGACGACGGCTCTGGACGACGCCGAGCTGGCGATGATGGACAGCGACGACGAGCCGACGCAGATGCGCTACGCGCACGCCATGGCCGACTACGCCGATGCCGGTGGCTACGAGGCCGAGACGCTCTGGGACGTCGTCACCACCGCCGCTCTCGGCGTCCCCTACGAGCGGGCGCGCTGGCGCGAGCTGACGACCCTGTCGGGTGGCGAGCAGAAGCGGCTGGCGCTGGAGGCTTTGCTGCGCGGACCCGACGAGGTGCTGCTGCTCGACGAGCCGGACAACTACCTCGACGTGCCCGGCAAGCGGTGGTTGGAGGAACGGCTGCTCGCGAGCAGCAAGACGGTGCTGTTCGTCAGCCACGACCGCGAGCTGCTCGCGCGGACGGCGACCAGGGTGGTCACCGTGGAGCTCGGGGCTGCGGGCAACACCACGTGGACCCACCCGGCGGGCTTCGCCAGCTACCACTCGTCTCGCCGGGAGCGTTTCGCGCGCCTGCAGGAGCAGGGCAGACGCTGGGAGGAGGACCGGCAGAAGCTGAGGGAGCTCATCATCTTCTACCGGCAGAAGTCCGCCTACAACTCCGACATGGCCAGCCGGTACCACGCGGCCGAGAAGAGGTTGGAGCGCTTCGAGGCGGCGGGGCCACCGCAGGCGGTCCCGCGCGACCAGGACGTCACCATGCGGCTGCGCGGGGGGCGGACCGGTAAGCGCGCGGTCGTCGCCGAGGACCTGGGACTGACCGGACTGATGCAGCCGTTCGACCTGGAGCTGTGGTTCGGCGAGCGGCTCGCGGTGCTGGGGTCGAACGGCTCGGGCAAGTCGCACTTCCTGCGGCTGCTCGCCGCCGGTGGCACCGACCCGGAACCTGGCCATCGGCCGGTGGGCGACCTGGCAGTGGCGCCGGTGGCGCACACCGGGGTGTCGCGCCTCGGGGCCCGGGTGCGGCCCGGCTGGTTCGCCCAGACGCACGCGCACCCCGAGCTGGTGGGCCGCACCCTGCTCGACGTGCTGTGGCGGGGCGACTCCCATCGGGACGGGATGGGTCGCGAGCAGGCCTCGCGCGCCCTCGACCGCTACGAGCTCTCGCACGCCGCCGAGCAGCCGTTCGAGTCGCTCTCCGGCGGCCAGCAGGCGCGGATGCAGATCCTGCTGCTGGAGCTGTCGGGGGCGACCCTGCTGCTGCTGGACGAGCCGACGGACAACCTCGACATCGCCTCGGCCGAGGCGCTGGAGGAGGGGCTCGAGGCGTTCACCGGGACCGTCGTGGCGGTCACCCACGACCGCTGGTTCGCCCGCTCGTTCGACCGGTTCCTCGTCTTCCGCGCCGACGGGCAGGTGGTGGAGACACCCGAGCCGGTGTGGGACGAGACCCGCGTCGAGCGCGTCCGGTAGGGCCGGGCGGCGTCCGGCACGGCAACGGTGGGGAGCGCGTTTTGACCACCTGTACCCGGCGCGGGTAATCTGACGCATCGTTGTGCGTGCTGCGCTGCCCCCGGGTGGTCAGCGCGCCTGCGGGTCCGGATGCCTCAGGTAGCCCTCTGGAGTCCCGACCCCGCCCTGGATCACCCTCGAGACGGAACGAAGGCTACGACCGTGCGCACGTTCACCCCCAAGGCCGGCGATGTTCAGCGCGTCTGGCACGTCATCGACGCGACCGACGTCGTGCTCGGTCGCCTGGCGACGCAGACCGCGACCCTCCTGCGCGGCAAGCATAAGCCGGTCTTCGCGCCGCACGTCGACACAGGCGACTTCGTGGTCATCATCAACGCCGACAAGGTCGCGCTGACCGGCAACAAGCGGGAGCAGAAGGTGGCCTACAGCCACTCGGGTTACCCGGGCGGGCTGCGGGTCACCGGCTATACCGACCTGCTGACCGAGCACCCGGAGAAGGCCGTCGAGAAGGCCGTCCGGGGGATGCTCCCGAAGACCAGCCTCGGTCGCCAGATGCTGCGCAAGCTCAAGGTGTACGCCGGTCCCGAGCACCCGCACGAGGCCCAGCAGCCCACGCCGTTCGAGATCACGCAGGTCGCCCAGCTCCCAGCGGTCGCGAAGTAAGCCACGCGTCCACCCCCTTCAGCAGAGCACCGAGGAGAACCGTGGCAGCGCCCACCGACCAGCCCACCGCCCAGCCCACCGACCAGCCCACCGACCAGCCCACCGACCAGCCGACCACTGCCCCCGTGTCGACCGACCAGTCGACGTCGTCCGACCAGACGCCGCTGGACGACGCCGAGGCACCGAGCAGCTACTCCACCACGACCCCCGGCAGCCCCGGCGCCGGCACCAGCATCATCGCGCCGGCAGCGGCGACGGGTCGGCGCAAGCAGGCCATCGCCCGCGTGCGCCTGGTGCCCGGCAGCGGCACCTGGTCGGTCAACGGCCGTGACCTGGACGGGTACTTCCCCAACAAGGTCCACCAGCAGCTCGTCAACGAGCCCTTCCGGCTGCTCGAGCTCGAGGGCCGCTTCGACGTCATCGCCCGGCTCGGTGGCGGCGGCACGTCGGGCCAGGCGGGTGCGCTGCGCCTCGGCATCGCCCGCGCGCTCAACGCGATCGACGAGGAGACGAACAGGCCGACGCTGAAGAAGGCCGGTTTCCTCACCCGCGACCCGCGCGCCATCGAGCGCAAGAAGGCCGGACTGAAGAAGGCCCGCAAGGCGCCTCAGTACAGCAAGCGCTGATCACCGGTGCAGGTCCTCCCGGCCTGCACGCGGAATCGATGTCACGGGCCCCGGGCGTACGCTCCCGGGGCCTGTGACGTCCCGGGCACCTGCGAGGCGCGCCCCGCCGACGAACGGAGAACTGCGTGGCCCGACTCTTCGGTACGGACGGCGTCCGTGGCGTCGCCAACCAGGTCGTCACCGCCGAGCTGGTCCTGGACCTGTCGGTGGCTGCGGCCCGCGTCCTGGCGGACGCCGGCGCCTTCGACGGCCACCGCCCCCGCGCGGTCGTCGGCCGTGACCCACGCCGCTCCGGCGACTTCCTCGCCGCGGCCGTGACCGCGGGCCTGGCCAGCGCCGGTGTCGACGTCGACGACGTGGGGGTGCTCCCGACGCCGGCGATCGCCCACCTGGTCGCCGAGCGCGGCGCGGACCTCGGCGTGATGCTCTCCGCCTCGCACAACCCGATGCCCGACAACGGCATCAAGTTCTTCGCCCGAGGAGGCCACAAGCTGCCCGACGACGTCGAGGACGCGATCGAGAAGCGGCTGCGCGAGGCCTGGGACCGCCCGATCGGCGAGCGCGTCGGCCGGATCCGCCACGATGCCACCGGGGCGGGCAGCTACGTGCGGCACCTGGTCCAGGCCATGCCCCACCGGCTCGACGGCCTGAGGGTGGTCGTCGACTGCGCGCACGGCGCCGCCAGTGCCATCGGCCCGGCGGCCCTGCGCTCGGCCGGCGCCGACGTCATCGTCATCGGCGCCGACCCGGACGGCCTCAACATCAACGACGGCTACGGGTCCACCTGCCTCACCCCCTTGCAGGCCGCCGTCGTCGAGCACGGTGCGGATGCCGGCGTCGCCTACGACGGCGACGCCGACCGGTGCCTCGCCGTGGACGCCGCCGGGGACATCGTGGACGGCGACCAGATCATGGGCGTGCTCGCCCTGGCCCTGCGCGAGCACGGAAGGCTCGCTCACGACACGCTCGTCACGACGGTGATGAGCAACCTCGGGCTGAGGCTGTCGATGGAGGCGGCGGGGATCACCTGCGTCCAGACGGCGGTCGGCGACCGCTACGTGCTGGAGGAGATGGTGCGCGGTTCGTTCGTCCTGGGCGGCGAGCAGTCGGGCCACGTCCTGCTGCTGGACCACTCCACGACCGGTGACGGCGTCCTGACCAGTCTGCACCTGCTGGCGCGGCTGGCGCAGACCGGCCGCTCGCTGGCCGACCTGGCGTCCGCAGTCCCCCGCCTGCCCCAGGTGATGGTGAACGTCCCCGGCGTCGACAAGGGGCGGGCCGGTCAGGACCGGGCCGTGCTGGACGCCGTCGCGGCCGCCGAGGCAGAGCTGGGCTCGGGCGGTCGCGTGCTGCTGCGCGGGTCCGGGACCGAGCCACTCGTGCGGGTCATGGTCGAGGCGCAGGACGCGGAGGCCGCTCAGCGCGTGGCCGACGTGCTCGTCGGCGTCGTCCGGGAGCGCCTGGCCCTCTGACCGAACGGCCGGCCGCAGCTCGACCCGGTCGAGATGCCGTTGACCTGCGAGCCTCGCGCCGATGGGGTCGGTGGCATGGACATCGTGACAGCCCGGACCGGTACGCCAGAGCTGGCGCCGTGGCTCGAGCGCTGGTTTCCGCCGTGGCACGACGCGCTCGACGCCGGCCTCGCCGCGGGCCGACCGCACCCAACCCTGTGGACGGCCGCCGAACGGCTGGTGGTGCTGCGCCGCGACGAGACCAGCCGCGCCTCCGTCGTGCTCGTGGCGGTGGTCCAGGACGAGGTGGTGGGAGCGGCGCGCGTCGACCTGCCGTTGCTCGACAACCTGACGCTGGCCGAGGTGCTCGTCGCCGTACCGCCTGCTCACCGACGCCGTGGCGTCGGCACCGCCCTGATGGCACGGCTGCGGCGCACCGCTGCCGCCGAGGGGCGCACGAGCCTGCTGGCGGTGACCGAGCGTCCGGCGTGGCTCGATGCGTGGCCGGGTGAGCTCTTTGCCGCGGACCAGGGGCTGACCCTGCGCCAGCGCAACCTGCGTCGCGACCTCGCCCTGCCGGTACCGGGCGAGCGGACCGCGGCCCTGCTGGCCGAGGCGGCGCTCGCCTCCCGGGACTACTGCGTCCGCACCTGGGAGGGGCCGACGCCCGACCCGGCGCGCCACGCCGTCCTGGCGGGCCGGATGACCACCGACGCGCCGATGGGGGAGCTGGAGTACGAGCCCGAGAGCTGGGACGCCGACCGCGTCCTGGCGAACGAGGCCCGCATCGCCGCGCAGGGACGCCGGTGGTGGACGTCGGTGGCCGTGGACGACGCGGGCACCTGGGTCGGGCTGAGCGAGATGGGCTGGGCGTCCGAGCAGCCGGACGCCCTGTACCAATGGGACACCATCGTGCTGCGTGAGCACCGGGGTCACCGGCTGGGGATGGCGCTCAAGCTGGCCACTCTCGCGGCCGCGACGTCCGCCGTCCCGGTGGCACGTCGGGTCCACACGTGGAACGCCGACAGCAACGCTCCCATGATCGCGCTCAACGAGGCGCTGGGGTTCGAGGTCACCGAGGTCCTGGGCGAGTGGCAGGGACCCGCATGACCTCCCCGTGACGCCGTCGCGTGTCCCCTGTGACGCCGTCGAGTGTCCTGCTCCGGTGCGCCGCGCCGGCGTGTCCCGCCGGGCAGGGACACTTGACGGGCGGGGCGGGTAGGGGCCGGCGGGCGGTCAGAGCTTGCGCAGCCGGATGCGTCGCACCTCGTGGTCCGCGCCCTTGGTCAGCACGAGCGTCGCGCGGCCTCGGGTCGGCAGCACGTTCTCGACCAGGTTGAGCTCGTTGATGTCCCGCCAGATCTGCTCGGCGCGTGCGACGGCCTCGGAGTCCGACAGCGCGGCGTACCGGTGGAAGTAGGACTCTGGTCGGGAGAACGCTGTCTCCCGCAGGCGCAGGAACCGGTCGACGTACCAGGCCCGCACGTCCGACGTCCGCGCATCGACGTAGATCGAGAAGTCGAAGAAGTCGCTGACCGCCAGGCCCTGCCGGCCGTCGCTGCGAGCCCGCGCCGGCTGGAGCACGTTGAGTCCCTCGACGACCAGGACGTCCGGGCGGCGGACGACGATCTGGGCGCCGGGCACGATGTCGTACGTCAGGTGCGAGTACAGGGGTGCCCGGACCTCGGGTGCTCCGGACTTCACGTCGGCCACGAACCGCATCAGCCGCCGCCGGTCGTAGGACTCGGGGAAGCCCTTGCGCTGCAGCAGTCCGCGTCGCTCGAGCTCGGCGTTCGGGTGCAGGAACCCGTCGGTGGTCAGCAGCTCGACACGGGGGGTGTCGGGCCAGCGGGAGAGCAGCTCGCGCAGGATGCGCGCCGTCGTCGACTTGCCGACCGCCACCGAGCCCGCCACCCCGATGACGAACGGGGTCCGCGCGCCCGGCTCGCCGAGGAACGCGCGCGTGGCTGCGTGCAGCTGCTCGGCCCCACCGACGTAGAGGTTCAGCAGCCGCGACAGCGGGAGGTAGACCTCCTCGACCTCGGCGAGGTCGATGCGCTCCCCGAGGCCGCGCAGCCGCGCGACGTCACCGGCGTCCAACGGCAGGGGGGTCTTGCCGGCAAGGCGGCTCCAGTCGTCCCGGTCGACGTCGACGGAGGGCGACACCGAGGGCGCTCCGCCCTGGGCACCCTGGCCCGCGGTCGCCGTCGACACGCCCCGCATTGTGCTCCTGCGTGCCGGGTCGTGCCCCGGCGGTGGGGGTCCGGCGCGCGGATACGCTGGCTCCCATGTGCGGAATCGTGGGTTACGCCGGCAGGGCCGGCACCGGTCAGGACGCCTTGTCGGTGGTGGTGGAAGGTTTGCGGCGTCTGGAGTACCGCGGGTCCGACTCCGCCGGCGTCGCGGTCCTGACGGGTTCCGGCCTGGTGACGCGCAAGCGCGCCGGGAAGCTCGCCAACCTCACCGGCGCGCTCGAGGCCGAGCCGCTGGAGTCCGGCACCACCGGGATCGGGCACACCCGCTGGGCCACGCACGGGGGACCCACGGACTCCAACGCCCACCCGCACCTCGGCGGCGGCGGCGTCGAGCTGGCCGTCATCCACAACGGGATCATCGAGAACTTCGCGAAGCTCAAGGCGGGTCTGGTCGAGCGCGGCGCGGAGTTCACCAGCGAGACCGACACCGAGGTCGCGGCCCACCTGTTGGCCGAGGCGTACGGCCGGTCCGGGGACCTGGCGGAGGCCATGCGCGAGGTGTGCCGCGGTCTGGAGGGCGCCTTCACGCTCCTGGCCGTCCACACGCGCACCCCGGACACCGTCGTCGGTGCCCGCCGGAACTCGCCGCTGGTGGCCGGCGTCGGCGACGGTGAGAACTTCCTCGGCTCGGACGTCGCCGCGTTCATCGGGCACACCCGCGACGCGGTCGAGCTGGGCCAGGACCAGGTCGTCACGATCACGCCGGACAGCGTCGTGATCACCGACTTCCACGGCGCCCCCGCCGAGGGCAAGCCGTTCCACGTGGACTGGGACATGGCCGCGGCGGAGAAGGGCGGCTACCCCTCGTTCATGGCCAAGGAGATCAACGAGCAACCACACGCCGTGGCCGACACCCTGCTGGGGCGCACGGACGCCGAGGGGGACTGGGTCCTCGACGAGCTGCGCATCCCGGCCGAGCAGCTGCGGGCCATCGACAAGATCGTCGTGGTGGCGTGCGGCACGTCCGCCTACGCCGCCATGGTCGCCAAGTACGCCATCGAGCACTGGTGCCGGATCCCGACCGAGGTCGAGCTCGCGCACGAGTTCCGGTACCGCGACCCGGTCGTCGACGACCGCACGCTCGTCGTCTCGCTCTCGCAGTCGGGCGAGACCATGGACACCCTGATGGCGGTGCGGCACGCGTCCGCCCAGGGCGCGCTCACGCTCGCGATCTGCAACACCCACGGCTCGACGATCCCCCGGGAGTCCGACGCGGTCCTCTACACGCACGCCGGGCCGGAGATCGCCGTCGCCTCGACCAAGGCGTTCCTCGCGCAGATCACCGCCTGCTACCTGCTGGGGCTGTACCTGGCGACGCTGCGCGGCAAGACGTACGCCGACGAGGCGGCCGAGGTGCTGCGCGACCTGCACGCGATGCCCGCGAAGATCCAGCTGGTGCTCGACGACCTGGACCGCGTCCGCGAGATCGCCCGGTTCATGGCCGACACGCGCTCGGTGCTGTTCCTCGGCCGCCACGTCGGCTTCCCGATCGCCCTCGAGGGTGCGCTCAAGCTCAAGGAGCTCGCCTACATCCATGCGGAGGGCTTCGCCGCCGGCGAGCTGAAGCACGGGCCCATCGCCCTGATCGAGGCGGGTCAGCCCGTGTTCATCGTCGTCCCGTCACCGTCGTCCGCCCACGGTCTGCACGGCAAGGTCGTCTCGAACATCGCCGAGATCCGGGCCCGCGGCGCGCGCACCATCGTCATCGCGCACGAGGGCGACGTCGACGTCGAGCCCTACGCGGACGTCGTCATCCGCGTGCCGCAGTGCTCGCCCCTGCTGGCGCCGCTACTGACAGTCGTCCCGCTGCAGGTCTTCGCGTGCGAGCTGGCGACGGCGAAGGGGCTGGACGTCGACCAGCCGCGCAACCTGGCCAAGTCGGTCACGGTCGAGTAGGCACGGTGCCGCGCGTGGCAGGCTGCTGCGGTGACGAGCTGCGCGAGCACGACGGGGGGTGGGTGGTGATCGTCGGTGTGGGCATCGACGTGGTCGACGTCGCCCGGTTCACGGCCACGCTCGAACGCACGCCGCGCCTGCTGGAGCGCCTGTTCACCGAGGTGGAGCGCGGTCTGGCGCCGGCCTCGATCGCCGCGAGGTTCGCCGCCAAGGAGGCGCTCGCCAAGGCGCTGGGAGCCCCGGTCGGGTTGCGGTGGCACGACGTCACGGTGCACCGGGCGGACGACGGGCGCCCGCACCTGGACGTCAGCGGCACCGTCGCGGCCCGTGCCGAGCAGCTCGGCATCGACAGCTTCCACCTCTCGCTCAGCCACGACGCCGGGATCGCGTCGGCCGTCGTCGTCGCGGAGTCCCGATGACCGCCGCCGAGTGTCCCGCCGCGGTAGGACACGCCAGCGCGTCCCACCGCAGCGGGACACTCGAGGGCTGCTCGTGAGGGCGTACGGCGTCGAGGCGGTCCGGCGTGCCGAGGAGTCCGCGTCGACGGGCGGGCCCGAGGGCGTCCTGATGCAACGTGCGGCCGCGGGTCTGGCCCGCGTGGTCGCCGGTGAGCTGCGCCGCACGACGGGCGGCGTGTACGGGCGGCGCGTCGTGCTGCTCGTCGGGCCAGGCGACAACGGCGGGGACGCGCTGTGGGCCGGTGCCCGGTTGGCGCGGCGGGGTGCACGGGTCGACGCGGTCCTGGCGGCCGAGCGTGCCCACGTCGACGGGCTGGCTGCCCTGCGGGACGCCGGTGGCCGCGTCAGCGACGCCGGCTCCGGTGCGGCGACCGACCTGCTCGCGGGCGCGGACCTCGTCGTGGACGGGCTGCTCGGGATCGGCTCCCGGCCCGGCCTGGGGGGCGATTTCGCCGAGCTCGGCCGGCAGCTGCCGACGTCCGCGCTCGTGGTCGCGGTCGACCTGCCCAGCGGCGTCGACCCGGACACGGGGGAGCTGCCCGGCGCGCACGTGCGGGCCGACGTGACGGTGACCTTCGGGGCCGCCAAGCCGTGCCTGCTGCTGCCACCGGCGTCGGCCGCGGCGGGGCGCGTGGTCGTGGTCGACATCGGGCTGGACGGCGACGAGCTCGGCGACCCTTCCGTCGAGCGGCTGGGTGCCACCGCGGCCGGTGGGCTCTGGCCGGTGCCGGGGCCGGACGACGACAAGTACTCCCGGGGGGTGCTCGGCGTCGTCGCCGGCGGTCCGGGCTACACCGGCGCGGCGGTGCTAGCCACCGGCGCCGCCGTCGCGACCGGCGCCGGGATGGTGCGCTACCTCGGCCCGAGCGGGCCGACCGACCTCGTCCGGGCCCGCTGGCCCGAGGTGGTGCCCGGGCCGGGGCGGGTGCAGGCCTGGCTGCTCGGCCCGGGCGTGGACCCCGACGACGACGGGCAGCGCGCCCACGTCGAGGCGGCGCTGGCGACCGACCAGCCGTGCGTCGTGGACGCCGGGGCGCTGGCGATGCTGCCGCACCGACGCACCGCGCCGACCCTGCTCACACCGCACGCCGGCGAGCTGGCCCGGCTGCTGCGCAGCTACGGGGAGCCCACCGAGCGTGCCGACGTCCAGGCCCGCCCGCTGCACCACGCCCGCCGGGCCGCCCGGTTGACCGGGGCGACCGTGCTGCTCAAGGGCGCCTCGACGCTCGTCGTCGGCCCGGACGGAACAACGCGGGCCCAGCCCGACGGCCCCCACTGGCTCGCGACCGCCGGCTCGGGCGACGTCCTGGCCGGCATCGCGGGGGCGCTGCTCGCCGCCGGCCTGGAGCCGCTGGACGCCGGCTCGGTGGCGGTCGTCGTCCACGGCCTCGCCGGTTCCCACGCCTGCGCCGGCGGGCCGACGTCCGCCTCGGCCGTGCTCTTAGCCATCCCGGCCGCGGTCGCGGGCCTGCTGCACGGTCGGCCCGCTGCGCTGCCAGACTGAGGCCCTCATGAGCACCTTCCCGGCCGAGGCGGTGGTCGACCTCGACGCCGTCCGCGACAACGCCGCCGCCCTGGTCGCCCACGCCCGGGGCGCCGAGGTGATGGCCGTGGTCAAGGCCGACGGCTACGGCCACGGTCTGGTGCCGACCGCCCGCGCCGCGCTGGTCGGGGGTGCCACCTGGCTCGGCGTCGCCCAGCTGGCCGAGGCCCTCGCCCTGCGTGCCGCCGGGATCTCGGCACCCGTGCTGTCGTGGCTGCACGTCCCGGGCGACGACCTCGGGGCTGCCGTCGCGGCGGACGTCGACCTCTCCGTCGCGGCACCGTGGGCGCTGGACGCCGTCGTGGCGGCGGCCCGGGCGCAGGGGCGCACAGCGCGCGTGCACCTGAAGGTCGACACCGGGCTCGGTCGCGGCGGGACGACGTCCGCCGACTGGCCCGACCTGCTCACGGCGGTCGCCGGGGCGGCGGCCGAACGGGCTGTCGAGGTCGTCGGCGTGTGGTCCCACTACGCCTGGGCAGACGCGCCCAACCACCCCACCGTGCTTCGCCAGCAGGAGGAGTTCGCCCACGCGCTCGACGTCGCAGCCCGCCTCGGCGTCCGCCCGGTGCGCAGGCATCTCGCGAACTCGGCGGCCACACTCACGAACACCGGCGCGCACCTCGACCTGGTGCGTCCCGGCCTCGCCCTCTACGGGCTGTCGCCGGTGCCCGAGCTCGGGTCGCCCGCCGACTTCGGGCTCCGGCCGGCGATGACGCTGCGCGCCCGGCTGGCCCTGGTCAAGCGGGTCGGCGCCGGCCAGGGCGTGTCGTACGGGCACGCGTACACGACGACGTCCGCCACGACGTTGGCCCTGGTGCCCCTCGGGTACGCCGACGGCGTTCCCCGCCACGCCAGCGGTACCGGGCCGGTGCTGGCCGCCGGACGGCGGCGCACGGTGGCGGGGCGCGTGTGCATGGACCAGCTCGTGCTCGACCTCGGCGACGACGAGGCGAAGGCGGGCGACGAGGTGGTGCTGTTCGGGCCGGGCACGCACGGCGAGCCGACCGCGCAGGACTGGGCGGACGCGGCCGGAACCATCAGCTACGAGATCGTCAGCCGCGTCGGTTCGCGCGTGCCGCGCACGTACGTCGGGCAGCTCGCGACGGCGACCCAGGAGCAGTCGTGACGCCGTCCGTGAACAGCGGTTCGTGGGGGACGGCCGGGTTGGTGTCCCTCGGGATCGGCCTCGCCGCGGCCGGTGCCGGCGCGGCGCTGGGCCTGGCGGCCGAGCGGGTCGCGGTGGGGCGCCCGCTGCTCGGCAGCCCGGCCCCACCGCCCTCGCAGGTCCCGTACGGGTCGGTGCGCTCGACGCCGCGGGTGGTCGAGGCGGACGACGGGACCGGCCTGCACGTCGAGGTGGACGAGCTCGCGGAGCCGGACCCGGACGGGCTCACCGTCGTCCTCTGCCACGGGTACTCGCTCAACCTCGACCTATGGCACTACCAGCGGCTGGCCCTGCGCGGCCGGTACCGCACGGTCCTGTGGGACCAACGCGGCCACGGGCGCTCCCGGCGCGGCCCCGCCGGGTCGGCGACCATCGACCAGGTCGGTGCCGACCTGCGCGCCGTGCTCGACGCGACGGCGCCGGAGGGGCCCCTGGTGCTCGTCGGGCACTCCATGGGCGGGATGACGATCATGTCGCTGGCGGCCGCCCACCCGGACCTCATCTCCGAGCGGGTGGTGGGGGTGGCGTTCGTGGCGACCAGTGCCGGGGGCCTGGCGGACCTCGACCTGGGCCTGGACCGGGTGGGCAGGCTCGTCCACAAGGTCGCGCCGAGGGCGATGAAGCTGCTCTCCAGGCGTCCGGGGCTGGTCGAGCGCGGACGTCGTCTCAGCGGCGACCTGGAGGCCGTGATGGTGCGGCGCTACTCCTACGCGTCCGACGTCAGCGACGAGCTCGTCGACTTCACCGCCCGGATGATCGCGGCGACGCGGATCGAGGTCATCGGGGACTTCCTGCCCGTGTTCGCCGCCCACGACAAGAGGGAGGCTTTGGCCGGGCTCTCCGGCATCGAGACCCTCGTGGTCGCCGGGGACTCGGACCTGATGATCCCGGTCGAGCACAGCGCCGAGATCGTGCGCGTCCTCGCGCACGCCGAGCAGGTCGTCGTCCGTGACGCCGGCCACAACGTGATGCTGGAGCACCCGGACGTCGTCACGCCCCACCTGCTGGCCCTGCTCGACCGCGCGCGCCGCGCCGTCCGCCAGGCGCCGCGCACGGCGCGCGACGCGAAGCGGTGACGGGGGCCCACCGCGCGGCGAGCGCGGCGCAGGACCCGGGCGACGAGGCGAGCGTGCTGGCCGCGACCCCCGACGACATGGTCGACGTCGGACGCCGGCTGGCCCGCTTGCTCCGGCCCGGTGACCTGGTGGTGCTGACCGGTGACCTGGGCGCCGGCAAGACCACGCTGACGCGCGGTCTGGGGGAGGGCCTGGGCGTGCGCGGCGCCGTCACCTCGCCCACCTTCGTCATCGCCCGTGAGCACCCGAGCACGTCCGGCGGCCCCGCCCTGGTCCACGTCGACGCCTACCGCCTCACCAGCCTGGCCGAGGTCGACGACCTGGACCTCGACGCGTCGCGGGCCGACTCGGTCACGGTGGTCGAGTGGGGGAAGGGCCTGGTCGAGGACCTGTCGGTCGACCGGCTGGAGGTGCGGCTACGCCGTCCACGCGGCGACGCCGGGGAGGCCGACGGCGCCGACCCCGCCGCCGACCGGCACGAACCGCGCACGGTCCACCTCGAGGGCGTCGGAC
>JBBSNO010000047.1:0-14529 GCA_038232615.1 Actinomycetales bacterium
CGAGAAGCAACCTGGCGGCGGTCTCGCCCTGCTCGCGCACCGGTTGCGCCACGGTCGTGAGGTCGACGACGGACGCCATCTCGTGGTCGTCGAAACCCATCAGGGACAGCTGTGACGGGACATCGACCCCGGCGCGGGCGAGGGTCCGCAGCACGCCGAACGCGAGCTCGTCGTACTCAGCCAGCACGGCCGTCGCCATCCGGGCACCGGAGAGGATGCTCTCCGCCGCCCCGCCGCCACCCTCCAGCCCCGGTGCGCGGGCCTTCACGACGTCGAACAGCATCCCGTTGGTCTGCGCCTCGCCGGCGAAGGCCTCCCGTCGCTCGACGGTGGCGACGAAGTTCAGGTCCTCGGTGGGGCCCGTGACCATGGTCACGGACTCGTGCCCGAGCAGGCGCAGGTGCCGCACCGCCGCCGTCACGGCCGCGGTGTCGTCGATGCGGACCGAGCTGAACCGGGGGTTGCGGGTGCCGATCGAGACCACCGGGACCCCGACCCCCTGCATCTGCTCGGCCTACGCGTCGTCGAGGGGGAGCGTGAGCACCAGGACGGCGTCGACGCGCCGGCGCAGCGGCATGGCCGCCAGGAAGCGCTCGCGGCCGTCCCTGCCCCCGAGGTTGTAGAGCAGCACGTCGAACCCAGCTTTGCGCAGCACCTGCTCGGCGCCGGCGACGGCCTGGGCGAAGAACCAGCGGGTCACGTGCGGGACGACGACCCCGACGGTGCCCGTGTGGCCGGAGGCGAGTCGGGAGGCCGCGGCGGAGGCCACGTACGAGAGCGCGGTGGCCGCGTCGAGCACGCGCAGGCGGGTCGCGTCGGAGACGTTGGGCAGGCCGCGCAACGATCGCGAGACGGTGGCCGGGGAGACGCCCGCGCGGCGCGCGACGTCGAGGATGCCGGCTCGTCGACCAGGCATCTCGTCACCCCCGGGACCCTCGTGCTGCCAACGTTTGCGACTGCGATTTCGGACATCATGGCGCGCTCGGACCCATACCTGCCAGGCGATGCGCAATCGTTACCGCGTCGCGCTGGAGTATTCCGGTTCGATCATGGAGGTTCGACGCAAGCGTTTTCCTGTGATGGTTTCGCGAGGATGGAATCACACCGACAGGGCGAAAGAGGGACGAGATGCGAGCACGAAACATGGCGAGGGTGGTCGCTCTGGGCGCCGCGAGCACGCTGCTGGTCACCGGCTGCCTGAGCGAGGGCGGTGACGACGGGGGTGGCGGCGCGGGCGGAGGCGGCGGCGGCGGTGGCGGCGAGGGCAGCGGCACCGTCGAGATCTTCGGTGCGTTCTCCGGTGCCGAGGAGGACGCTTTCAACGAGGCGCTGGCCCCGTTCGAGGAGGAGTCCGGCATCGACGTCGAGTACGTCGCGTCGAGCGACTTCACCACCCTCGTGCGCACCCGCGTCTCCGGTGGCGACGCCCCCGAGATCGCCCTGTTCCCCCAGCCCGGTCTGGTCCTTGAGCTGGGCGAGAGCGGCAACATCATCCCGCTCGACGACGCCATCGACGTCGCCGCGATCGAGGAGACCCTGATTCCCGGCTTCCTCGACGCCGCCACGGGCGAGGACGGCAGCGTCTACGCCGCCCCGATGCGGATGGCCGTGAAGAGCCTCGTCTGGTACCCGGTCCCCGAGTTCGAGGAGGCCGGCTACACGGTGCCCTCGACCTGGGCCGAGCTGATGGACCTGCAGGCGCAGATGATCACCGACGGCAACACGCCTTGGTGCATCGGCGCCGAGTCGGGCGCGGACACGGGTTGGGTGATGACGGACTGGATCGAGGAGCTGATGCTCCGCACCGCCGGGCCGGACACCTACGACCAGTGGGTGAACCACGAGATCCCCTTCAACGACGCCGCCGTGGTCCGGGCCGGGGACATGTTCGCTGACATCGTGTTCACCGAGGGTGCCGTTCTCGGTGGACCTCAGGCGATCCTCACCACGCCGTTCGGGGACTCGCCGAACCCCATGTTCGACGAGGAGCCGGGCTGCTTCATGCACCGCCAGGGCAACTTCATCACCGGGTTCTTCCCCGAGGACGTGCAGGCTGACCTCGGGGCGAACGTCGGCATCTTCGTGCTTCCTCCGGTGGAGGACGGGTTCGACGGCCAGCCCATCCTGGGCGGTGGTGACATGGCCGCCATGTTCAGCGACGACGAGGACACCGTCGCGGTGATGGAGTTCCTCACCTCGGACGAGTTCGGTGGGCCGTGGGCCGAGGCCGGCGGCTGGCTGTCACCGCACGCGACCTTCGACGCCAGCCTGTACCCGGACGAGATCACCCAGCAGACCGCGGAGCTGGTGGCGTCCGCCGACGTCTTCCGGTTCGACGGCTCCGACCTGATGCCGCCAGAGGTCGGCGCGGGCAGCTTCTGGGACGGGATGGTCGAGTGGGTCTCCGGCAGCGCGACGCTGGAGGAGGCGCTGACGAGCATCGAGGAGAGCTGGCCGACCTCGTAGGGCAGGACCCCCGCCGTCGGCCGGGCGGGGGCGGGTCAGCGATGACCCCCCCCGGCCCGCACCCCCTGGAGCTGACATGACGATCAAGATCGCCAACGCCGTCATCGCGGTCGTCGCCGGTATCGGCGGCATCCTCGTGCTGTACCTGCTGATGAACCTGATCGTCGAGCGCCTGCCCCAGCGGTGGGGTGACCGGCTCCGCCCGTACGCCTTCGTCGGCCCGGCGCTGCTCGTCGTGGGCGTCTTCCTCGTCTACCCGATGGTGCGCAGCTTCATCCTCAGCTTCGCCAACGGCGACAGCACCGCGTGGGTGGGCCTGACGAACTACACCGACCTGCTCGGCGCTGCGGAGTTCAGGGAGACGCTCGTCAACAACCTGCTCTGGATCGTCGTCGTCCCGGTGTTCGCGGTCATCGCCGGGCTCGCGGTCGCGGTGCTCGCCGACCGGCTGAAGCCCACCGCGGAGAAGGTCACCAAGTCCGTCATCTTCCTCCCGATGGCGATCAGCTTCGTCGGTGCCGCCACCATCTGGGGCTTCATCTACACCTCCCGGCCACCGGGTCAGCCGCAGATCGGCATTCTCAACGCGATCGGGGAAGTCCTGGGGTTCGATCCCGTCGCGTGGCTGCAGCTCTCGGACTGGAACATCAACGACTTCCTCCTGATGACGATCATGGTGTGGCTGCAGGCCGGTTTCGCCATGGTGCTGCTCTCGGCGGCGATCAAGAACGTGCCCGAGGAGACCGTCGAGGCAGCGCGCATCGACGGCGCCGGTGAGGTCGCGATCTTCTTCCGCATCGTCGTCCCGCAGATCTGGGCGACCGTCACCGTGGTGTTCGTGACGATCCTCATCCTTGTCATGAAGGTCTTCGACATCGTCTACGTGATGACCGGCGGGGCCTTCGGCACCAACGTGATCGGCGTCCGCTTCTTCGAGGAGCTGTTCGAGTTCGGCAACGACGGAAGGGCGGCGGCGATCGTCGTCATCCTCACGATCGCGGTGATCCCGGTGATGATCTACCAGGTGCGCCGATTCCGCATCGAGGAGAACGCGCGATGAGCACCCCCACTGTCAGCACCACCGACGTCCCCGAGGAGCAGCGCGGGCGCGGTGCCCTCTCCGGTTCCGACGGGCGGCGTGCGGATGCCAAGCGAGGCAGCCTGCTTCCGAAGATCGCCCTCGCGATCATCTGCGTGGCGTGGACCGTGCCGACGCTCGGCCTGTTGATCACGTCGTTCCGCAGCGAGGACGCCGTGGACTCCAGCGGCTGGTGGTCGGTGTTCGCCTCGCCGTTCGACTTCGGCCAGTGGACGCTGGAGAACTACGGCGACGTGCTGGGCGGCGCGGGCATGGCGAACGCGTTCGTCAACAGCCTGGTCGTTGCCATCCCCGCCACGCTCATCCCCATCTTCGTCGCAGCCTTCGCCGCGTACGCGTTCACCTTCATGCGGTTCCGGGGCCGCGAGGTCTTCTTCGCCGTCATCGTGGGCCTCCTGGTCGTGCCACTGCAGGTCACCCTGGTGCCGCTGCTGCAGTTCTACGGGGACGTCGGCCTCACGGGCCAGTTCCTCGGGGTGTGGCTCGCGCACACCGGTTACGGGATGCCGTTGGCTGTGTACCTGCTGCGCAACTACATGTCAGGGCTGCCGGTCTCGCTGATCGAGTCGGCCAAGATCGACGGCGCCAGCCACTTCCAGACGTTCTGGCGGCTCGTGATGCCGATGTCGGTCCCTGCCCTGGCGGCGTTCGCGATCTTCCAGTTCCTCTGGGTGTGGAACGACCTGCTCGTCGCGCTGGTGTTCATCGGTGGCGGGGACAACGAGGTCGTGACCGTCAACCTGGCCGGACTCGTCGGGGAGTTCGCGGCCGACTGGCACCTTCTGACCGCCGGCGCGTTCATCACGATGACGGTCCCGCTGATCGTGTTCTTCTCGTTGCAACGGTTCTTCGTCCGCGGCCTGACGGCCGGCTCGGTCAAGGGCTGAGCCGGCACCGCCAAGGCCCGCACGGGACCCTGGTGGAGACCGTCTCCTTCGGCCGTGAGCCCACCCGGCCCCGGTGGCGCATGCCGGTCGTGGCGGTGCTGGTGCTGGTCGTGGTCGGGCTCGCAGTCGCCGACGAACGCCTGCGGTCGACCGAGGTCGCCGACCTGCTCGAGCGCGTCGAGGCCTCGCAGGTGACCGTGGGTCTCGCCGAACGCAAGCTGTCGTCGATGCAGCAGTACGTGAGGCCGGTGCTGGCCTCAGCCGGTCGCTCGTCGCCGACCGGCGTCGACCTGGCGGGTCTCGTGGCCGATGTGGGTGACGAGGGCGCCGAGCGGGTCGCGGCCGGGCGGCCCGCGGTCCAGGGTTCGGGCATCCTCGCGTGGCACCGCTCCGCGCTCACCGCGCGGGCCGAGTACCTGGAGTACCTGGACGCCAAGACCGCCCACCTGGCGTCCGCGGGCTCCGGCGACCATGCGTCCGGCGCCGCGAAGAGACGTGCGGACCGCGCCCGCGCGGACGCGGTCTCCGCCTTGACGGCCGTCGCCTCCGACGACGCCGAGGTGGCACGTGTCGAGGCTGCACTGACCGGGCCGTGGTCCTGACGGCTCGCGAGCCTCTCGCCGGCTCCGCCCGTGCCGCCCGGCGCGCCGGCACGTCCTGCCACAAGGTGCCGTCGGACGCCGGGATGGGCAGACTGCACCGTGCAGGCGCATCGTCGAGCCCGGGAGGATCCACATGGCCGCCAAGCACGAGTCGTCGCGCGAGGTCGGGGTACCGCGGGAGGCGTCCGGCCTGGAGCGCACCGCGACGCAGCTGGTCACGCGGCTCGTCGATGCCGGCCTCGACGGCATCGGCCCGCTCGACCCCGCGGCCGCCGTCGCCACGAAGGCCCTGGCCGAGCGCGGTGGTGAGGTCGAGGCGGCCATCGACGACGTCGTCGCCCTGCACACCAAGCTCGCCGCCGCGGGGGGGTTCGTCACGGGGCTCGGCGGGTTCATCACGTTGCCGGTGGCGCTGCCCGCCAACGTCGCCGGTTTCTACGGGATCGCGACGCGGATGGTCGCTGCCACAGCCCACCTGCGTGGGTACGACCTCGGCCGCGAGGAGGTGCGCACCGCCGTCCTGCTGGTCCTGGTCGGGGCCGACGCCGACAGCATCCTGACCAAGGCCGGGATGAGCCCGATGGGTCGCGTCGCCGGGCTGGCGCTGAAGCGGATGCCCGCACCGGCACTGATGGTGCTCAACAAGGGCATCGGCTTCCGGCTGCTCTCGCAGATCGGCAAGAAGGGCCTGGGACGCCTCGGGCGCGGGGTGCCGCTCGCGGGCGGCGTGATCGGCGCGGGCCTGGACTGGTGGCTGGTGCGCAAGGTCGCCGACGCGGCACGCAAAGAGTTTGTACCGGTGACCAGTGCCTGAGCCTGGCGCCCGTCCGAAGCCGGGGTAGCAACCGGGTCAACCGGAGGTGGGCTCGTGCCGATGCTCCGGCGTGAGCCGTACCCAGGCCGTCCGCGTCGCGATGCCCGCGGCGCTCGGCGCCGTCGTCGCCCTGGTCGCGGTCGCCGTCCTGGCCGGCGCGGTGCTGCCCCGTGGGGTGCTGGCAGGGACCGGGCGAGGTAATGTGCCGTCGCTGCCCAGCGACCTGTCCGCCGTCCCGCTCGGGACGCCTGTTCGGCCACCCGTCGGTGACGGCGGGTACGCCGTCCTGGCTACCCAGCCCGGGACCGGCGAGGCCGTCGGCTGGGACCCGTGCCGTCCGCTGACCTACGTGGTCAACCCCGCCAGCGCGCCCGCCGGGGGTGCCTACCTGCTCGGTGAGGCGATCGCGGTGATCCAGGCCGCCACGGGCCTGCTGGTGGTCGACGCCGGGACCACCGGCGAGCCGCCCGACGAGGTGCGCCCACCGCTGCTGCGGGAGCGGTACGGGGACCGATGGGCACCGGTGCTGGTGGCGTGGTCCGACCCGGTGACCTCGCCCCGGCTCGCCGGTGACGTCGCGGGTTACGCCGGACCGTCGACGATGCAGGGCACCGACCCGGGCACGCTGCACTACGTCAGCGGCCAGGTGGTGCTCGACGGACCGCAGCTCGCCGAGATGGCGGCAGGCCCGGCAGGGCTGGCCCGTGTCCGTGCCGTGCTCGTCCACGAGCTCGGTCACCTGGTGGGCCTGGACCACGTCGACGACCCGGGGCAGCTGATGTACCCGGCCACGACCCCGCTCGTGGTCGACCTCGCCGACGGCGACCTGCGCGGCCTGGCCGCCGTCTCCGGCCGACCCTGCCGTACGGACTTCTGACGCCGGGGCGTCGGAACAGCCGCAGACCGCGGGACGTTGGAACGGCACATCTCCGGCACGACCGTGCCGGTTCACCCTCGGGAGGACGGCATGCGACGGACGGCGGCGTTCACGGCGCTCTGGAAGACCCTGCGCGGCCAGCGGCGTCCCGGCGGGCCGGGTGTCGGGGAGCAGCTCAGCGCCGCTCCGCGGATGGTCCGGGCCACGCTCAGTGGCAGGTACACCGGGCTGGAACGGTCCAAGCTCGCGCTGATGGCGCTGGCGGTGCTGTACATCGTCTCGCCCGTCGACCTGGTGCCCGAGGCGGCCCTGCTGCTGGTCGGCCTCGCCGACGACGCGATGGTGCTGGCGTGGCTCAGCGGTGCCCTGCTCAGCGAGACCCAGGCGTTCCTGGACTGGGAGCGCGACGCCGAGCCGGGCCGTGACAGGCACGGCGACAACGTGGTTCCCGGGCACGTCGTCTAGGCGACCCAGTGCCGGCGACGCCGCCCGGGCCTGCGGTCGACTGACTGCTGTCAGCCGCCAGTGGGACCGTGCGGGACGTCCCGCCCCCAGACCCGTCCCGCGGTCTCGCCGTCCACAGGGCGCATGCCGGACCTGTCAGTGGGTGCCGCCGCGGCAGACGCTGTCGGCATGGCAATCCCCACCCTCACCGTCTCCGCACCGCGCGACCTGCTGGCACTGGTGCCCTACCGGCTCGGCTACACCCCGCGCAGCAGCATCGTGCTGGTGTGCCTGCGTGGTCCTCGTCGCCGCGTCGGCCTGGTGGCCCGCGTCGATGTGCCGCTGCGGCCCGCCGCGTTGCCCGGCCGCGAGCTGCCCGACGACGCGCTGCAGGTGTGTGCCGAGCGGCTGGTGGCCCACGCGGCGGCCGATGGCGCGAGCGCGGTGGTGCTCGTTGTGTACACGGAGGTCGGCGACGGGGCGGCTGGCGACAAGACGGCTGGCAACGGGACAGCGGACGGCGAGACGGCGGGCGACCGGACGGCGGACGACGCGCCGGGCCGTCGCGTCCCGCCGCGCCAGGTGCTGGGACACGTCAGCGCCGCGACCGACGCCGCGGGGCTGGAGCTCCTCGACGCGTGGCAGGTGACCCCCGACCGCTACCTGCCGCTGCTGTGCCGTGACCCACGGTGCTGCCGTCCCGACGGCGAGCCCGTCTCCGACCTGGACGGGAGCGTCGTCAGTGCCGAGATGGTCGTCCTCGGGTGCGTGGTCGGACCCGACCGCGACGCCACGCTGGGCAACCTGACGCCGGCGACCGACTCGCGCCGCCAGCGCGTCGAGCGGGCCGCAGTGGCCGAGCAGGGACGGACACCGCGGGCCGGTGCCCGGCGCGCCCGATGGCGCAGCCGTCAGGTGACCGCGTGGCGGCGAGAGCTGGCGGCCGTGGCCGCCGGGGCCGACGGCGAGGTTCCGCCCGATGCCGCGGGACGGCTGCTCGCGGGCCTCGAGGACTCGACCGTCCGGGACGCGGTGATGCTCTGCGTCGTGCCGGGGAGCGGCCTGGCACCCGAGTCGTTGGCCGCGCACGGTCCTGTCGCCGACGTTCTCTCCGTGCTCGACCGCGTCTTCGGGCCGCAGGACGCGGTCCGCCCGGACGAGGCGGTCCTGGAGGGGGCGATGGCACTGCTGCGGAGCCTGGTGCGTCAGTCGATGCCGCCCCGGGCTGCCGCCCCCCTGGGTCTGCTCGCCTGGATGTCCTGGTGGCTCGGCGACGGGGCGGCGGCCCGCACCCTGGTCGAGCGTTCCCTGACGGCCGACCCGACCCACCGCCTGGCGCTGCTGCTGGGTGAGGCACTCGACCGGGGGGTGCCGCCCGGGTGGGCGCAGCGTGATCGGGCGCTCGACGTCGCCGGTGCGCCGCGGCAGTGACGACGCGCCGCGGCAGTGACGACGCGCCGTGGCAGCGACGGGGTACGACGCGACGGGGCGGTGGCAGGCGGCAGCACCGGGTCTCGAATTGTGGGACGGGTTGTCCACGCACTGAACCCAGGGTTATCGTTGACCCAGGTCATGAGCGCCAGCGTCAAGCCCCGGCTCGCTGGCCGGCAACCCTCCTCCGCGGTGGGGTGCCCCGGGTGATGACCCGGCCCGGCACCGACGTGGTGCCCGGCAAGCGCGGGCCCCTCGCCGGGCCCCTGGGCAGCAGGAGATTCCTATGAGCAACGGCTGGTCCTTCGAGACCCGACAGATCCATGCAGGCCAGACCCCCGACGCCGAGACCGGCGCCAGGGCCCTGCCGATCTACCAGACCACGTCCTACGTCTTCAAGGACACCGAGCACGCCGCGAACCTGTTCGGGCTCAAGGAGTTCGGCAACATCTACACGCGGCTGATGAACCCGACGACGGACGCGGTCGAGCAGCGGATCGCCAGCCTGGAGGGGGGCGTGGGTGCGCTGCTGGTCGCGTCGGGGCAGTCGGCCGAGACGATCGCCCTGCTCAACGTGGCCGAGGCCGGTGACCACGTCGTGGCGAGCCCGAGCCTCTACGGGGGCACCTACAACCTGCTGCACTACACGTTCCCCAAGCTCGGCATCGCCGTGTCGTTCGTCGACGACCCCGACGATCTCGCCTCGTGGGAGGCCGCCGTCCGGCCGAACACCAAGGTGTTCTTCGCGGAGACGATCCCGAACCCGAAGCAGGACGTGCTCGACATCGCTGGCGTCTCCGGCGTCGCGCACGCGGCGGGTGTGCCGCTCGTGGTCGACAACACCGTGGCCACGCCGTACCTGATCCGCCCGCTGGAGTGGGGCGCGGACGTCGTCGTCCACTCGGCCACGAAGTACCTCGGTGGGCACGGGACGGCGATCGCGGGTGCCATCGTCGACGGCGGGACGTTCGACTACGCCGCCCACCCCGAGCGGTTCGGTGGCTTCAACCAGCCCGACCCGAGCTACCACGGGCTCGTCTACGCCCGGGACCTCGGCGTCGGCAGCCCCCTGGGAGCCAACCTCTCCTTCATCCTCAAGGCCCGCGTCCAGCTGCTGCGCGACCTCGGTGCCGCAGTGTCGCCGTTCAACGCGTTCCTCATCGCCCAGGGACTCGAGACGCTGAGCCTGCGGATGGAGCGGCACGTGCAGAACGCCGTCGCCGTCGCCACCTGGCTGGAGGGTCGCGACGAGGTGGTCAGCGTCGCCTACGCGGGGCTCGAGAGCAGCCCGTGGCACGCGCGTGCCCTCCAGTACGCACCCAAGGGAGCCGGCGCCGTCCTCGCCTTCGAGATCGCCGGCGGCGCACCGGCCGGCAAGCGGTTCGTCGAGGCGCTCGAGCTGCACAGCCACGTGGCCAACATCGGCGACGTGCGCAGCCTCGTCATCCACCCCGCCTCGACCACCCACAGCCAGCTGTCGGAGGCCGAGCAGGCCAGCGCCGGGGTCACGCCGGGGCTGGTCCGCCTCGCCGTCGGCATCGAGCACCTCGACGACATCCTCGCCGACCTGGAGACGGGGTTCCGGGCCGCCAAGAGCGCCTGATGCCTGCGCAGCCGCGCGCCGCCGCGCCACCCGCGCCCGCTTCGGGCGCGTGGCGGGACGGCGACCCGCTGGGCGACCGACGGTTCGCCGACCTCGGCGCCCAGGCGCTCGAGGCCGGCGGGGCGCTGCCGCGCGTGCGCCTGGCCTACGAGACGTGGGGGACGCTGTCACCGCGCGGCGACAACGCCGTGCTGGTGGAGCACGCCCTGACCGGCGACAGCCACGTGACGGGTCCGCCCGGGCCGGGTCACCCGACGCCAGGGTGGTGGCAGGGGCTGATCGGACCCGGGCGGGCGATCGACACCGACCGCTGGTTCGTCGTGGCCCCGAACGTCCTCGGCGGGTGCCAGGGCAGCACCGGTCCCTCGTCGTCCGCCCCCGACGGTCGGCCCTGGGGCAGCCGGTTCCCGTTCCTGACGGAACGCGACCAGGTCGAGTCCGAGGCCCGTCTGGCCGACGTGCTCGGCGTCGACGCCTGGGCGCTGGTGCTGGGTGGCTCGATGGGCGGCATGCGGGCGCTGGAGTGGGCCGTGACCCGCCCGTCCCGCGTGCGGCGGCTCCTCGTCCTCGCCGCCTCCGCCACCGCCACCGCCGACCAGATCGCGTGGTGCGCACCGCAGCTGGCCGCCATCCGCAGCGACCGGGCCTTCCGCGGGGGGGACTACTACGACGCCGCGGACGGCGAGGGCCCCCACGCGGGGCTGGGCGTCGCGCGCCGGATCGCCCACGCCACCTACCGGAGCGCCACCGAGCTCGACCTGCGCTTCGGGCGTTCGCCGCAGGTGGGCGAGCGGCCCATCGGCGGGGGCGGTCGCTACGCCGTCGAGTCCTACCTCGACCACCACGCGGACAAGCTCGTGCACCGTTTCGACGCGAACTCCTACGTGGTGCTGACGGAGGCGATGAGCTCGCACGACGTGGGTCGCGGGCGCGGCAGCGTCGAGGCCGCGCTCGCCCGGGTCACCGCCCGGACCGTCGTCGCGTCCATCGACTCCGACCGGCTCTACCCGGTTCGGCTGGGGGACGAGATCGCGGACGGCGTCCGGGGCTGCCGCGGCGTGGACGTCATCGCGTCGCCGCACGGCCACGACGGCTTCCTCGTCGAGACCGGCGCGGTGGCACGGCTGACGGCGGAGCTGCTCACCGACCGTCAGGTGCGTGCCGTCGGCTGAGCGGGCTGCTCTCGCACCGACGTCAGGTCACGGCATCCATCTGGTCGGGCGGCAGGACGGCGTCGAGCTCGGCGCGCAGCAGGTGCCAGCTCTGGGCGAACCCCGGGTGCAGCGCCAGGGCCGCGACCTCGGGAACCGGCACCCAGCGCAGGTCCTCGGACTCGTCGTTGGCCAGGTGCGGGTGCACAGGCGCGCTCGGCCGGGCCAGCACGACCCGGTAGGCCCAGCTGCCGTGGTCCGAGCTGGTCACCAACCCGAGCACCTCGACCGTGTCGGGGTGGACGCCGGTCTCCTCCATCGCCTCGCGCAGGGCTCCGGTCAGCGGGTCCTCGTGGCTGTCCGTGGCGCCACCGGGGATGCCCCAGGTCCCACCCTGGTGGGTCCACGCGGCACGCAGCTGGAGCAGCACCTCGACCCCGTCGCCCCCGTTCGGCGAGCGCCGCGCCAGCAGCAGACCAGCGGCCCCGAACACACCCCAGTGCCGGTGGCCGCACTGGCACAGGACCCAGCCGTTGCCGTCCCCGACGCCCATGGGGACACGCTACGGGGCCCGCCGTGCCGCTCCACCCCAGCGGCCGGGCCGCCGCCACGGCCCGATCCGGTAGCGTCGGCGCCCCCACCCGGCTCGCGCCGGCCCCCACGAGCAAGGAGGCTCGGATGGCCATCGTCGTCGGCTACGTCCCGACCAAGGAGGGCAGGGCCGCGCTGACGGCGGCCGCGTCCGAGGCGAGGCTGCGGGGTTCCCGTCTCGTGGTGATCAACAGCAACCGTGGCGGCAAGGACCTCGACGCCGGCGAGGCGGCGCGCTACGAGTCCGAGCTGACGCAGGTCCGTGCGCAGCTCGAGGACGCCGGTGTCGAGCACGAGGTGCGCCAGCTGGTCCGGGGCCTCGAGCCCGCGGAGGACCTGATCGGCGTCGCGGCGGAGGTCGACGCGCAGCTCATCGTCATCGGGCTGCGCCGTCGGACGCCGGTCGGCAAGCTGATCCTCGGGTCCAACGCCCAGCGCGTGCTACTCGACGCCCCGTGCCCGGTGCTGGCGGTCAAGGCGTCGGAGTGAGCCCGCTGCGGCTGGCCCAGGTCGAGCGGGCGGACGCGCTGCTGTCGAGCGACCCGTTCGCCCTGCTCGCGGGGATGCTGCTCGACCAGCAGTTCCCGATGGAGCGCGCGTTCGCGGGCCCGTTGCTCCTCGCCGAGCGGATGGACCCGACCGCGGACCTTCCGCGCCTCGACCCGGCCACGGTCGCCTCCGCCGACCCCGAGGCGATGACCGCGTGGATGACGGGGCCCCCGGCGGTCCACCGGTACCCCGGCAGCATGGGCGGCCGGCTCCAGTCGCTCGCGACGCACGTGGTCGCACAGCTCGACGGCGACACCGCCCGGCTGTGGACCGACCCCGGACCCGACGGTGGCGCCGTCACCGGTGTCGAGGTACGCCAGCGGCTGGAGGCCCTGCCCGGGTTCGGCCGCCAGAAGGCCTCGATCTTCGTGGCGCTGCTGGGCAAGCAGCTGGACGTGACGCCGTCCGGCTGGCGGGAGGCGGCCGGTGCCTACGGTGACGACGGTTCGTTCCGGTCCGTGGCCGACGTCCGCGACGAGGCCTCGCTGGCCAGGGTGAGGGAGACCAAGAAGGCAGCGAAGGCGGAGAAGCAGGCCGCCGCAGGCCGCTGACCGGCGCCGGTTCGACACACGCGGGCGGCATTCGACGCACGCGGACGGGGCAGCGCAGAGGGTTTCGTCCTGGTCCGGTGCGGGCATGTGTCACCATGGCTACTTGACCAGGTCCCTGGTGACGCATGCCCGGATCCGGGGCATGCCGGCGGGACGCTGCGCGTTGTAGCCCAGGTAAAGACCCGCTCCCCAGCAGTTCGACGAAAGGCAGTCAGTGTCGTCGGTTCCGTCCTCCCGGTCGCTCCCGCCCGAGTTCACCCACCCCGCTCTGCAAGAGCTCCTGCGCCGTGGCAGCAGCACCGGCGCGGTGGAGGCGAGCGCGGCGCGCACCGCCTGTGAGCAGGCCCAGGTTCCCATGCCGCGGATGAAGGCCGTCCTCCGCGCGCTGGAGTCCGCTGAAGTGGCCGTGGTGGTGGACCCGTCCGCGGGTTCCGCGACCTCGCGAGCGCGGGTGGCAGCGGCGACGACCAAGCGCACTTCGACGACCACCGTCTCGACCAAGACGGCTGCGGCGAAGGCGGCTGCGGCGAAGCCCAAGGCGGCCTCCTCGGCCAACGGCAAGAGCGCCGGAGCCAAGAACGGCACCACGACGGACGACGACAGCGCGGATCCGACGGCGACCGCCACGAAGTCGGCGGCGAAGTCGGCGACAAAGACCACGGCGGCGAAGCCCGCGACGAAGAAGGTCGCGACGAAGGCGGCCGCCAAGAAGGCCGCCGCCGGGACGAGCGACGGGACCACGACGACGCCGGCCAAGGCGGCGGCGAAGAAGGCCGCCGCCAAGAAGGCCGCAGCAGCGACCGAGGGCCCGGCGACCACGGGCGAGACCGACGAGGAAGCCGAGGTCGAGGCCACCGACGAGGCGGCAGCGACGGACGGGAAGCGCGAGGGCGGCTTCGTCCTCAACGACGACGACGAGGATGCCCCCCAGGTCCAGGTCGTCACCGCCGGCGCGACCGCCGACCCGGTCAAGGACTACCTCAAGCAGATCGGCAAGGTGGCCCTGCTCAACGCGGAGCAGGAGGTCGAGCTCGCCAAGCGGATCGAGGCGGGCCTCTTCGCAGACGAGAAGCTGGGTTCCGGGGTCAAGATCGACCCGAAGGCCAAGCGTGAGCTGCAGTGGATCGCTCACGACGGCCGCCGGGGCAAGAACCACCTGCTCGAGGCGAACCTGCGGCTCGTGGTCTCGCTGGCCAAGCGCTACACCGGTCGCGGCATGCTGTTCCTGGACCTGATCCAGGAGGGCAACCTCGGCCTGATCCGCGCTGTCGAGAAGTTCGACTACACCAAGGGCTACAAGGTCTCCACGTACGCGACGTGGTGGATCCGCCAGGCCATCACCCGTGCCATGGCCGACCAGGCGCGCACCATCCGGATCCCGGTCCACATGGTCGAGACGATCAACAAGGTGCTGCGCCTGCAGCGCCAGCTGCTGCAGGAGCTCGGTCGGGAGGCGACGCCGGA
>JBBSNO010000048.1:0-14443 GCA_038232615.1 Actinomycetales bacterium
GCAGTGATCGTGCTGATCCGGACGTTCCTGAGCTTCGCGCTCGAGCTCGAGATCACCGGCCGCTGGCCCTGGCAGGCACGCGATGAGGAGACCGCAGACGGGGCCGCCTAGCCGGCGGGGCTCACGGGTATGGACCGTACGGGTAGATGTACCCGGGCATCCAGTAGGGCGTGTAGCCGTAGTGTCCGTACACGCCGCCGTAGTAGCCGGCGTCCACCACGACCTCGGGGTCGTACACCGGGCTGCCGACGACGTCGTCGCGGCTTCGGTCGACATGGACGGCGCCCTCCTCGACCCGCGCGACGGCGTCCACCGGCACGAGTCGCTTGGTCTGGCCGATGCCCAGGAACCCACCGGACCCGATCTCGAGGAAGCGCACCTTCTTCTCTTCCTCGTCGAAGCAGACCGTCGACGTCGCCGATGTGCTCGCCCTCGCGGTCGAACACCCTCCGGCCGCGGACGTCGTCCCGAGGATCCTCTACGGTCAAGCCGGCGTCGGCGAGGCGGATCAGTGCAGGCTGCCTCTCGGGCTTCTCGTCTCTTCCGTCGCGCTTGTCCATCCGTCCAGCAGACCCGATACTCCGAAACCCGCAAGTCGACACCATGTCGGCGACCAGGTGAGTGCCTATGCACGCCTGTTGAGCGACACCGCGACGCGATAGGCGACCGCGACGACCGGTACGGCCAGGACCGCTCCCGGGACCCCGAGCAGGATCGTCCCGGAGGTGACCGCCACGAGGATCACCAGGGGATGCAGCCTGACGGCCCGGCCCATCACGAGCGGGGCCACCAGGTTTCCTTCGATCTGCTGGACGACGAGAACCGCCGCCAGCACGATCAGGGCGTCCCCGAAGCCGCCGCGCCCAGGACACGCAGTGCGCTCATCGCCCCACCCAGCGCGCTCGGTGCGGCGTCGTTGACGTACCCCACGACCGCGTCGCGCAGCCGGTCGACCTGCTCCACGTCCAGGGTGAGGGAACCGGCGGTCAGCCACGTGCGGAGGTCGTCAATGCCGCCGTGACCGTCGTGCCGAGGTCGGCGAACTGGACGCTCACCCGGCTGTAGAGCAGGAACCCGGCACCGTCCGGTACCCCGAGCAGCACCAGGACGCTGGCCAGGGACGCGAACGGGGGTGACGGAGCATCCGCATCGGTTCAGATGTAGCTGCCCACGGTTCTTCAGGTCTGGTCGGGTGGCGCCTTGATCATGGCGTCGTGGTCGTCACAGTGGTGGTTAGTCGGCATGAGGCCGGCTTTCGGCTATCGCCCTATCGGGCGTCTTGGCCAGCCTTCGTCAAAGTGGCCCCGACGGGAGTGAAGCGTGCAGCGCCAGACCGCTTCGCCGCGAGAAGGGTGGGCGGCCCGCGGCCAGGCGTTCGTGCGCACGTTCATCGCGGAGGTGAACGCCGACCGGCTTCTCGGGCTGGCAGCCGAGACGGCCTTCTTCGCCGTCCTGAGCATCTTCCCTGGTCTGCTGATCGCGGCCAGCCTGCTCGGTCTGCTCGACGGGATCGTCGGCGCCGACCTGGCTGCCCGCGCGCAGGACAGAGTCGTCTCGGGCATCGACCTGATCCTCGCCGACGAGGCGTCGGGTGCAGTGAGCTCCATCAAGGGCTTGTTCGAACAGACGCGTGGCGATCTGCTCACCGTCGCTGCCGTCGGTGCGCTGGTGACGCTATCGGGAGCCTTCGCCGTGGTGATCAGCGCGCTCAACATCGCCTACGACACGGTCGAGCAGCGCTCCTGGGTCCGGCGGCGGCTCCTCGGTCTCGCCACGGTGGTCGTCGTCGCGCTTGCGCTCACCGTCCTGGTCGTCGGGCCACTGTTCGGTTGGGGCGAGGCCCTGGCGGACGTGGTCGGTCTCGGTCCCGCCCTTACCTTCGTCTGGGATGTCCTGCCGCTGCCGTTCGTCGTCGTGGCTGTCGTTCTGTGGGCGACGGCCCTGTTCCACTACGCCCCCAATCGGAGCACCCGGTGGCGCGACGCCCTGCCCGGCGCGCTGATGACGACCACGCTGTGGCTCGCCGCGAGCGCGGGCTTCCACGTCTACCTGCGTATCGTCGCTGGGGGTAACCCCGTGATCGGCGCCTTCGGTGGCGGCGTCATCGTCATGACATGGGTCTACCTGCTCAGTCTTGCGCTCCTGCTCGGAGGAGAGCTGAACGCGACGCTCCCTGCCCGTCGTCCTCGTACCAGGTCCACGCAGTGACTCAGGCAGCGACGTTCGTCGCCGCAACGGGACTCATCCGTCGGGAGGAGCAGGTCTACCGGCCCTACGGCAGCAGCTCGGACGATTTTGCTCGGGCTCGGGCTCGAGGTCACAGGTCATGGTGTCGCCGACATCGTCAGGGCGGTCGTCTAGTAGCGGTCTAGCCGGTCTAGCCGGACCTCGTCAGAGACTTCGTCACCTGGTACGCCACCGCGACGACGGGGACGGCCAGCACCGCTCCGGGGATGCCGAGCAGGACCGTCCCGCACGTCACGGCGACGAGGATCACCAGCGGGTGCAGGCTGACGGCCCGTCCCATCACCAGCGGTTGCAGGACGTTGCCCTCCACCTGCTGGACGACGAGCACGATGGCCAGGACGATTAGCGCGTCCCCGAACCCGTTGGACACCAAGGTCACCAGGACCGCCGCCGCACCGGCGAGCGTGGCACCCAGGAGGGGCACGAAGGCGCCCAGGAAGGTGAGCAGGGTGAGGGAAAGCCAGAGAGGGACGTCGAGGAAGAACAGGCCCGCTCCGATCAGCACCGCGTCCACCAGGGCGATCACCACGGTGCCCCGGACGTAGGCCTTCAGCGTCGTCCACGCCTGGCGGCCCGCGCTGTCGACCCTCTCGCGGTGCCTCGCCGGAGTCCAGCCCAGCGCCCAACGCCACATTCGCTCGCCGTCCTTGACCAGAAAGAACAGGGCGAACACGGCGAGGAGGACGCCGCCCAGGACGTTCAGGACGGTCAGCGCACCGCCGTAGACGCTCGGCATCGCCTCGCTGATATACCCCACGATCGAGTCCCGCACCCGACCCACCTGCGCGGGGTCCAGGGACAGCGGGCCGGTGGTCAGCTAGGACCGCACGTCGTCCAGGCCAGCCGTCACCGTGGACCTCAGATCGGAGATCTGGGGGCTCCCCCTGCTGTACAGCAGGAGCCCGACGCCGACGGGCACGCCCAGCAGCACAAGGACGCTGACGACCGCTGCCAGGGCAGGCGGCAGGCCGAGTCGCCGCAGCAGGCCCGCTCCCGGCTCGAGCAGCGCCGCGAGCAGCAGCGCCACCACGAGGCCGAAGCTGACCAGCGCCACCTTCAGCAGGACGACGAGCGCGAACCACGTGACGGCGCCGAGTACCAGGGCGGCCACGCCGTAGGCCTGCGCCGAGCGCAGCCACGCCGGCAGTGCAGGTCGGCCCGAGAGCTGCTGTGCGGGGCCCGGCTCCGCCGGCTCCCCGTCGCTCCGTCGTCTCGGTCTCATGGCCAGCGTCAGGCGAATCTCGAACCCGACCGACCGCCCGCCCACTCAGGCGGGCGAGAGTTGCCTGTACTGGGAGTTCGCCGTCCGCGGGGCTACGGTGCTCCGATGACCACGACCCCCGAAGAGGAGCGTCCCGCAGGTTCGACCGCTCCGGCGTCCTCGGCCGAGCAGGCGGTGCTGGACGCCGTCGAGGACGTCGTGGACGACGTCACCGAGCACGAGCTCGGCGCCGACGCGGAGTCGGCGATGGACTCGCTCGACAACCCGCGGCGGCTGCTCCTGGTTCACGCGCACCCGGACGACGAGACGATCACCAGCGGCGCCACGATGGCGCGCTACGCGGCGGCCGGCGCGCAGGTGACGCTGGTGACGTGCACCCGCGGCGAGCTGGGCGAGGTCATCCCGCCGGAGCTCGCGCACCTGGAGGGGGACGGCGACGCCCTCGCCGCGCACCGCGTCGCGGAGCTGGCGAACGCGATGGAGGCACTCGGCGTCGAAGACCACCGGTTCCTCGGCGACGGCGGGCTGGACGCGCAGCGCCGTCCGGACCCCGTGCGGTACCGCGATTCGGGCATGGTCTACGACGACCGTGGCAACGCGGCGGCCCCACCCGCCATGGCCGCTGACACCTTCGCACGCGCCAACGTCGACGAGGCGGCCGCGTACCTCGTGCGCGTCCTGCGCGAGGTACGCCCGCAGGTCGTCGCCACCTACGAGCCGGGGGGAGGCTACGGGCACCCCGACCACGTCCAGGCCCACCGGGTCACGATGCGCGCCGTGGCGATGGCCGCCGAGGCCGGGGTGGGCGAGGGTGAGCCGTGGCAGGTGGCCAAGGTCTACTGGTCCGTGCTGCCCGAGGGGCAGGTGCGCGCCGCACTCCGGGAGCTCGCTGGGGCCGCAGAGTCGACGTGGGACCCCGACGGGCCGCTGCCGAGCATGGTGGTGCCGGACGACGAGGTGACGACGGTCGTCGACGCAACCGAGCAGCTAGGCGCGAAGGCCGCGGCGCTGCGGGCGCACGCCACGCAGGTCGTCGTCGGCGACGGGACGTTCGTGCTGAGCAACGGCCGCACCCAGCCGCTACGCGCGGTCGAGTGCTACCGCCTCGCCGTGGGGGAGCCGCGCCCTCCCGCCGACGGCGGTCCCGAGACCGACCTGTTCGCCGGGCTGGCCTGACGTCGCACCGGCTCGACCTGTCAGAACCGGTGCGGCTCAGGGTGCGCGCTGGTTCTGACAGGTCGCGGTGTCACGCAGGGTCAGGCGCATGCGCCGAACGGGCGACCGACGCGCCCGGACGGGTGAGGCCCCTGGTGACAGGCGCCCGATCGGGGGATGGGATGGGTTGGACGAGGCCCCACTGGGGAACCCGTGAGGGACCAGCCGTCCAGCGAAGGAGCCCGCCGTGGCCGTGCCTACCACCGACCGCGCGATGGTGCCTGCCGCGTCGCGCCCTTTGCGCGACTCCGCTGACGTCGGCCGGGCCCGCGAGCGCACACGGCAGCGCCGCCTCGCGCGCGTTGTCGTCGTCCTCGCACCGTTCATGGCCTTCCTCTGGTACCGGATGCTCATCGGCGACCCGGTGGGGATGCCGTCGTTCCCGGCGGTCGACCCGTTCCTGCTGATCATCGGCGTCTTCTTCATCGTGATGCTCGCCGTCCTCCTCGGCACCCAGGTCGTCGCCGGCCGGTCGCCGCACGTGACCTACCGGCCGGAGCAGATCGACGTCCGGATGGACGACGTCAAGGGCCTCGCGCCGGTGAAGGAGGACGTGCTGCGCTCGCTCGACCTGTTCCTGGCCGGCCGAACGTTCCGCCGTGACATGGGTGGGACGCCGCGGCGCGGACTGCTCTTCGAGGGCTCGCCAGGAACGGGCAAGACGCACATGGCCAAGGCGATGGCCGCAGAGGCCGGCGTCCCGTTCCTGTTCGTCTCCGGCACGTCGTTCCAGTCGATGTACTACGGGGCCACCGCACGCAAGATCCGCTCGTACTTCAAGGCCCTGCGCAAGGCGGCGCGCACCGAGGGCGGCGCCATCGGCTTCATCGAGGAGATCGACGCCATCGCCACCGTCCGCGGGGGCATGAGCGCCACCGCGGCACCGACGGGCCTGTCTGGCGCCCAGGCGCTCGCCGGTACCGGGATCCTCGGCTGCGGCGGGCTGGTGGGGCTGCCGTCGATGTCCTCGTCCCACGCCGGCGTCGTCACGCCGTCGGTCAGCTCCGAGGGCGTGGGCGGTGTCGTCAACGAGCTGCTGGTCCAGATGCAGTCGTTCGACGAGCCGACCGGCGCCCAGAAGATGCAGTCGAGGTTCGTTGACGTCGCCAACCTCTTCCTGCCTGCCGCGCGCCAGCTCAAGCGCCCCCGCTCCGAACCCGTTGACGTGCTGCTGATCGCCGCCACCAACCGCGCCGACAACCTCGACCCCGCGCTGCTGCGCCCCGGCCGCTTCGACCGGCGGCTCACGTTCGACCTGCCGGACAAGGTCGGACGCCGGGAGATCATCGACCACTTCCTGGGTCGCAAGTCCCACGAGGCCGAGCTCGACGACCTCGAGCGGCGCGATGCCCTGGCGGGGGTCACGCAGGGGTACAGCCCGGTGATGATCGAGCACCTGATGGACGAGGGGCTGGTCAACGCGGTGCGCCGTGGTGCGCCTGCGATGAGCTGGCGCGACCTGGAGCAGGCGCGCCTCGTGGTCGAGGTCGGCCTCGGCCAGCCGGTCGGCTACACCGAGCACGAGAAGAAGCTCATCGCCACGCACGAGGCGGGGCACGCGACCGTCGCCCACCTCGTGGCGCCCGAGCGGCGGCTGGAGATCCTGACGATCATCAAGCGCGCCAGCGCCCTCGGGCTGCTCGCGCACGGCGACGCCGAGGACGTGTACACCCGGTCGGCCACCGAGCTGCGCGGTCTCATCGCCATCGCCATGGGCGGCCAGGTCGCCGAGGAGCTGTTCTTCGGCGACGTGTCCACCGGCCCCAGCGGTGACCTGCACTACGCCACCGGTGTCGCGGCCCAGATGGTGGGCGCGGCCGGGATGTCTGACACGTTGATCTCGTTCGCCGCGGTGGAGTCGGGCCTGGGCGGCGGCAACCTCGTCGCCCGGGTCCTGGGCGACACCGACGGACGGCGCATGGTCGAGGGTCTGCTCACGGAGCAGAAGGAGTACGTCCGCCGGCTCCTGGGCGCCAACCGTCACCTGGTCGAGGCCCTGCGCGACGCCCTCGTCGAGCGCCACGAGCTGATCGGGCACGAGATCACCGACGTGCTCTGGGGAGCGGGCGCGGCCGTGCACACCGAACGGGTCCGGCACCAGCCGGTCGCGGTGGGTGCCGTGATCGAGCTGACCCGGGCCGAGGGCGTCGAGCGCACCCGCTGAGCCGGACGGCGGGTGCCCGAGCGGGCGGGTCGGGTGCCGCCCGTAGGGTGACGAGGTGACGTCGAACGCCGGCTCGACCCAGGGCTCGACGCCGTCCGCGGTCGCGCTGGCCACGGGTGCGGGCGGTGGTGCGCTGGCGCTCGTCGCCGGCGCCGCGGCCGGGGTCGCCGGCACCGGGACGCACCAGGTCGTCGGCACGTTCGGCGGGATCCGCTGGCCGGTCGGCGTCGTGATAGCGCTCGCGCTCCTGCTCGCCGTCGCGGCCACGGTGCGCGCCGCGTCGTCCGGCCTCGTCCCGACCCTGCTGGTCGCCGCCGCCTGGCTCGCCGTCACGGGTCTGGGCACCGTCGGTGGTCGCGGCGGTGACGTGATCGTGCCCGACAACTGGCGGGGCACTGCCTGGGTGCTCGGTGGCGCGGTGGTGCTGGTCGCCGTCCTCGTGCGCGGGCGGGACGTTAGGTCGAGCGAGCATCGGCCCGCGGACTGCAGGACACGGTGAGCGCGCCCCAGCCGGAGATGCCTGCGGCCGTCGACGTCGCCCTGTTCCGTCGCGCGGTGGGCCGCTTCGCCACCGGCGTCACCGTCGTCTCGACCGTCGTCGACGGTCATCACCACGCGATGACCGCCAACGCTTTCACCTCGGTGTCGCTGGACCCGTTGCTGGTGCTGGTGTGCGTCGAGAACGACTCGCGGTTCCACGACGCCGTCCTGGAGCGGGGGGAGTGGGGCGTCAGCGTGCTCGACGACACGGCGCGCGGGACGGCGGACTGGCTGGCCACGCCGGGTCGCCCGCTGATCGGTCAGCTCGACCGGGTGCCCCACCACCGTGGGCCGATCACCGGCGTCGCGTTGATGGACCAGTCGCTGTCGACGCTCGAGTGCCGCACCGAGGGCGTCTACCCCGGCGGCGACCACGTGATCGTCGTGGGCGAGGTCCTCGGAGCCGCGCTGGCCCCCGACGAGCGTGGACCGCTGCTCTACCACCGCAGCGGCTACCGTACCCTCGGCTGACCGTGGCGCCGAGACGTTCAGACCCCATGGCCGAGGATCGACCCGCCCAGGAGCGCCGGACGGATTCACTGCGGGCCGACTGCGCGAGCTGTGTCGGCCTGTGCTGTGTCGCGCTGGCGTTCCCGAGGTCAGCGGACTTCGCCTTCGACAAGGAGGCCGGCGATCCCTGCACGCACCTGCAGGACGACTTCCGTTGCGGCATCCACCCCGTGCTCCGTGAGCGGGGCTTCAAGGGATCCACGGTCTTCGACTGCCTCGGGGCTGGGCAGAAGCTCACGCAGGTGACCTTCGCCGGTCAGGGCTGGCGGGAGGTGCCCCAGTCGCGGGAGCTGATGTTCGCCACCTTCCAGGTGATGCGGCCACTGCACGAGCTGCTGTGGTACTTGAACGAGGCGATGGCCAGGGCCCGGTCCCGACCGTTGCAGGAGGAGCTCGTCCGCGCCTACGACGAGACGGAGCTGTTGACGCGGCAGAGCGCCGATGACGTCCTGGCCGTCGACGTCGGTGCTCAGCGAGACCTGGTGAACGTCCTCCTGTCGCGCGTCAGCGAGCTCGTGCGGGCCGATGCCCGGCGTGGGCGGAAGCCGTCGAAGGCGGTGCGCGAGGTCGGCCCGGGCACTGACCTGGTCGGCGCGAAGCTGGGAGGAATGGATCTGCGCGGCGCGAACCTGCGAGGAGCGCATCTCATCGGGGCGGATCTTCGACGTGCGGACCTGTGCGGAGCGGACCTGATCGGTGCCGACGTCAGAGCCGCGGACCTGAGCGGCGCCGACCTGTCCGAGACCCTCTTCCTCACCCAGCTCCAGGTGAGCGCGGCCAGGGGAGACGCCGGGACCAGGCTGCCGTCGTCGCTGACGCGGCCGACGCACTGGACCGGGTAGGCGACTCACGACGGCGACCCACGTCCAGGCCGGGCCGTTGGGACAGCCGAACGGCTCACGGTATGACGGCGAAACCGGTCGGTGACCCCAACGTGAGCCGCCCTGCGGCCAGGGCGCGCGCGTCGTCGTCGCCAGCGCCGCCATGACTGCACGGACGGAGCCGCCTCGTCCGTGCGGAGGCGAGGTCGTCGTAGCATGGGCGCGCTCGCGCCGCCCACGCGGCCCGCACCGCGGCCCCGGCCCGAGCTGACGTCGGGGGGTAGTGCAACGTGTCGGTCGACATCCTGGAGCAGCAGCGCGACGGCGGGTCCGGCTCCGTCCGGCGCCGGTGGCCGTGGATCGTCGCTGCCGTGGTCCTGCTGCTCGCCGGCGCGTACGCCGGCACCGCGTGGGCGGTCTCCGGCCGCGTTCCCAGCGGTGTCTCGGTCGAGGGCGTCGACGTCGGAGGGTCGAGCCGCGACGCTGCCGTGGCCGAGCTGGAGGGGCAGGTGGCTCCACGGGCCGCCGAGCCCCTGCCCGTGACGGTCGGGCCCGTGCAGGACGCGCTGGACCCCGCAGCGTCCGGCCTGTCGGTCGACGTCCCCGGCACGGTGGACGCACTCGTCGGCTTCAGCCTCGACCCTGGGGACCTCCTGCGCCACGTCTCGGGATCGAGCGAGGTCGAGATCGACCTCGAGGTGGACCCCGGCGCGCTGGACGCGGCCGTCGCCGACCTGGCGTCGCGCGTGGACGCGGAGAAGGTCGAGGGGGCGGTCACCTTCGATGCCGGCGCGGCCGTCGTCACCGACGCTGCCCAGGGCCGGACCCTGGACGTCGATGCCGCCGTCGACCTGATCGAGCAGCAGTGGTGGACCGGCGAGCGTCCGTTTCTCCTCCCCGCGGACGTCGTCGAGCCCGACGTCGACCAGGCGGACGTCGACCAGGCAGCCGCGACGTTCGCCGAACCGGCCACGGCCGGTCCGCTCGTGGTCGCGGCGGGGGATCGGACCACCGAGCTCGACCCGGCCGTGGTGACGCCGGCCCTGCGGCTCGACGCGGTCGACGGAGCGCTGGTTCCCGTCGTCGACGGGGAGGTGCTGAAGGCCGGGTTGCTGGAGGCCGACGCCGACTTCGTCGCGGAGCCCCGCAACGCCAACGTTCGGCTCGAGGGCGGCCGGCCCGTCGTCGTGCCCGCCGTGAACGGCGTCACGATCGACCCGGCCGCGCTGTCCGCGGCCGCGCTCGCCGCGCTGCCGACACCGGAGCGTTTGGCCACCGTCGAGACCGTCGTCGCCGAACCGGAGGTGACCACCGCGGACGCGGAGGCGCTCGGGGTGGACGAGATCGTGTCGGAGTTCGCCACGACCCACACCGACAACCCCGGTCGCACCGAGAACCTGCGCATCGCCGCAGCCGCGGTGAGCGGCACGCTGCTCCTGCCCGGCGAGACGTTCAGCCTCAACGAGACCCTCGGCCGGCGGACAGCCGCGAAGGGGTACAACGAGGCCGGCGTCATCGTGGGCGGCCGCCTCACCGAGGCCCTCGGGGGCGGCGTCTCGCAGATGTCGACCACCTTGTTCAACGCCATGTTCTTCGCCGGTCTCGAGGACGTCGTGCACCAGCCGCACTCGTTCTACATCTCCCGCTATCCCGAGGGACGCGAGGCCACGCTGAACTTCGGGAGCATCGACCTGAAGTTCCGCAACGACTCGCCGCACGGGGTCCTGATCGACGCGTTCGTCAGCGACGGCCAGGTGCACGCGCGGATGTGGAGCACCAGGGTCTGGGACATCCAGGCCGGCAAGAGCGAGCGCCGCAACATCCGCCAGCCCGAGACCATCACCGACACCAGCGAGGACTGCAACCCCCAGTCGCCGACCGAGGGCTTCGACGTCACGGTGACGCGGACCTTCGTCCGGGACGGCGCCACGCAGCGCACCGAGGAGTTCGACACGCGGTACAACCCTGCCAACCGGATCATCTGCGGCTGAGGTGTCGCCCGGCGTCAGGGGCGCCGCCGGTAGTGGTACCGGTGGTGCGGCGTGAACCCGGCGGAGGAGTACAGGGCGACGGCGGGAGCGTTGGCCGAGAACGCCTGCAGGTAGGCGAATCTCGCGCCCCGCTCTGCTCCCCACGTCAGCAGGGCTCTGAGCAGCAGCGAGCCCAGGCCCTGGCGCAGGTGCCGGTCGTCGGTCTGCATGGCCGTGACGCCTGCCCACCCGCGGGCGACGGCGACGCGCCCCACCGCGACCGTGCGCCCGTCGCGCCGGACCGAGCCGAACGCCTGCAGCGGGGCTGCGGTCAGGACCTCGCGCGCGACGGGGGGCAGTGCGCCGCCCCGGTAGCGGTACAGGCCCAGCCAGTCGTCGTCCGGTTCGTCCGAGCAGACGACGTCGGACGACTCGACGGGGGAGACCCGGCGCAGGTCAGCGGTCATCAGCAGGGTCGGGGGGTCGTGGCTCCAGCCCCGACCCGCGAGCACCGTGTCGAGGCCGGGTGCCGGGCTGTCGGAACCGGTCAGGGCGAACGGCACCTGGACGGCGGGCTGCAGTCCGCGTGCGTCGTAGAACTCCTCGACGGCGTCGATCGCCTTCTCCGGGGAGGTCCCGGGGTCTCCCAGCGGCAGCGCGGAGTTGGCGCGTCCGGTGAAACCTCCCGCCGCGCGCAGCACCCAGCCGCCCAGCCGCTCGCGCTCGAGCCCGGGCCAGCCCGCGTCGGCGACGCGCTGCACGTCGTCCGGCGAGGATGAGGGCCGCACCGTCCGGTCCGGCACCGGCTTCGCGGCGACGACCGCCGACCGGGGGACGGCGACCGGCCCGGCGCCGTCCGGGCGGACCACGACCTGGTCGTCGGCGTCGCCGACCAGCGCGCCGACGACATCGGGCGCGCGACCGTCGTCCAGCAGGTACCGCAGGACCACCCGGCGTCCGAGATCACCGTGGCCGAGACGCGCAGCCGGGTCGGCCGGGGGCCCAGCGGGGTTCGTCGGTACCACGGGACCCCCTCGTGCGACACGGGCGACGATCTCCGCGATACTAGGTGGCGACCGCGAACCACCAGCCCACCCGAGGGCGAACGGAGGCACCCGACGTGACGTACGTGATCGCCCAGCCCTGTGTCGACCTCAAGGACAAGGCCTGCATCGAGGAGTGCCCGGTCGACTGCATCTACGAGGGCCAGCGGTCGCTGTACATCCACCCGGACGAGTGTGTGGACTGCGGCGCCTGCGAACCGGTCTGTCCCGTCGAGGCGATCTACTACGAGGACGACACCCCCGAGCAGTGGGCCGACTACTACAAGGCGAACGTCGAGTTCTTCGACGACCTCGGCTCGCCCGGTGGTGCCGCCAAGCTCGGCCTGATCCCCAAGGACCACCCGGTCATCACCGCGCTGCCCCCGCAGGAGCACCCCGAGTGATCTCCGCGGGCGGCGTGAGCAGCCTGCTGCCCGACTTCCCCTGGGACACGCTCGCGCCATCGGCAGCACGGGCCCGCGAGCACCCGGGCGGTATCGTCGACCTGTCGGTCGGCACCCCTGTCGACCCCACGCCGGACGTCGTCCAGGACGCCCTGCGTTCGGCCGCCAGCGCGCCCGGGTACCCCACGACCCACGGCACGGCGGCGCTGCGCGAGGCGGTCACGCACTGGTTCACCCGGCGTCGGGGGGTGCCTGACGTCGACCCCGCCGGCGTCCTGCCGACCGTCGGCTCCAAGGAGCTCGTCGCGTCGCTGCCGACGCTGCTCGGACTCGGCTCCGACGACACCGTCGTCCTGCCCGCCGTGGCCTACCCGACGTACGAGGTCGGGGCCCGGCTCGCGGGCGCGCGCGCGCTGGCGACCGACTCCCTGACGGCCGTCGGGCCCGCGCCGGTGCGGCTCGTCTGGGTCAACTCCCCCTCCAACCCGACCGGCCGGGTCCTCGGCGTGGAGCACCTGGCCAAGGTGGTGGCCTGGGCCCGTGCGCGAGGTGCCGTGGTCGCGAGCGACGAGTGCTACGCCGAGCTCGGGTGGGACGACGACGCCGTGCCCAGCATCCTGGACCCCCGCGTGTGCGGCGGCTCCCACGAGGGCCTGCTGGCGATGTACTCGTTGTCGAAGCAGTCGAACCTCGCGGGCTACCGCGCGGCCTTCGTCGCCGGCGACGTCACGCTGGTCTCCGAGCTGCTCGCCGTCCGCAAGCACATGGGCATGATCGTGCCCGGTCCGGTGCAGGCGGCGATGACGACGGCGCTCGGGGACGACGAGCACGTGGCCTTGCAGCGCGAGGTGTACCGGCAGCGGCGCGCGCTGCTGCTGCCGGCGCTCGACGCCGCGGGTCTGCGGGTCGAGCTCTCGGGTGCGGGCCTGTACCTGTGGGCGACGCGCGACGAGGACTGCTGGGAGACGGTGGCCTGGCTCGCGGACCGTGGCGTGCTCGTCGCCCCCGGCTCCTTCTACGGGCACGCCGGACGCCGGCACGTCCGCGTCGCGCTGACGGCGACGGACGAGCGAATCGGGGCGGCGTGCCGGCGGCTCGCGGGATGACCGGCGGGTGCCGGCGCACAGCCCGGCGTCGGGATACGACGGCCGATTGGTCGGCCGGGTCGCGGGGCCGGTAGCGTCGCAGCACAGAACGGCGTCCATCAGGACCCACCGGCGGTACCCGAGCCACGAACTCGCGAGGGGGACACCCCATGTCCGACACGACCACTCCGTCCGGCGGCTACGCGCTGCGTCACTCCGACGGCGAGCTCGACCTCCCACTGGTGAAGGCCACCACCGGTAACGACGGGATCGACGTCTCCTCGCTGCTGAAGACCACCGGCCTGGTCACCGTGGACCCGGGGTTCGTCAACACCGCCTCCTGCTCGTCGGAGGTCACCTACATCGACGGTGACGAGGGGATCCTGCGCTACCGCGGGTACCCGATCGAGCAGCTCTCCGAGAAGTCCAGCTTCCTCGAGGTCAGCTACCTGCTCATCTACGGCGCGCTGCCCACGGCGTCCGAGCTCGAGGACTTCGACGAGCGCGTCCGGCGGCACACCATGCTGCAGGAGGACCTGCGGCGGTTCTTCGACGGCTTCCCCCGCGACGCCCACCCGATGCCGGTGCTGTCGTCGGCGGTCTCGGCGCTGTCGACGTTCTACCAGGACAGCCTGAACCCGTTCGACCCCGAGCACGTCGAGATCTCGACGGTTCGCCTGCTCGCGAAGCTGCCCACCATCGCGGCGTACGCGTACAAGAAGAGTGTCGGTCAGCCGTTCCTGTACCCCGACAACTCCCTCGGCCTGACCGAGAACTTCCTGCGCCTGACCTTCGGCTTCCCCGCCGAGCCCTACGAGGTCGACCCCGCCATGGCCAAGGCGTTGGACCTGCTCTTCATCCTGCACGCCGACCACGAGCAGAACTGCTCCACCTCGACGGTGCGGCTGGTCGGTTCCGGTCAGGCGAACCTGTTCGCGTCGGTGTCGGCCGGCATCCACGCCCTGTCCGGCCCGCTGCACGGCGGGGCGAACCAGGCGGTGCTGGAGATGCTCGACCGCATCGCCACCAGCGACGACGACGTCGACACGTACATGGAGCGGGTGAAGAAGCAGGAGAAGGGCGTCCGGCTGATGGGCTTCGGGCACCGGGTGTACAAGAACTACGACCCGCGAGCCGCGATCATCAAGGAGACGGCCGACCAGGTGCTCGACAGCCTGGGCAAGTCGGACGAGCGCCTCGACATCGCCCGCCGTCTGGAGGA
>JBBSNO010000049.1:0-14270 GCA_038232615.1 Actinomycetales bacterium
AGCCAACCAGAAGGCAGAGGGCGGCGGTGCGCGCGGCGACGAGGAACGAGGAGCCGTGAGCCAGCCCGAACGGACCATCCGGTACGAGCGGGCGGATGGCGTCGCCACCGTCACGATGGACCGCCCCGACGCGATGAACGCGCTCGACGTCGCAACCAAGGTCGCGCTGCGCGACGCCCTCGCCGAGGCGGCCGCCGACGACGCGGTGCGGTGCGTCCTGCTCACCGGCACCGGCCGCGCGTTCAGCGTCGGCCAGGACCTGCGCGAGCACGTCGGCCTGCTGCAGTCCGAGGACGAGTCACTCTGGACGACTGTGCCCGAGCACTACAACCCGATCGCGACGACGCTGGCCACCATGGCGAAGCCCGTCGTGGCGGCGGTCAACGGTGTCGCTGCCGGGGCCGGGGCCTCCATCGCGATGGCGGCGGACCTGCGCGTACTGGGCGAGTCGGGGGCCTTCAACATGGCCTTCACAGGGATCGCCCTGTCGGCGGACTCCGGTGCCACCTACTGGCTGCCGCGCCTGGTCGGCATGCCGAAGGCCCGCGAGCTGCTCCTGCTGCCCCGCACGGTCAAGGCCGAGGAGTGCCTGCGGCTGGGGCTGGCCACCGAGGTCGTGCCGGACGACGAGCTCGCGGCGCGGGCGGGTGAGCTGGCCCGGACGCTCGCTGCCGGGCCGACCCTCGCCTACGCCTCCATCCGCAAGGCCCTGGCCTACTCGGCCACCCACGACCTGGCCGAGTCCCTCGCGCACGAGGCCAAACTGATGTCGCTGACCGGCGGCACAGCCGACCACGCCGAGGCGGTCGAGGCATTCCTGGTCAAGCGTCCGCCGGTCTTCACCGGGCGTTGACTGCTCAGCTGCCGGGTGGCGTACCGGTCGGCGTCCCGTCGGACGGCGCGGCTTCGGGCGTCGGCCGTGGTGGTGGTGTGCCCGTCGCCGTCGCCGTCGGCGACGGGATCCCTGTCGGCGTAGGCGAGTCCGTCGGCGTAGGCGAGTCAGTCGTCGGTGGCGTGTCGGTGGGCGAGGGACTCACCGTGGGCGAGTCAGTCGTCGGTGGCGTGTCGGTGGGCGAGGGACTCACCGCGGGCGTGGGAGTCGTCGGCGCCGTGTCCGTCGGCGAGGGAATCGGCGTCGGCGGTGGCTGGGTCTGGGTGGGTGCAGGGACGACGGGCTCTGCCTGCGACGGAGCCGGCTCAGGCTCGGCGATCGGCTCCGGTTCGGGCTTCGGCGCGGGCGCCGGCGTGGGCACGCTGCCGTCGAGCGAGGCGATCGCGATGGCGCCGTCCGCGTACTGCTGCGCGAACCCGAGCACCTTGGTCACGTAGGCGGAGGAGTTGTTGTAACGGAGCAGGGCGCGGTTACGGCCTTCCGGGGTCCGCAGGTCGGCGCCGGAGGCGCAGAGGTAGTTGCCGGCGCCCAGGGCCGCGTCGAGGATGTTGTGCGGGTCGGCGACTCCGTCGCCGCTGCCGTCCTTCCCGAAGGCCTTCCATGTCCCGGGGAGGAACTGCATCGGGCCGACGGCACGGTCGAAGCGGGCGTCGCCGTCCAACCGACCGCCGTCCGAGTCACGGATCACGGCCGTGCCAGCCAGGGAGCCGTCGAGCAGTGGCCCCATGATCTCGCCGCGGGTCCGTCCGTCGCCGTCCACGCGCCCGCCGGCGGCGTGACCGGACTCGACCTTGCCGATGCCGGCCAGCAGCCACCACGAGATACCGCAGGAGGGATCCGAACCTGCCAGCGACTCCTCGGCTGCCTTGTAGGCAGCGAGCACGGGCTCGGGGATCCCGAAGTCGCCGCCGGGCGCGGTCGGCCCGTAGACGTCCCCGAGGGTCTGGCGGTAGGCCTCGCCGAACGTCTGCTGACCACGGCCCGCCTGGGACTCGACGACTGCGGCGAACTCGAGTGCGCCGGGCAGCGGCGGCACCGTCGTCATGGCCACGACGCGTTGGGCGCTCACCTCGGTCTCGGCCCGGACCTGCGCCCTGGCCTTCGCCCGAGCCGTTGCCCTGGCCTCGGCGGGCGCCGCGGCCTCGCCGAGGAGGGTCCCCTGCGCGGCAGAGGCGCTACCCAGCGACCCAGGTTGCGGATTGGCCGCGACGACGAGGCACGCCAGCACGAGGACAGCCGCGCCGGCCGCGCGCGGCGACGGGACGTGCGGCACCCTCACGAGCGGACCTCGGCCATGTCCGACAGCGTGCGGCATCACGCGCGTGCAGGCAAGCCACTCACGGCTTCTCGTGCCCCGTCGCCGGACGACCGCGTCGACGACGGCGGTCACGGCCGGACGAGGTGGCGGTGACAGTCGGCGAGGTGGTCGTCGACGAGACCGCACGCCTGCATCGCGGCGTAGGCCGTCGTCGGACCGACGAAGACGAGGCCGTGGCCCTTGAGTGCCTTGGCGAGGGCCGTCGACGCCGGCGTGACGGCGGGGACGTCGGCGGTAGTGCGCGGCGCGGGGGGCGGTGGGTCGGGCGCGAACGACCAGACGAGCCCGTCGAGCCCGCCTACGAACCCGTCGCGCAGGCGCAGGACGGCGGCCGCGTTGATGATCGCGGCGTCAACCTTCGCGCGGTTGCGCACGATGCCGGCGTCCGCCATCAGCCTGGCACGCTCGCCGTCGCCGTAGCGGGCCACGGTCTCGGGGTCGAACCCGTCGAACGCGACGCGGAACGCCGGTCGCTTGCGCAGGATGGTGAGCCACGACAGGCCGGACTGGAACGCCTCGAGCGTGAACCTCTCGTAGAGCGCCTGCTCCCCGTGGACCGGCACTCCCCACTCCTCGTCGTGGTACTGCCGGTACTCGGGGCCGGACGCCCCCCACGCGCACCGAGCCACCCCGTCGTCGCCCACCACGACACCGTCCGCCACGACGCCGCCCCCGGTCACCGGCGTCCGCGTTCGACCTCGGCGACCATGGCCCGCAGCACCCGTCCGAAGGCTCCCGCCCCCGCTGCGCCGACCAGTCCCGACGCGTACCGCGTGAACCGGACCGGCGCGAGCTCGACGTTCTCGTACCAGCAGACCCGGCTCGTGGAGCCGCCCGTCGGTGTCACCTCGATCACGGCGTGACCCAGCACGACCGCACCGAGCTTGGCCAGCCTGCACCGACCCGTCGCGCCGTCGCGCGGGGGTGACCACTCGACGACCTCCATCGGGTCGTCGAACGCCAGCGGGCCGATGCCGGTGCGGCCGACGAACCGGTCGCCGATGCCAGGGCCGTTCTCCATCGCGGTCGTGCGGGTGACGCTCGTCAGAGGCACGAAGCGCGAGTGCGCGGGCCAGTCCGTGACAAGGTCCCAGACCGGGTCGGCGGGGGCCCGCGCGTCCACGCAGACTCGGAACTCGGCCACGTCAGCGGCTCGTCGCGTCGTCGGTCACCGTGCTGCCCTCCACCGTGCTTCCGTCGCGCACCGTGCCGCTCTCGCCCACCGTGCCGTCCTCGGTGGTGCCGTCGACGGCCGCCGGGATGCCGTCGCCGTCCTCGCTGCGCTGGATCGTACGAGCAGTGGCGCCCCCGTCGGCCTGGCGGAACCGCGCGATCTCGACGTCACGGTCGGCCAGCTCGTCGCGGAGGCGGCCGAGGACCTCGTCGACCTCGTCCATCCGGTACCCGCGCAACCCCAGGCTGAAGCGGACGGCGTCCACGTCGCTCGCGACCAGGGCCCGCTCGGGCAGCGCACGGTAGGGCCGGGAGGTCGTCGGCTCGTCCAGTCCCCCGCGGACCCGTCCGGTGGCCACCGCGGCGACGACCCCGATCACGCCGAGCGCGGCCAGTAGCACGAGGAGCTCCACGACCCGATCGTGTCATGCCGACCGCAGGGTGACGGGGCCGCGACACAGCTCAGGCGAGACTCCGGACAGCGCGCGTGGGTGGCCGGTCGCCCCGCAGGCTCGCGACCATGTCGACGACCCGTCGCGTGGCCGCGACGTCGTGCGCACGGAACACGGTCGCCCCGAGCCAGGCCGCCACGGCCGCCGCCGCCAGCGTCCCCTCCAGGCGCTCGTCGACGGGGAGGTCCAGGGTCTCGCCCACGAAGTCCTTGCGGGACAAGGCCATCAGCACGGGGTGGCCCAGCGCGACGAGCTGCGGCGTGCCCCTGAGCAGGGCCAGCCCGTGCCAGGTGTTCTTGCCGAAGTCGTGGGTCGGGTCCACCAGCACGCTGGCAGCCGGGACGCCGGCGGCCACCGCGCGCGCGGCCGACGCGCCCAGGGCGGAGACCACCGCGTCCACGACCCCCTCCGGGCCGTAGGAGGCACGGTGGGGCAGGGTCCGCGGCGAGGCTCCCCCCGTGTGCGAGCACACCACGCCGACACCGTGCGCGGCCGCGACCTCGACCAGCCGGGGGTCGTGCCCGGCCCACGTGTCGTTGACGAGGTCAACCCCGGCCGCGCAGGCCCGTTCTGCCACCTCGCTGCGCCACGTGTCCACGCTGACGACGAGGTCGGGGTGACGCGCCCGCACGCGCTCCAGGAACGGCACCACGCGCCGGACCTCGGTCCCGGTGTCCACGACCGGGCCGGGCCCGGCCCGGACCCCGCCGACGTCGACGAGGTCGGCCCCCTGCTCGACGGCGCTGTCGACGGCGTCCAGAGCCGCGTCGTCCGCGAGCTGCCGTGCAGACGGGTAGAACGAGTCCGGGGTGCGGTTGACGATCGCCATCACCAGCGGGCCGGGTCCGAGCACCCGGCCCCTCAGCCGCAGCGACGGCGCGGCTGCTGGAACCAGGGCTGGTCCCGTGGTGGCAGCTCCCGTCACGGCTCGGCCTCGAGCGTCTCCTCGACCACACGTTCGCGGTCGGCGGGGACGTCACGCGAGCCGGCCACACCGGCCTCCACCGCGTCGACCGCGGCGACGACGTCCGTCGTCCACACCAGCTCCGAGGCGGCAGCCGCCCGCACGAACCTCGCCTCGACGAGGTCGTCGACGAGCCGGTGCAACGAGGCGTAGACACCGGTCGGGTCGCAGACGACGACGGGCTTGGTGTGCATACCGAGCGAGCGGGCGACCCAGATCTCGAGCAGCTCCTCCAGGGTGCCGATCCCGCCGGGGAGCACGACGAACGCGTCCGAGGCGGCGTCCATGCGGGCCTTGCGCGAGCGCATGTCCGGCGTCACCACGAGCTCGTCGGCATCCTCGTCCGCCACCTCGAGCCCCACGAGCGTCTGCGGGATCACGCCCAGGGTGTGGGCACCTGCCTCGCGCGCCGTTCGCGCGACGGCACCCATCATCGACACGCGACCTCCGCCGGAGACGAGGCTGTGCCCGCGGCGGGCCAGCTCCGTCCCGAGACCGGCTGCCAGGTCGACGTGGCCAGGATCGATGAGCTGGGACGACGAGCAGAACACGCACACGGCGACCACGCGGTCAGCCTGCCAGGGCGGGTGGAACCGGACGCGGTTGGGTCAGGAGGCCGACGAGACCTCGCGCAGTCCGGCTGTGGGCTCGGCGATCGCGGCCTCGGTCAACGCGCGGACGACGTCCGGCACGTCCTGCGGCAGCAGTCGCAGGGTGCCGATGCAGCGGTTGCCGTCCCAGAGGCTGAGGACGACCCGCGACAGCTCGGGGTGGGACGAGATGCGCAGCGCGCGCCCGGCGCGGTCGCGGCCGGCGACGACCGCGCCGTGCGCGGGCACCGGGCTGACGGGCACTGCTCAGTCCCCGTCGCCGTCGTGGGACGCGCCGTCGCCGAACGGCATCGGGGCGCCGAAGAAGATGACTGCGGACCCGGGCACCGCCGCGTGCGCCGTGGTCATCTGCGACAGCCGGATCGGCTCGGGCAGGGTCTTGAAGCGCTCGGCCTCGTCGACCTGGCCGACCTCGTCGTCGTTCATCGGTGCCCACCTCTCGTCGCGCCCAGGATGCCATGCCGGCAACGGGCTCGGGAAGGGACTCGGGACAGCCGACCCAGGTTCAGGACCGGCGGCCGGTGGCGATCGCCACCGCTTCGTCCACATCGTCGGTGAGGTGCAGCAGGTCGAGGTCCTTGGCGGAGATCGCGCCGCGCTCGGCGACGGTCCCCCGGAGCCACCCGAGCAGGCCCGACCAGTAGCCGGTGCCCATCAGCACGATCGGGAAGCTGGTCACCTTGCGGGTCTGCACGAGCGTCAGCGCCTCGAACAGCTCGTCGAAGGTGCCGAAACCGCCGGGAAGCACGATGAAGCCCTGGGCGTACTTCACGAACATCGTCTTGCGCGCGAAGAAGTAGCGGAAGTCCACCCCGAGATCGACCCATTCGTTCATGCCCTGCTCGAACGGCAGCTCGATGCCCAGCCCGACCGAGACCCCCCCTGCTTCGCAGGCCCCCTTGTTGGCGGCCTCCATAGCTCCTGGCCCGCCGCCGGTGATGACGGCAAAACCCTTGCGCGCCAGCGCTTCACCGACGGCTTCGCCGAGTGCGTAGTCGGGGTGGTCGGGCTTCGTGCGTGCCGAGCCGAAGACGCTGATGGCCGGCCCGAGCTCGGCGAGCGCGCCGAAGCCCTCGACGAACTCGCTCTGGATCCTCAGCACGCGCCAGGGATCGGTGTGGACCCAGTCCGTCGGGCCCCGGCTGTCCAGCAGCCGCTGGTCGGTGGTGCTGCCGGGAACCTGGCCACGGCGCAAGGTCACCGGGCCCTGGTGGTACTCGGGCTCCTCGCTCGAGGAGCTGTCGGCGGGTTGGTCCTTCACGGCGTCCACCCTAGCTAGGGCCGGACCGGTCCTCAGCGGCCGCTTTCGGCGGCGGGCGGGACGTCGCCGTCGCGAGATCCCGTCAACCAGGCACGCAGCACGCGCTCGCACTCGCGCACCGCCGCGGCCGGCACGTGCTCGGCGTCGGTGTGGGACAGCTCCGAGACTGCGGGGCCGAAGTTCACGGCCGGCACGCCCATCTCCGAGAAGCGGGCGACGTCGGTCCACCCGTACTTGGGCATCGGGTCCTTGCCGGTGACGGTCACGAACGCCGCAGCAGCCGGGTTATCCAGACCCGGGCGCGCACCACCGCTGGCGTCGGTGACCTCCAAGCGGTAGTCGGCGAACAGCTCACGCAGGTGCGTCTCGGCGTCCGCGAGGCTCTTGCTGGGGGCGAACCGGTAGTTGACGGTCACCACGCACGCGTCGGGGACGACGTTGCCCGCGATGCCCCCGGAGATGCCGACGGCGTTCAGGCTCTCCCGGTAGACCAGCCCCTCGACCTCGACCTCGCGTGTCTCGTACGCGACCAGCCGGCTCAGCACCCGGCCGGCCTCGTGGATGGCGTTGACGCCCATCCAGGCACGCGCCGAGTGGGCTGCCTTGCCGGGTACGTACACCTCGACGCGGATCGTGCCGTTGCAGCCGCCCTCGACGGCCGCCGACGAGGGCTCGCAGAGGACGGCGAAGTCGGCCGCCAGCCAGTCGGGGTGGTGGGCCACGAGCCGGGCCAGGCCGTTCTTCTCCTCCTCCACCTCCTCGTTGTCGTAGAAGACCCAGGTGATGTCGCGCACCGGCTCGGTAACCGCCGCGGCGGTCGTCAGCTGCATCGCGACGCCCGACTTCATGTCCGCCGTCCCCCGGCCGTAGACCAGCTCGTCGTCCCCGTCGCCGACGGTCCACGTCGGCAGGTTCGGCATCCCGTCGTCCCGTCGTCCGAGCGGCACCGTGTCGATGTGTCCGGCGATCACGACGCGCTCGTCCAGGCCCAGGGTCGTCCGGGCCATCACCGCGTCGCCGTCGCGCAGCACCTCCAGGTGCGGGCAGGCACGCAGCGCGGACTCGATCGCGTCGGCGAGCGGGCCCTCGTCGCCGCTCACGGACTCGATGTCGCACAAGGTGCGGGTCAGGTCGACGACGTCGGCGGAAAGGTCTAGGGCTGGTGTGGTCACGACGTCCGACCCTACTGACGCCGTGCCCGTGCTCCTTGAACCGCCCTGTGCTCACCGCAGAGCCGGTTCGGCAACCGCAGGTGGGCGCCTCGGTGAGCAAAGGGCGGGAGGAGGAGCGAGCAAAGGGCGAGCGGAGGGCAGGTGGCGGCCGCTTAGGGTGGTGTCCATGATCGAGCGGAGCGCATGGGGCTACGGGCTGGCCACGACGGCAGAGTCAGGCGTCGTCCTGGACGCCTGGTACCCGGCTCCGACGCTGGGCGAGGCACCGGCGGACGCCGGCCCACACGGAGTACCCGTCGCGCTGGCTGCCCTCGAGGGCATGGACCCCGACCGCGGCGTGCGCACGGACGTCGTCCGGACGGTCATCGACATCGGCGCGCCGCCGGCCGACGTCCCCGACGCGTACCTGCGCCTGCACCTGCTCTCGCACCGCCTGGTCCGGCCGCACGACGTGAACGTCGACGGCATCTTCGGCGTGCTGACCAACGTCGTCTGGACCGATCGCGGTCCCTGCGCGGTCGACGACTTCGAGGCGACGCGACTGCGCCTGATGGCCGCCCACGGTCGCGTGCAGGTGCTCGGCGTCGACAAGTTCCCGCGGATGACCGACTACGTGGTGCCGACCGGCGTGCGCGTCGGCGACGCCGACCGCGTGCGTCTGGGTGCCCACCTCGCCACGGGAACCACCGTGATGCACGAGGGTTTCGTGAACTTCAACGCGGGCACCCTGGGTGCCTCGATGGTCGAGGGCCGGATCTCTGCCGGGGTCGTCGTCGGGAACGACTCGGACGTCGGCGGCGGCGCCTCGATCATGGGCACGCTCTCCGGGGGAGGCACCCAGGTGATCTCGGTCGGCGAGCGGTGCCTGCTCGGGGCCAATGCCGGCATCGGGATCAGCCTGGGCGACGACTGCGTCGTGGAGGCGGGGCTCTACGTCACCGCCGGCACCAAGGTCTCGCTGCTGTCCGACTCCGGTGCCCGCAGCGTCAAGGCTGCCGAGCTCTCGGGCGCCTCCAACGTGCTGTTCCGCCGCAACTCCGCGACCGGGGCGGTCGAGGCCCTGGCCCGCCCCGGCAGGACGGTCGAGCTCAACGCCGCCCTGCACGCGAACTGAGACCGGCGCAGGAGCGGGGGTGCAGCTGACGCAGCGGGGACGGCGGATCCGCCTGGCGGTCGTGACGGCGGGTGCGCTGGCCGTGGTGGCGGTGGCCGGCACGCTCGCCGTCCGCGCCCTGGGCGGTCCGGTCGTGGTCAGTGAACGCTGCACGGCCGTCGTCGACGGGCAGGAGCACTCCCTGGCCCCCGACCAGTCGGCCAACGCCGCGCTGATCACGGCCATCGCCGTGCAGCGGGGCCTGCCGGCCCGCGCGGCCACCATCGGGATCGCCACCGCCATCCAGGAGTCGAAGCTCCGCAACATCGACTACGGGGACCGGGACTCGCTCGGCATCTTCCAGCAACGTCCCTCGCAGGGCTGGGGCACACCGGAGCAGGTCACGGACCCGGTCTACGCGACGAACGCCTTCTACGACGTGCTGGTCGAGATCGAGGGCTACGAGGGGCTGGCGATCACCGATGCCGCGCAACAGGTGCAGCGCAGCGGCTTCCCGGAGGCCTATGCCGACCACGAGCCGGAGGGCCGCGTGTTCGCCTCGGCGCTCACGGGTTTCTCGGCCGCCGCGCTGACGTGCCGGCTGCGCGAGCCCGCGGACCTGGCCGTCGAGGAGGCCGGTGCGTCGGGCATCACCCCACGGACCCAAGCCGTACTCGACGCCGCACAGGTTGCGTTCGGCGACCTGGACGCCGCGCCCGGGGCCACGGGCACCTCGCTGGCCGTGACGACCGGCGAGGGGGACGCCGGACTCCGGCGTGCCTGGGCCCTGGCGCACTGGGCCGTCGCGAGCGCCCAGAGCCTCGACGTCGTCCGGGTCACCGTCGACGGTCGCCAGTGGGAGCGAGCGGAGCCGGGCGCCGGGTGGGCCGAGACCGACGACGCACCGGCCGGGCAGGTCGTGGTCCACGTGGCCCCCGGCAGCTGACGCGGCACCTCATGTCCCGTGCCCGACGTAGGTCAGGACGGCGCTCACCCGACGGTCGACGCCGGCGGACTCCTGCAGCCCCAGCTTGGCGAAGATCGCCGCCACGTGCTTGCTGACTCCGAGACGTGCAGCCGACCGGCGATGGCTGGGTTGGTGCGGCCCTGGGCCATCTCGCGCAGCACGTCGAGCTCACGCTCGGACAGTACGAGCAACGGTGAGCCGCTCTCCCGACGTCCGGCGGACAGGAGCTCGTCGACGACGAGCGGTCCACCACCGACCCACCCTCGCTGACCGTCCGCAGGGCGCGGACGAGCTCGTCGCGGTCACCGACGCGCTCCTTGAGCAGGTAGGCCAGACTCCTTGTCCTCGCGGCGAACAGGGCTGAGGCGTACGAGGCGTCGGCGTGCTGGGAGAGGACGACGACACCGGTGCCCGGGTGCTGTGCCCGGATGGTCAGGGCCGCGGTGATGCCGTCGGTGGACATCGTGGGGGGCATCCTGATGTCGGTCAGGACGACGTCCGGTACCAGCTCGCCGACGATTCGGACGAGCTCCGCGGCGTCCGCCGAGCCCACCGTGTCCACCTCCGGTCCGTCGTCCAGCAGACGACGGACCCCCTCACGGACGAGGTAGTTGTCCTCGCCGATCTCGAGTCGCAACACCTTGCGTCACTCCACCTCTCGAGGGAAAGTCGCCGTACGCTGGTGCCGTCGCCGGGAGCACTGCGGACGACGAAGGAACCGCCGAAGGACTCGACGCGGTCCCGCAGGCCCGTCAGTCCCCGCGCGGAGGCCGAGGGCGCCCCGAAGCCCGGCCCGTCGTCGCGCACCTCGACCTGCAGCGCCCCCTGGACGTCGGCCAGCAGCACCGCGACCCGGCTGCCCGGAGCGTGCTTGAGGGCGTTGGTGACGGCCTCGCTGACGACGAAGTAGGCCGCGGACTCCACGGCCGGTGCCCAGCGCACGCCCGCGGTGGAATTCATCCGGACGTCGGCAGGGAGCCTCGCCATCCGGCTCTCCAGGGCGGCGACCAGTCCGACGTCCTGCAGGACCGGAGGCCGGATACCCCCGGACCAGCTCGCGCAGGTCCGTGATCGACGTCCTCGCCACCTCCGCCACCTCCACCATCGTGCGAGCGGCCGCCTGCGGGTCGCGCGCCGCCTGGTGGGAGGCCAGCTCGACGAGGGAGAGCATCGTCACGAGCTGCTGCTGCACGCCGTCGTGGATGTCCCGCTCCAGCACCCGGCGCGCCTCGTCCTCCGCCCCGACCAGGCGCTCCCTGACTCGGTCAGACGTCTCTCCAGGGTGCGCGCCTGCCCCGTCAGGCCCGTGAGCAGTGCCACCGGGAACAGCGAGAGAGCCACCAGGAACAGCGGCGCGAAACCATGCTGCGGCTGACCGGCCCCGAGATCGACTCCGCGACCGCCGTCCGGATCCTGTCCGACGGGGGCGGGCCGGAGTTTGCGGCCCTGCTGCCCACGCTGCCGGCCCTCCTGCTCGGTCCGGTGCTGCTCGCGGTCGGCGTCCGCCGGGCAGGGCTCGGCAGCTGGTTGCCACTGCTGGGTGCTGGGCATCGGCGCGTTCGTCGCCTTCGAGTTCACGAACAAGGTCGGCGAGACCCTGGGCGTCGCCGTCGCCTCGGCAGGGCTGGTGCTGATCGGCCTGGCGCTGACCGGGCCCGCAACGCGTCAGGTCTCCGGGACCAGCCGCATCGCCGGCTGGCGGGATGCCCGCCGGTCAAACGTCACCGTCCACTCGCAGCCGGCAGCCGCGCCCAGCTCGGCGACCAGGGCGTCCACGAAGTCGACGCCGGTCGAGACCCGTGCCTGAGCCCGGCGCACGGCATCGGCCTCCGCGACCACGATCTCCCGCGCGTCGAGCAGACCGGTGACGACGGCTGCAACGTCATCGGCGCCGGCCCGGTAGGCGCGGCGCAGTACCCAGTGCAGCTCCGCCAGGACGACGAGACTGACGTAGCCGGGCCGTTCGTCGTCCAGCCCCTCGATGAGCCCAGTGGCACGCGCCGACTGACCAGGATCGTCCTGGACGACGTACCTGACGAGGACGTTCGTGTCCAGGCCGATCACCGAGCGTGCCGCTCCGCCGCCCCGGCCGCGACGGCGTCGTCCATCTCCTCGATCGGAACGGGAGCGGCAGTCCGCGTGACGAGCCCCTTGAGTGCCGTCACGGAACAGTTCACCGGAGCGATCGCGTACGAGCCGTCGTCCATCCGGAGAAAGTCGACGCGAGACCCTGATCGCAGGCCGAGCGTCCGCCGTACCTCGACAGGGATCGTGATCTGTCCCTTGCTGGTGACCGTTGCCGCCGGCATGCCGTTCTCCTTACCTCAGGTGCCTCTCCTTACCCAACGTAAGCGAACTTCCCGACCGTCGCAAGGAGGTTCAGCGCTGGGCGATGTCCACGTAGTCGCGCTCGTCGGCGCCGGTGTAGATCTGGCGCGGCCGGCCGATCTTGGTCTCTGGGTCGTTGATCATCTCGCGCCACTGGGCGATCCAGCCGGGCAGGCGGCCGAGGGCGAACAGCACGGTGAACATGTGCGTGGGGAAGCCCATCGCCTTGTAGAGCAGACCGGTGTAGAAGTCGACGTTCGGGTACAGCTTGCGCTCGACGAAGTAGTCGTCGGACAAGGCGACCTCTTCGAGCTCGCGCGCGATCTCAAACAGCGGGTCGTCACCGACGAGCTTGCTGATGACGCGGTCGGCGGCTTCCTTGATGATCTTCGCGCGCGGGTCGTAGTTCTTGTAGACGCGGTGCCCGAAGCCCGGCAGCCGGAACGGGTCGTTGGTGTGCGTCGCGCGGGCCACGAACGACGCGGTGTCGCCCTCGGCGTGGCAGATCTCCAGCAGCGTCTCCACGACGTCCTGGTTGGCCCCGCCGTGCAGCGGACCCCACAGCGCCGAGATCCCCGCGGCGATGGCGGCGTAGATGTTGACCTGGGACGATCCGACGAGCCGCACGGTCGACGTCGAGCAGTTCTGCTCGTGGTCGGCGTGCAGCAGGAACAACAGGTTCAGCGCCTTGGAGGCGACCGGGTTCACGACGTAGTTTTCGGCCGGGACACCGAAGGTCATCCGCAGGAAGTTGTCGATGTAGCCGAGGGTGTTGTCCGGGTAGAGAAAGGGCTGGCCGACCGACTTCTTGTGGGCGTAGGCAGCGATGGTCGGCATCTTGGCGAGTAGGCGCACGGTGGACATCTCGACGTGCACGGGGTCGAACGGGTCGAGGCTGTCCTGGTAGAAGGTGGACAGCGCCGCGACCGCGGACGACAGCACGGCCATCGGGTGGGCGTCGGTCGGGAAGCCGCCGAAGAACTCGCGGAAGTCCTCGTGCAGCATCGTGTGCTTGCGGATCTGGGTTTTGAACCTCGACAGCTGTTCCGGGTCCGGCAGGTCGCCGTAAATCAGGAGCCAGGCCACCTCGAGGAAGCTCACCTTCTCCGCAAGCTCCTCGATCGGGTAGCCGCGGTAGCGCAGGATCCCCTCGTCCCCGTCGATGTAGGTGATCGCGGACTCGCAGGCAGCGGTGTTGACGAAACCGGGGTCGAGCGTGACCAGGCCCGTCTTCGCGAGCAGCGTCGACACCTCGATCCCGTCCGGACCGCTCGTCGCGCTCTTCACGGGCAGGGGCAGCGAGCCGCCCGGGTGGTCGAGCGTGACGTCGGACATGGGTGGTCCTCCTGGGGGCGGCACGGGTGTGTGACGCGCCCATCCTCGCGGGGGCCCGCACCCGGCCGGCTACCGGAGGGGGTCCGAGTCGGTGTCCGGCGGCGTCGGGAGCCTCGCGATGCTCGTCCGGGCGACGACCTGCTGCCACGTCGTGGTGCGTTCTGAGCGGCCGCGGCCAAGGAAGCTCACCGACCAGTGCAGGAGCGCGGTGACCCGGTTCTTGAAGGCCGTCAGGTAGACAAGGTGTACGGCGAGCCAGGCCACCCAGGCGAGGAACCCACGTAGCCGGAACCTGCCGACGCTCGCCACCGCCCGGAAGCGGGCGATCGTCGCCATGCTGCCCTTGTCGACATAGCGGAACGGGACGCCGACGGCCTCCCGCGCCAGGCACCGCCGGATCGCCGTCGCGGCGTGCTTGGCCCCCTGGATCGCTACCGGCGAGACGCCGGGCAGGCCGTCCAGCGACATCATGTCCCCGATCACGAAGACCTCGGGATGTCCGGGCACGGTCAGGTCCGGAAGGACGGGTACGCGGCCGCTGCGGTCGGTCGAGATCCCGGCCTGCGCGGCGATCTGTCGGCCGAGCGGTGAGGCCGAGACTCCGGCCGCCCAGATCTTGGTGCGCGCCTCCATCCGGCGCCGACCGCCGTCGGGGTCCTCGATCTCGATGCCGCGCTCGTCGACGTCCACCACCTTGGCCCCCA
>JBBSNO010000050.1:0-14065 GCA_038232615.1 Actinomycetales bacterium
AACATGTGGACGATGCGCCACGGTCGGCTCATCGCCGACGGCGCCACGGTCGTGCAGGTGGACGACACCCCCGACGCGTTGGGTGCGCAACGGGAGCTGGCGTTCGGCGTGCTGGGTGACGTGGCCGAGACCGCCCGGGCGGTCCGTACCGCCCTGGACGGCGATGGCGCCGGCGCGGACTCATCGTCCGGTTACCGCACTGACGAGGTGCGGCAGCAGATCTCGACGTCCGGGCGCTGGCGCGACGTGCCGTACACGGACGCCGGCGGGGACGGCCGCATCGACCCACGGACCCTGACGCTCCGGCTCGACGACCTGCTGCCCGCGGAGCGCGTGGTCGCCGTCGACTCCGGCAACTTCATGGGCTACCCCAGCGCGTTCCTGTCAGTCCCGGACGAGCAGGGGTTCTGCCTCACCCAGGCCTTCCAGTCCGTGGGGCTCGGGCTCGCCACTGCCGTCGGTGCCGCCCTGGCCCGCCCTGACCGGTTGGCCGTTGCCGCCCTCGGGGACGGTGGGTGCCTGATGGCAGCAGCGGAGCTCGACACCGTCGCGCGGCTGGGGCTGCCGATGGTCGTCATCGTCTACAACGACGACGCATACGGCGCCGAGGTGCACCACTTCGGGCCGGACGGCTTCGCCCTCGACACCGTGCAGTTCCCACCGACGGACATCGCCGCCGTCGCCCGGGGCCACGGGTTCACCGCGGTCACGGTGACGAGCGAGTCCGACCTCGCTGCGGTCGGGCACTGGCTCTCCGGCGACCGCGGCACGCCGCTGCTCGTCGACGCGAAGGTCACCCGCGACGAGCCCGCCTGGTGGCTGGAGGAGGCCTTCCGTGGCCACTGACCGCGAGGGCGCGAAGGCGTCCCCTGGGACCGTGCGGTGTCAGGAGGCCCCAGGTCCGGGGCGGCCGTCGGCGTCAAGACCTCGCGCGGCGTAGTACGACTGCACCATCGAGGCCAGCCGCTCGCGGGTCAGTGTCGCCGTCCGGCCCGACCCCATCTCCAGCGGCTCCTCGAGGAACCGCTTCGGCAGGGTGTCGTCAGCCGCCGTCCAGCCCTCGCGCAGGTTGAACGAGCGCTTCAGCAGCACGATGCGGCGGGCCGTCTCGGCGAGCTCGGCTGCGTCGACGTCCCACCCCGTGACCGGAGCGAGCAGAGCAGCCCACTCCGCGAAAGGGTCGGTGAAGACCCCGCGCAGGAACTTGCACAGGATCATCGAGTCCATCACCGCGGCACGGTCCTCGGTCTCGATCGCAGCGGCCACGTGGGCGTCGCCACCGACCGTGCGGTCGAACTTCCCGGACAGGTCCGCCTCGTAGGCGCCGGAGCGGTTGTGGTCGGCGCCGCGGGCGTTCACCGCCAGTCCCAGCGCCATGGCCTGCATCGTGCGCGGCTCGTACCCGGGCAGCTCCAGGCCCTTGACGTGCGGGGCGAAGTCGGCCGACCCGCCACCGACGATCTCGGCGGCCCGCCGCGACCCCTGGGCGAGCAGCGGACCGAGGCCGGTGCCCGACCCGATCTCGTCGAGGGCCCGCAGCAGCGCCTCCCCGGAGCCGAAGCGCAGCCACGGCTCGTCGAGCAGGCCCCGTTCGACGCACTCCATCGCCCAGGCGATGGTGCCGCCGGCGCTGATGGTGTCGATGCCGAGGGCGTCGCAGCGGGCGCTGGCCTCGAACACGTCGTCCGGGTCGCCCACCCCGCACATCGGCCCGAGCGCGAACACGTTCTCGTACTCGACGCGCACCGTCGTCCCGCCACGGCCGGAGTAGATGTGCTCGCAGCCGATCGTGCACGACGCGCACGAGTTCTTGGCGACCCCGCGCAGCTCCGCGAGCTCCTCGGCGGCGAGCCGTGGGGCGTCGGTGAACGTCGCCGCCTGGAAGTTGCGGGTGGGCAGCGAGCTGATCGCGTTGAACGCCAGTAGGTTCGCCAGGGTGCCGAGCTCGCGGTACTTCTCGGTGGCGGCGCCGAACGACCGTGCACGCAGGTCCTTCGCCGCAGCCAGCACGGCGGCAGGGTCGTGGGGCGGCACCTTCGTGCCGGCCCGGACCGCGACCGCCTTGACGTTCTTGGAGCCCAGGACGGCGCCCAGGCCGCCCCGGCCCGCGTGCCGGCCGTCGTGCGAGACCGTCGCGTACAGCACACCGGCCTCCCCCGCAGGCCCGATCGAAGCGACGCGCCATCGGCTGCCGAGCCGCTGCCGCAACGAGGTCTCGGCGTCCGCCGCCGACATGCCCCACTCCGGCGACGCGTCCTCCAGCCGCGCGCCGCCGACGTCCACCATCAGGACCGAGGGCCGCTCGGCCCGCCCGGTGATGACGATGGCGTCGTGCCCGGTGAGCTTGCCACTGATCGCGAAGTGGCTGGAGGCCAGCGCGTCGTTGAGCAGGCCGGTCAGCGGTGACTTCGCCACCACGGCGAACTTGGCGCTCGTCGTCAGCGGGGTACCCACGAGTGGCGAGAAGACGAAGGCCAGCGGTGCCTCGGGTGACAGCGGGTCGACCCCCACGGGCGCGAGCTCGTGCATCAGCCAGGTGCCGAGGCCGGCGCCACCGAGGTGCCGGCGCAGCACGTCGTCGCTCAGCGGCAGCTCGAGGGACGACCCGTCGGTGACGTCCACGACGAGGGCGTTGCCGAAGTATCCGCCGGGCGCCGCAGGGCGGCGGAGGGTGATCTCGACAGGACTCTCGACCACGGGCTCAGCCACCGGCGTGCGCCGAGATGAAGGCGACCGTGTCACCGGCGGCCAGCGGCGCCAAGTGGTCTCCGGCGATGTGGTCGCCGTTGACAGCGGCCACGACGTGCCGGTCGAGCGGCAGCCCGGACTGGGCGGCCGCCTCGGCCACCGTCGCCGCAATGACGCGGTGCGGCCCGCGGCGCGCGGGGTCGGCGAGCGTGCCGAAGCGCTCGACGGTCACCTCTGGGCCGGGGCGGGCGCGCGCGGCGGCGTACTCGTCCGGGTCGTTGACGTTGCTCACCGACTCCAGGTGCGGGTCCACCGCCGCGAGCAGCGGGTCGGCCAGCAGCGCCTCGTCGTCCAGGCGCAGCGTGCGGCACTGCTCGAAGAGGAAGGCCGGCCGCAGCCTGTCGGCGGCGAGCAGCGCCTCGACCGGGCCGACGAGCGTCGTCCGGTACACCGCCGCCAGCGGCTGGTTGAAGCCACCGGCGCGGGGCAGCACGACGTCCCACTCGCTGGTGAGCGCGGTGACCACCCGGCGGACGAACGCTGTGTGCAGGAACGGCATGTCGGTGGAGCAGACGAAGGCCGCGTCCGCGCGCTCGGCCACCGCGCCGAGCCCCACCGCGATCCCCTGCAGCGGGCCGCGGCCCTCGACCGGGTCGTCGGCGACCTGCACGTCGTCCGGCAGTGGCGGCAGCGCCTGCCCGGGTGCTCGGACCACGACGACCGGCCCGTCGACGGCGCGGCCGACGATGCCCACCGTGCGCTGGAGCAGGGTCGAGCCGTGCCACTCCAGGGCTGACTTGGCGGTGCCCATGCGCGAGGACCGTCCCCCCGCGAGCACCACCGCTGCCGTCGTCACACTCCGACTGTATGCGAGATCGTCGAAGGCCTGCAGGAGCCAGCCTTCCCCCCTTGCCGTTCGGCCCCAACGGGCACGACCCTCGGTGCCGGACGCCTCCCCGCTCAGCTCTTGCACCCGGGCTGCCACGGCCTGTCGGACGACGTCCCGTAGGTTGCGCGGGTGACCAGGGCGCGAACCAGGATCGCCGCGCTCCTCCTGCTCGCGGTGGCTGCCGGCTGCGGTCCCGCAGGGGCGCCGGAGCGGACCACCATCGTGCTCGCGACGACGACCAGCACCCAGGACTCCGGGTTGCTGGAAGAGCTGGTCCCGCGGTTCACCGACGAGACCGGTATCGCTGTCCAGACCATCGCCGTCGGCAGCGGGCAGGCGATCGAGCTGGCCCGGCGCGGCGAGGCCGACGTGGTGCTCGTGCACTCCCCCGCCGCAGAGCAGGACCTCGTCGCCGGTGGCGACACCGGCCGGCGGATGTTGGTGATGCACAACGACTTCGTGCTCCTCGGGCCGGCGGCGGACCCCGCCGCGCTCACGGGGATGCCGGTGGAGGAGGCATTCGCCACGGTTGCGGCCACGTCGTCCCCGTTCGTGTCGCGCGGCGACGAGTCGGGCACCCACGCCAAGGAGCTGTCCCTCTGGGCCGACGCGGGCGTCGAGCCCGGCGGCGGTTGGTACACCTCGACGGGACAGGGGATGGGCGCGACCCTTCAGATCGCCGACGAGAAGCGCGCGTACACGCTGGCGGACCGGGCCACATACCTGACCCAGCGCGACACCGTCGACCTCGAGGTGCTCGCCGAGGGCGACGCCGGCCTGCTGAACGTCTACCACGTGATCGAGATGACGACGCGGGCCAGCGACCTGGTCGAGGCGGAGGCTGCCGCCGCGTTCGCGGACTGGATCGTCTCCGACGCGGTCCAGAAGTCGATCGGGCAGTTCGGCGTCGAGGAGCTCGGCGAGCCGCTGTTCGTCCCCGACGCCGTCAAGGACGGGGCCGACCTGACAGGCTGACGCCGTCATGGACGTGCTGGTCGAAGGGTTCGCGCAGGCGTGGCAGCTGCTCGTCAGCGGTGACGACGACATCTGGGCCATCACGGCGCTGACGCTGCAGATCTCGCTGGCCGCGACGTCGCTGGCCGTCCTGCTCGGCGTCCCGCTCGGCGCGCTCGTGGCACTGCGCAGGTTCCGCGGGCGCCGACTCGTGCTCGCTGCCGCCAACACCGGGTTCGGCCTGCCCCCGGTCGTGGTGGGCCTCTTCGTCACGGTGCTGCTGTGGCGCAGCGGCCCGCTCGGCGGGCTCGGCCTGCTGTACACGCCGATGGCCATGGTCGTGGCGCAGGCGGTGATCGCCACACCGGTGGTGGTGGCGCTTTCGGCGACCGCGCTGCAGCAGGTGGACCCCGACTTCCGCCCTCAGATGGAGGCTCTCGGCGCGACGCCGGCCCGTTCGTTCGCCGCGCTCCTCGGCGAGGCACGACTGCCCCTGCTCGCCGCGTCGATGGCCGGGTTCGGGGCCGTGGTCAGCGAGGTCGGCGCGGCGCTGATGGTCGGCGGCAACATCGAGGGGCAGACGCGCGTCCTGACGACCGCGGCCGTGCTGGCGACCGGTCGCGGGCAGTTCGCGCTGGCGATCGCCCTGGGCCTGGTGCTCCTCGGGCTGGCGTTCACGGTGAACCTGGTCCTCACCGTCGTCCAGCAACGCCAGGCACCGTCGTGAGCACCGGCACGTCGCTGGCGGCACCTGCGCGGCTCGCCTGCCGGGACCTCGTCGTCCGGGCCGGTGGCCACGTCGTCCTCGACGTGCCGTGTCTGGACGTACCCACGGGCGAGACCCTCGCGGTGCTGGGCCCCAACGGCTCCGGCAAGTCCACCCTCCTGCGCGCGCTGGCGATGCTGCCCCAGGACCGGTCGGGATCGGTCGTGCTCGACGGCGAGGCGGTGGGACGACGAGAGGTGCGTCCCGCCGTCGCCGCGGTCCTCCAGCGCCCGGTCGTGCAGCGCGGGAGCGTGCGGCACAACGTCGCGGCGGCCCTGCTGCTGCGCGGTCGGAGCAGGGCCGCCGCGCACCGGCTCTCGGACCCGTGGATGCTGCGGCTCGGCGTCGACCACCTGGCGGAGCGAGACGCCCGCAGCCTCTCGGGCGGCGAGCGTCAGCGCGTCGCCCTCGCGCGGGCCCTGGCCGTCGGGCCTCGGGTGCTCCTGCTCGACGAGCCGTTCGCCGGCCTCGACGCCACGACGCGCAGCGACCTCGTCGCCGACCTGCGCGACGTGCTCGACGACGCGGACATGGCCACCGTGCTGGTCACGCACGACCGTGACGAGGCCGCCGCCCTGGCCGGTCGCACCGGACTGCTGGTCGCGGGGACCCTTCGGCAGGTAGGTCCCACGACCGGGGTCCTCGACCATCCCGCCGACGTCGACTGCGCCCGCCTGGTCGGGTACGTCGACGTGCTGGCGCCTGCCGTGACGGGCCTGGCCCGGACGGTCGTGGCACGCCCCGAGCACGCGGTCGCCGTCGCACCCGGCGCGCCGGCACCGGACGACGCCGTCGTCGTCGAGGCGCGGCTGGTGCGCACCGTCCCGCTCGGCGGCATCACCCGCGTGGACGTGGTCGCCGGACCAACCGCGGGTGAGCCGGAGGTGCCGTTGTCGTGCCTGGTCGCCGGGGACGCACCGCAGGCCGTCCGTGCCCTGCCGGTCGGTGCCGCGCTACACATCGCCGTGCGGCGCCGCCACCTGCGGGAGCTGCGGACGTGACGGGCCCGGGCGACGACGTCGTCAGCCGGCTGCGGGCGGCGGGCTCGGTGTTCGCCGAGGACGAGGCCCGGGTGCTGCGCGAGTCGCTCGACGGCGCCGCGCTCGAGCGGGCGGTCGGACGGCGGGTGGCCGGCGAGCCCTTCGAGCACGTGGTCGGCTGGGCCGACTTCGCGGGAGTGCGCGTCGTCGTCCGCCCACCGGTCTTCGTGCCCCGACGCCGGGCCGAGGTGCTCGTGGACGTCGCCGTCGCGCAGCTGGGACGACCGGACGCCGTCCTGGTCGACGTCGGGTGCGGGAGCGGGGCGGTCGCCGCCGCGATGAGGAGCCGCTGCCCCCACATCCGTTGCCACGCCACCGACATCGACCCGGACGCCGTCGCGTGCGCCCGGGAGAACGGCGCCCGGTTCGGCTTCGGAGTGCACCAGGGCAGCTGGTTGGCGGCGCTGCCGGCGAACCTGCGTGGCGCCGTCGACCTGGTCGTCGGGCACCTGCCGTACGTGCCGACATCCGACCTCGGCCTGCTGCCCCGCGACTACCGCGAGGCGGAGCGCCCGCTCGCCCTCGACGGGGGCGCCGACGGCCTCGACCCGCTGCGCGCGGTCGTCGCCGGGCTGGCGCAGTGGCTGGGCGACGGCGGCGCGCTGGTGACGCAGGTGGCGGGTGCACAGCTCGCGCCAGCGCACGCGGTCGTCGACGCTGCGGGATGGCGCGCTCGCACGCTCGACGACGGCGTGGTCGTCGTGGGAGCCCCGTAACGGACCGGATGCGTTGGCCGAGTGGCACTGTACGTGTACGTACTATGACGTACGACTCGACCATGACGTCCATGACCGTGTCCGAGGCTCGGGCGGCGATGCTGGACCTGTTGAACCGCGTAGAGGCTGGCGACGAGGTGACCATCACGCGTCACGGGCGGCCGGTCGCCGTGGTCGTCCGGCCCGACGGGCTGCGAGCGCGCCGGGCAGGCGGCGCGATGACAGAGGCCGCGCGGGTGCGCGAGCTGCTGGTCACCGCTCGTGGCTCCGCCATCCCGAAGGACGGCGGCCTCAGCCCCTCGCGTGCGGACGAGCTCGTCGACGATGTCAGGCGCGGCCGAAGCCGGTGATGGACGCCTTCGATGCGGACGTCCTGATCTACGCGGCCGTCCCGGACCACCCGCTCGGTCGCAAGGTCGCCGCCTTGTTCCTCAGCGGCTCTACTGACGCCGAGGACCCCGTCGGCGTGGGCTCGGTCATGCTCTTGCCCGAGATGCTGACCAAGCCCATGCGGCAGGACGACACCCGGGAGCTCGCGGCGCTGGCCGCGCTGCTGGCGAGACTGGACCTGCGTCCCGTCGACCTGGCGACGAGCGAGCTCGCGGTGGCACTCGGCGCGGCGTACCGGATGCGCGCGTCGGACGCCGTGCACCTGGCGACCGCCGTGGCTGCCGGCGCGGACCGCTTTATCACGAACAACCAGCGGGACTTCCCGAGCTCCATCACGGAGATCGATATCACGTACACGGCAGACCTCCGGACGCGGCCGAACCGTCCTGACGACGCGGACCGGCGGTGGGCCTGTCAGACCAGCCGGCGAGAATCCTGCGCCACGACACGCAGCCACCGGTAGCCGTAGCCGTCCAGCGAGATCTCGGCCCGGCCCGAGGCGTCCAGCTGCGTCGTCCCCTCGCACAGCAGGTCGACCAGCGTGTGCGACTCGTCGCAGTGCTCCAGGGCCAGCGGCACGGTGCGCGGCTCCGGACCGAGGTTGTGCAGCGCGACGAGAGTGCCATCGTCCCAGGCGCAACGGTGGGCGAGCACCTGCGCGTGCGGCTGGTCGAGGACGTCGAAGTCGGCCCACCCCAGCTCGGGGCACTCCCGGTACCTGCGGGCCAGCAGGGAGATGAACTGCAGCAGGGAGTCCGGGTCGCGGCGCTGGTCGGCCACGTTGACGAACTCCGGGGCGAACCCGCCCTCGACGACGGGAGCCGTGAGCCGCGAGGGCGCCGCCTCGGAGAACCCGCCGTTCTTGCCCGACGTCCATTGCATCGGGGTGCGGACCGCCAGCCGGCCCTGCGCCGCGAGGTTCTCCCCCATTCCGATCTCCTCGCCGTAGAACAGCACCGGGGTGCCGGGCAGCGAGAACAGCAGGCTGTAGACCATCCGGACCCTGCGCGGGTCGCCGTCCAGCATCGGGGGCAGCCGACGCGTCAGACCTCGGCCGTAGACCTGCATCCGCTCTTCCGGGCCGAACGCGGCGAAGACCTCGTCGCGCTCGGAGTCGCTCAGCTTGTCCAGCGTCAGCTCGTCGGGGTTGCGCACGAACGTCGCCCACTGGCAGTCCGGCGACACAGCCGGGCGCTCGGTCAGGGCCTTCACGAGCGGCGCCGCGTCCGTACGGGCCATCGCGAGGTAGAGGTTCTGCATCCCGATGAAGTCGAACTGCATCGTCAGCTCGTCGCCCTCAGAGCCACCGAAGAACTGTGCCTGCTGCTCGTGGGGCATGTTCACCTCGCCGAGCAGGATCCCGTCGCCGTTGCGCCGCTGCAGGAACTCCCGCAGGTCGCGCAGGTACTCGTGCGGGTCGGTGAACCGGTCCGTCTCGCCCTGCGACATGCCGGTGGTCTCGAGCAGGAACGGCACGGCGTCGACCCGGAAGCCCGACAGACCGAGCTCGAGCCAGAACCCCATCACCTTGGCGATCTCGTCCCGTACCAGCGGGTTCGCCACGTTCAGGTCGGGCTGGTGGCGGTAGAAGCGGTGCATGTAGTACTCGCCGGACTTCTCGTCCAGCTCCCAGATGCTGTCCTCCTGGTCGGGGAAGACGACCTCGCCCGAGGTGTCCGGGGGTGTGTCGGAGCGCCACAGGTAGTAGTCGCGGTACCGGGAAGCCTTGCCGGACAAAGCCGAACGGAACCACGGGTGACGGTCGGACGTGTGGTTGACGACGAGGTCGGCGATGACGCGCATCCCGCGGTCACGGCAGGTGCGGATCAGCTCGACGACGTCACCGTGGCTTCCCAGCCGCGCGTCGACCCCGTAGAAGTCGGTGATGTCGTAGCCGTCGTCGCGGTCGGCGGTCGGGTAGAACGGCATCAACCACAGGCAGGTCACGCCGAGCTCCGCCAGGTAGTCGACACGCTGCACGAGTCCCGCGAAGTCGCCGACGCCGTCGCCGTCCCAGTCGAGGAACGTCTCGACGTCCAGGCAGTAGACGACCGAGTTCTTCCACCACAGGTCACTGGTGGCGGTGATCCTCATGCCATCACCTCCGGCGCGCTCGCACCCAGCTGGGGCAGCACGTGTGTGCCGAACGCCTCGACGAACCCCTCCTGCTCCTGCCCGACGTGATGCAGGTACACCTCGTCGAAGCCGATCTCGACGAGGTCGGCCAGCCACGCGGTGAGCTGGCCCAGGTCGGACGAGACGAGCACGCAGTCCCGGACGGCGTCCACCGGGACGTGCAGGCACGCGGTGTCGAACGCGTCGACGTGGTCGATGTCCCAGCACAGCGGCGGCGGGAAGACGTTGCTGCGCCACTGCTCGTGCGCGATCCGCAGCGCCTCGTCCGGGTCGGGGTCGTACGACAGGTGCACCTGCAGGTAAAGCTTCCCGCGGCCCCCGCGGTCCCGGTAGGCGTCCACCATCTGCCGCAGGTGGTCGTGCGGCGCGTTGACCGTGATCAGGCCGTCGGCCCACCCGGCGACGTCCCCGGCCGTCTGGACGCTGACCGCGGGGCCGACGAGCAGAGGCGGTGTCTCAGGCAGGGTCCAGATGCGCGCGCGATCGACGGTGACCAACCCGTCATGGCTGACCTCCTCGCCCGCGTGCAGGGCGCGGATGACGTCGACGCACTCGCGCAACCGTGCCGTCCGCACGTCCTTGCGGGGCCACCCGTCGCCGGTGATGTGCTCGTTGGACGCCTCGCCCGTCCCCAGCGCCACCCAGAACCGGCCAGGGAACATCGCGGCCAGCGTCGCGCTGGCCTGCGCGATGATCGCGGGGTGGTAGCGCTGGCCGGGCGCGTTCACGGCGCCGAACGGCACGTCGGTGGTCGCGAGCGCAGCACCGAGCCACGACCAGGCGAAGGCGGACTGCCCCTGCCGAGAGCTCCACGGGGAGAAGTGGTCCGACGACATGGCCGCGGTGAAGCCGGCGTCCTGCGCGAGACGCACGGCGCGCAGCAGCGCGGTCGGGTGGACCTGCTCGTGGGAGGCGTGGAAGCCGACGACTGTCATGCGTCGTGTCTAGCGGTCCTGGCGCCGGTCCGCACGGCGCAGGTCACGCCGGGGCGGCGGCCCTGGTCGCGCACGAGGCATGCCCCAGCCACGTGTGCCGGTTGCCGGCCCAGCACCAGCCGAGCTTGGGAGCTCCTCGACGCTCCCGCCCGTCCTTGCCCGTCCCGCCGCTGATCCACAGCGCCGGGACCCGTCGGTCCCCGCAGCGTGAGGCGCCGAGCATGAAGCAGCGGTTCGGCTCGAGCAGATGCGGGGCGTGCGCGAGCAGGGCGATCCCCTCGTCGTACGTCAGTGGGCTCCGCCCGCGCGTCGCGATCACGGGCAGCGCCTCGTCCGGGGTCCGGTTCAGGTACTCGTCCCCGCGCTCGACGTCCAGCAGCGCGTAGACGTCGGAGTCGGGCACCCGCACGGCCTCGATGGGTTCGAACCGCCCGATGTCGGCCAGGTCCCCCGAGACGAACCCGGGCTTGCCACCGAGCTCGAGCAGGCCCATCGAGGCGTCCGCGGGCACCAGCCGGCGGCTGACCACGACGACGAACGGCACCCGGTCGGCGCTGCCGGTACGCATCCAGGGACCGGCGGTGGCCAGCGCCTCGCCCAGCTGCCGCACCTGATGGGTGAGCCACCCGTCCGGCCGGCCGACGAGGCTCGCGTACCCGACGTCCAGCAGGACGCCGAGCTGACGATCCGCCTCCGCCGCGACGTCGAGGGGGTGGTCGGCAGCGGGCTCCGGTGCGGTCGGTTCGGTCGGCAGGACAGGTCGGAGCGGCCGCGCGGTCATGGAACTCCTTCATGGGCGGGAGCTTGCTTAACGTACACCGTACGCAGTTCATTCCTACCCACGGACGAGAACAGCCCTCCAGCAGACCCTGGAGGGCCTTGTCATCTCGTAGCGGGGGACTGCTCAAGCAGATCGAGGAAGCGATGGGCAAGCCGGTCAACCGTGCCGCTGACGGAAGTGACAACCCGTTCGCCGCCCAAGCCGACGACGGTCAAGTTCTTGAGGAACGGCTACGACACATGATTGCCGGTGGGAGACGAAGGTCGTCGAGTTCAAGGCGACCGCCCGGCTCAACCTGCACACGCAGGACAAGGACCCGGTCGTGGAGTGGGGCGTGCTGAAATCGATCGCGGCGTTCGCCAACTCCTTCGGAGGCAGTGTCCTCGTCGGGGTCGCTGACAACGGCTCCGTGATCGGCGTGGAGGGAGACTTTCCCTTCGTTAAGAAGCAGAACCTAGACGGGTGGGAACTGTGGCTCAACGACGCTGCGAGCAAGTCCATGGGCAGGGTGATCGCGGCCGACCTCAACGTAAAGTCCTGCTGCTGCTACCTGGACGGGGGCACCGTGGTCCGTGTAGACGTCGGCCCCGCAGCCAAGCCCGTCTTTGCCATCTCACCGAAGGACAAGAACCCCTGGCCCAGACCCAGGAGCCACTGGAGGATCCTCGCCCGGGTCGACGAGCAGCGCGCGCACGAGCAGTGCTGTCATGGCCTGGACGTAGGTCTCGGCGTCCCAGCCGAGGTGGCGGGTGAGCTCGCGCCAGGGCCCGGGCAGCGTGAGGGAGTGGAAGAGGTCCGTCGCCATGTCCACCGTCCACGCCGGTGCGAGGACGCCGGCGTCCGCGAGGCGCTGCACGATCTGTCGGTGCACCTGGTGCCGAAAGGTCATCCGGTCCCGCCACGCCGCACCGAGCGCCGGGTCGTGGTCCTGCGCGGCCTCCAGGACGAGGGCGACGGGGTCGATGCCGGCGGTGAAGGTGCTGTGCAGCGCCATCGTCTGCTCGATCAGCTCAGGCCCGGGCGCGGCCGCCTGCACACGGGCCAGGGACTCGGAGAGCTGCAGGGTCTCATCCATGCGCTGCACGAGGGCGATCAGCAGCCCGGTCCTGTCGGTGACATGCAGGTAGACCGCCTGCCGCGAGACACCGGCGCGGCCCGCGACGTCGGCGAGCGTCAGGGCCATACCCCGCTCGGCGACCACCTCCCGGGCGGCCTCCAGGATCCTCGTGCGCGTACTCGGATCCCCGTAGGCGTCCGCCCTTGACGTCATGTAAACCTCCGTCGTAGCCTGATTGACGCAATGTAAACCACTTTCGCCTCAGGGAGCAGCCATGTCCAGTTCGAGCTTCTCCGATGCCCAGCAGCGTCTGCTGCGCCGGTACGACGTCAGGGCCGAGTCCCGCTACGTCGAGGCCCCCGCCTGCCACGGGCGGGCACACGTGCTGGTCTGCGGCGAGGGGCCGCCCGTGGTTCTGCTCAACGGGATCGGTACACCCGCGGCGATGTGGGCGCCGCTGATTGCACGCCTGCACGGCGTGAGATGCCACGGCATCGACCTGCCCGGGTACGGGCTCACGGACACGGCCGACTCGTTCTTCGACGACTACCGCGGCAACGCCGTGGCGTTCCTCGAGCAGGTGCTGGACGGCCTGGGGCTGGGCCCGACGGTGTTCCTCGCCAACTCCCTCGGGTCGCTGTGGACGTTCTGGTTCGCGCTGGAGCAGCCCTCGCGGGTCACGGCGGCCGTGCACGTCGGGTGTCCGGCCCTGGTGCTGGACAGCTCGGCGCCCCTGCCGATGCGGATGCTCTCGGTGCCGGTCCTGTCCCGGCTGCTCGACCGGGCGGAGCCGCCGTCCGCCCGGCAGGTGCAGCGCCTGGCGCAGATGGTGCACGAGGACCCGCTGGTCCCGGAGGTGGCGGACGTGCTCCTCGCCACCGAGCAGCGCGACGGCTTCGCCGCGACGTTCCTGCCGACGCTGCGCACGCTGCTGCGCCTGCGGGGGCCACGACCGGCGATGCGGCTGACCGCGGATCAGCTGGGCCGGATCACCCACCCGGTGCGGCTGGTCTGGGGAGCCGACGACCCCTTCGGGTCGCCGGCGGTCGGGCGGCGGACCGCCACGGCGCTACCCGACGCCGAGCTGCACGTCGTCCCGGGTGGCCACGCGCCGTGGCTCGGGCAGGCGGAGCGGGTGGCCTCGGTGGCGGCGCCGTTCCTGCGCGAGCAGGCCGTCCTCTGGTGACGCACCTCGAGGCGCCGCATGACAGGGTCGCTTCGAACCCCGCAGCCGCGGCGAGGCCCGGGACCGGAGTATCGGCAGGACATCAGGCTCAGCGAGCGGACCAGTCGATCTGCGGCGGACGCACCGCAGCGCAGAGCGGGGAGCCATCCGGCATCGTCAACCCGGCACGGCCGAGCAGGCCCGGTCCGTCGGGCACGAGCAGGTGGTGCGGGACGCCGTCCAGCATGAGCTTCGCCCGCCGGAACATCCCTTCTGTCGCGTGCACCCACGAGAGGTAGATGAAGCGTGCGCCGGGCTTGCCGTGCACAGACGGCCCGCGCAGGTCGGGTCCGTCAACGAGGCGGACGTCGAGCAGCCAATGGTCCGCTGTCCCGTCCGCAGCATGCTCGTCGACCACGTCGGTGCCGCTCTGCACCCCCACCGTCACGCCGGTCAGGATCGGGCAGTCGTGGCCGATCAGCTCGATATGCACCCTGAGATCGTGCCAGGGGCGCACCGACACCGTCGCCAGCCCGTCGTCGTGCAGC
>JBBSNO010000051.1:0-13972 GCA_038232615.1 Actinomycetales bacterium
CCAGGGTCACCCCCGTCCCCGACTCCGCGCCGCGCCCGATCAGGTCCCGCGCCACCCCCACCCCGCCCCCCGCCAGCGCGGCGCGGCCCACCGGCCGCGCGCGGCCGGCGCCGCTGAGCTCCGGCCCGCTGGCCGCGGCCGCACCCGCCAGCGCGACGACGATGCCGACGACCTGCAACAGGGTCGGGCGCTCCCCCGCGACCAGGCCGAGCACCACCGGGACGACGGCCCCCAGCGCGGCGATCGGCGAGACCACCCCCATGGTCCCGGCCGACAGTGCCGCGTAGAAGAGCACGAGCGCCAGCGAGCCGCTGGCACCCGCGAGGACGGCCCAGGGCACCCAGCCGGTCGGGTCGGCGTAGGCACCGGTGAGCACCGCGGCCACGGCCACCGAGACCAGCCCGAACCCCTGCGACCACGCCACGACGGCCACCGGCGGCAGCCGCCGCGAGACGAGACCACCCGCGAAGTCGGCGGACCCCCACAGCGCCGCGGAGAGCAGCGCGAGCCCGGGGCCGAACAGGGAGAGCATTCGGGCACGGTAGGGCGACGCGCGCGGGCGCGGGTTGCGGGGTCGGACGCGTCGCCGGACGTACGCTGCGGACGTGGCGGTACGCGAGGTGCCAGGCGTCGTCCCCGAGGCTTTCGGGACGGCGGTCGACGGGCTGCGCGACGTCCGGCTCCGGTCGGAGGTCGTGCTCACCGAGGTGCCTGCGCCCGGCCGGATCGCCCCCCACTCGATCGCCCTCACCGCCGACGTCGTCCTCGGCGACGACGAGCTCGCGTCCGGCCGCTTCGTGCTGCTGCACGACCCGGCCGGCCAGGAGGCGTGGGAGGGCACGTTCCGTGTCGTCACCTTCGTGCGTGCCGAGCTGGAGCCCGAGATGGGCGCCGACCCCATGCTCGGTCAGGTCGGCTGGACCTGGCTGGGCGAGAGCCTGGACGGCGCGGGCGCCCGCGCCGTGGCCCACGGCGGTACGGTGACCCGGGTGGTCTCGGAGAGCTACGGCAACCTCGCCGACCGGCCCTCGAGCGTGGAGATCGAGATCCGTGCCTCCTGGACGCCGCTCGAGACCGACCTGAGGCCGCACCTGCGCGGGTGGGTCGAGCTGCTGTGCACCGTGGCCGGCCTGCCGCCGCTGCCGCCGGGTGTCGCACCGCTGCAGCGCCGCGCCCGCTGACTCGCGCGCCAACCTCGCCGCCCTGCGCGCCGGCCTCAAGGACTCCCCCCGCCGGGCCGATACACCTGGCATGCAGACCCCACCGGGGGTCGACGACGTCTCGAGGAGGCGCGCGGTGACCGCAGTCGTCGAACAGACCACCACGCGGTGGTCCGTGCGCCAGGGCCGCTTCACCGCTCTCGTGGCGGTGCGCCACCCGGCGGCACGGGAGACAGCCGTGCGCATCCTGCGCGCCCTCGGCGCCAGCGACGTCCTCGCCGCCACCACCGTCGACGAAGCCCGCCGCGCCGGCGCCGGACGACCCGGAGAGCTGTGCGTCGTCGAGGCCGGCCTGTCCGACGGCACCGGCATCGCCCTGGCACGCGACCTGCGCGCGGCCGGTTGGGCACGCACCATCGTCATCTCGACCAGCGACGACCCGTACACGGTCCGTGCGGCGCTCGCGGCAGGGGTCCGCTGCTTCCTGGGCACCAGCCACCAGGGCGCGTCCTCCTCCACGACCGTGCCGTCGAGCGTCCACGGGCTGTCCGCGCGCGAGGTGGAGGTGCTGCAGCTGGTGGCCGACGGGTGCTCCAACCGCGACGTCGGTGACGCCCTGGGGCTCTCCGCCCTCACCGTCAAGAGCCACCTGGCCCGTATCGCCCGCAAGCTCGGTACGGGCGACCGCGCCGAGATGGTCATCCTCTCCCTGCGCGCCGGCCTCATCGCCTGACCCCGCCCACGCGGCCCCGCCTCACCGGTGCGGGAGCACCTGCGGCCTACGGTGACGCCATGGACACCGAGACCACCGGGCCCGTGGACGCGCCGGAGGACGCGCAGCCGGACGAACCAGGCATCCCCGCGCAGCCACTGGACGCACCGCGTGACGGTGTCCCCGACCTCGTCACCACGCCCGAGCAGCTCGCGCGTGCGGTCGAGATCCTCGCCGGCGGCAACGGCCCCGTCGCCGTCGACGCCGAACGCGCCAGCGGCTACCGCTACGGCCAGCGCGCCTTCCTCGTCCAGCTGCGCCGGGACGGCGCCGGGACGGTGCTCGTCGACCCGGTCCCGCTGCCGGACCTCTCGACGCTCTCCCGCGCCCTCGCGGACACCGAGTGGGTGCTGCACGCCGCGTCCCAGGACCTGGCGTGCCTGGCCGAGGTCGGGCTGCGCCCCGGCGGTGACCTGTTCGACACCGAGCTGGCAGCGCGCCTGGCCGGGTACGCCAAGGTGGGGCTCGCCGCGATCGTCGAGCGGCTGCTGGGCTGGCAGCTGGCCAAGGAGCACTCCGCGGTCGACTGGTCGACACGCCCCCTGCCCGAGCCCTGGGTGCGCTACGCGGCCCTGGACGTCGAGGTGCTCGTGGAGCTGCGTGACGCGCTGGACGCCGAGCTCACGGCGCAGGGCAAGTCCGAGTGGGCCCGTCAGGAGTTCGCCGCGGTGCGGGACGCACCGGCGAGCCCGCCGCGCCAGGACCCGTGGCGGCGGACGTCGGGACTGCACGCCGTCCGGTCACGGCGTCAGCTCGCCGTGCTGCGAGAGCTGTGGCACGAGCGGGAGGAGATGGCGCGGCGCCGCGACCTGGCCCCCGGGCGGGTGCTTCCCGACCGTGCCCTGATCTCGGCGGCGACCACCATGCCGACCACGACGAACGCGCTCACCAAGCTGCCGATCTTCTCCGGTCCGGCCAACCGCCGCCTGGCCGACCGCTGGCTCGCCGCGATCACGCGCGGTCGTACGACCGAGGACGCCGACCTGCCACCGAACACGCTGCCCGGTGACGGCCCCCCGCCACCACGGTTGTGGAAGGACCGGGACCCGACCGCCGCCGACCGGCTCACGGCGGCCCGCGCGGCAGTGGCGGCACTGGCCGCCGAGCACCGCCTGCCGGTCGAGAACGTGCTGACGCCCGACACCCTGCGCCGTCTGTGCTGGACCCCGCCCGAGCCCCTGGACGAGCAGTCGGTCGCCGCGGCCCTGACGGCGTCCGGCGCGCGCCCGTGGCAGGTGCGACTGGTCAGCGGCCCGGTCGTGGCCGCGATGACCGCGCCGCCGCCGTCCGAGGACCTGCCCGACGAACCTGCGCCCTGACTGGCCCGCCATCGCTGCCGAGTGTCCCGCTGCGGTGGGACACGCCGGCGCGGCGCACCGGAGCGGGACACTCGGCGAGCCGGCCCCGTGCCCTCCCCGACGTCGCTGCGCGGGCGCGAGCCCGGCCCGCCACCGGGCGGGCCACAACTATGTGTTCTCGGCACACGTCTGGCGGTGCTGTCCGGTCCTAGTATTCCCTGCCATGGAGCCAGAGCCCCGCGCGCCGTGGACCGACCTGTCCGGTCGCCGCGCCCTCGTCACCGGAGCCGCCAGCGGGATCGGGGCCGCGTGCGCCGTCCGGCTCGCCACCGCCGGTGCGAGGGTGCTCGCCGTCGACCTGGACGCCGACGGCGTCAAGACCCTCGCCGACACCCACCAGCGGATCGAGGCGCTCCTGTGCGACCTGTCCGACCTCGAAGCGGTCGACGCGCTGCCCGCCGACGTCGACGTCCTGGTCAACAACGCCGGGCTCCAGCACATCGCCCCGGTGCACGAGTTCCCGGTCGACAGGTTCTCCCTGATCCTGCGGGTGATGCTCGAGGCGCCCTTCCGGCTCGTGCGCCGCACGCTGCCCCACATGTACGAGGCGGGCTGGGGGCGGGTCGTCAACGTCTCCAGCGCCCACGGGCTGCGCGCCAGCGCCTACAAGTCCGCCTACGTCACCGCCAAGCACGGCCTCGAGGGGCTGTCGAAGGTGGTGGCCCTGGAGGGCGCGGAGCACGGCGTCACCAGCAACTGCGTCAACCCCGCCTACGTGCGGACGCCGTTGGTCGAGCAGCAGATCAGCGACCAGGCCAGGAGCCACGGCATCAGCGAGGACGAGGTCCTCGAGCGGGTGATGCTCCAGCCGGTGGCCGTCAAGCGGTTGATCGAGCCCGAGGAGGTCGCCGAGATGGTCGCCTTCCTGTGCGGCCCGTCGTCCGCCTCGATCACCGGCTCCTCGTTCACCGTCGACGGCGGCTGGACGGCGCACTAGGGACCCAACGTCACCCTGGCCGCCGACCGGAGCAGCCAGGCCCTCCACCGACCAGGAGCGTCACCGTGCCCGCGGCGTCGCAGCTCCTCGAGCCACCGCTGAGCACGTCGGTCCAGCAGCTGGTGGCGAGCCTCGGCGAAGCCGTCGAGCGCTGATGCCCGACCCGGTCATGAGTCGGAACTCGCGTGGGAGCATCGCGACCATGCCCCAGACCGCTCTTGCGCTGCTTCGGCTCCTGGCCGACGACGCTCCCGCGGAGCAGCTGGAGGCGCAGGCGCGCCGGCTGGCCGCGGGTGACGCCGAGATGGGTGCCGCGGCGCACGACCTCGCCCTGCGCGTCCGAGCCGTGATGGATGCGCGGCGCAGGCGCGAGTCGGAGCTCACCGCCTTGGTCGAGGTCGCTCGCGACCTGGCCTCCCTGCGCGACTCCGGCGGGGTGCTGGACGCCATCGTGCGCCGGGCGCGCACGCTCGTCGGCACGGACGTCGCCTATCTGACGCTCTTCGACCCGGAAGCCGGTGACACGATCATGCGGGCGACCGCCGGGTCGGTGTCGGCCCGGTTCCAGAACCTGCGGCTGCCGCTCGGCGCAGGCCTGGGGGGCCTGGTGGCGCAGACAAGTCACCCCTACTGGACGGCGGACTACCCCGAAGACGAGCGCTTTCGGCATACCGGGGAGATCGACGACGTGGTCGGGGACGAGGGTCTGGTGGCCATCTGCGGGGGTGCCCCTGCTGGTCGAGGACGAGTTCGTGGGCCTGCTGTTCGCCTCCAACCGGACGCGCCGGGCCTTCATCGTCGACGAGGTCTCCCTGCTCGGCTCGCTTGCCGCACTGGCCGCGGTGTCGCTCGTGCAGTCACGGCACGCCGCAGAACAGGCGGCGGCGCTGGACGAGCTGTCCCTGGTCCACGCGACGGTGCGGACCCACACCGCGGGCATCGAGAAGGCAGCGGCGGCGCACGACCGCTTCGCAGCGGTCGTCCTCGAGGGCGGCGGCCTCGCCGACGTGACCGCCGCCCTCGTATCCGCGACAACCCTGCCCGCGCCCGAGCCCTCGGCTACCCGATCGAGCGGTACCAGCTGCTGGTGTTCGCCCTCTCGGCGTTCCTGTCCGGGATCACCGGTGGCGTCTTCGCCATCAGCCACGGGTTCGCCTCCCTGCAGGAGGTCTACTGGACGACGTCGGGCAAGGTCGTGGTGATGACCATCCTGGGGGGATCGGCACGCTCTGGGGACCGACCTTGGGCGCCGCGATCATCGTCCAGCTCGAGGACTTCCTGGCGACGGCGGGCGTCGACGCGATCGGCACCATCACGGGCGCCATCTTCGTCGTCGTCGTGCTGCTCTTTCGCCGCGGCATCTGGGGCACGGGCCGGACGGCGGACGGCGCACCGAGCGTCGAGGGCACGAGGACGCCTTCTCCCTGACCGGTGGGAACTGCGCCGAGCTCGGCGCCCGGATCGTCGTGTGGAGACCTCGCACCCCGGCAGCTACATTCCCCCCGGGAGGCACATGTGGACGTCATCGTCATCGACACGCCCGCGCTGGGCGACCGGTCCTACGTCGTCCACGACGGCGAGGTGGCCCTCGTCGTCGACCCTCAGCGCGACACCGACCGGGGGAGGCGGCCGCCGCCTGGGCGAGGGTCCGGATCACGCACGTGGCCGAGACGCACATCCACAACGACTACGTCACCGGCGGTCTCCATCTGGCCGGGCGGCTGGGCATCGACTACCTGGTCAACGCCGTGGACGACGTCCAGTTCGAGCGCACCCGGTGCGGGACGGCCAGCGGCTGCAGGTCGGCGCCCTGCAGGTCGTGGTGGTCGCCACCCCTGGCCACACCGAGAACCACCTGTCGTACGTCGTCACCCGTGCCAGGACGCCGACCTGTACCCGACGCACGGGTTCGGCTCGTTCTGTTCCAGCGGCCCCGCCACCGGGGCGAGCTCGTCCACGGTGGGTGAGCAGCTCAGCGACAACCACGCCCTGACCAACACCGACGAGGAGCACTTCGTCCGTGAGCTCATCTTGAACCTGGGTGAGTACCCCTCGTACTACGCGCACATGCGCCCGGCCAACCTCGCGGGGCCGGCTGCCGGCGAGCTCTGCGTGCCCCGGTCCCTGGAGGCGCAGGAGCTCACCCGGCGGCTGCGCGACGGGGAGTGGGTGGTCGACCTGCGCAACCGGGTCGCGTTCGCCGACGACCACCTGGCCGGGGTCGTCAGCTTCGAGTACGCCGACGGCGCCAGCTTCACCACCTTCCTCGGCTGGGTCCTGCCCTGGGGAGAACCGCTGACCCTGGTCGGGACCCGGAACGACGTCACGAACGCCGTCAGGGACCTGTCCCGCATCGGGGTCGACTCCCCGGACGTGGCCCTGGGGAACGGTCCGGAGCAGGTGGCACCCGGTGCTCCCACCACCAGCTACCCCCGTCTGGACTGGCACGGCATGCTCGCCGACCGGACGCAGGACGACGTCGTGCTCGACGTACGTCGCACCGACGAGTACACGGCCTCGCACGTCGACGGCGCGGTCAACATCCCGGTGCACGAGCTGCTGGGTCGGGTCGACGAGCTCCCCGACGTCCGGTTGCTGGTGCACTGCGCGTCCGGGTACCGGGCCGGCGTCGGCGCCAGCCTGCTGCAGCGAGTCGGCAGGGACGTCGTCCACGTCGACGCGCTCTCCGCCGCCGCCGCCGCGGCGGGCGTCCCGCTGACCACATGGGTCGACGGCGGCGTCAGCCGGGCGCGCGGAGCGTGACGGTACCGTCGTCGGCGACGTGCCAGCCGGGGTTGTGCGCGACCTCCCACACGTGGCCGTCCGGGTCGGCGACGTAGGCCTGCGTCCCACCGAACGCGGCCTGCTGCACCGGCTTGACCACGCGCCCACCGGCCATCACGAGCTCGGCCACGGCTCGGGAGACCTCGGCCTCCGTCCCGACGTTGTGCGCCAGCACGACCGCCGTGCCGCCCGGTGGTGCCGGCGCGACGCCCATGTCGGCAGCGAGGTCGTCCGAGCCCCACAGCGCCAGGAGCAGGCCGTGCCCGACCTGGACGAAGACGACGTCGTCATCGGCGTAGACGACCGGCCAGCCCAGCGCGCCCGCGTAGAAGCGCCGGGAGCGCACGACGTCGGCGACGGCGAGGGTGATCAGGGCGACGGAGGGGTGCACGCCCCTCAGCGTGCCAGGTCGACCACGGCCAGCAGCTCCTCGGCCAGGACGTCGACGGCCGCGTCCGCCAGCAGCACGTCGTAGTGGTTGGTGTCGCCCACGTGGCGCACCCGCACCCGCGGTGGCACGTCGAGGGCGGCGAGGCGGCCCTCGTCGTACAGTCCCTGCCGCTCGTCCATCAGCCCCCGCGCGGCCCACAGCAACGTCATCGGCTGCGACGCCGCACGGACCGCGCCGTGCACCTCTGCGTCGACCAGCACGCCCAGCCCGTCCGCACGCACCGCGTCCAAGACGCACGACGAGCGGAAGGCCCCCGACCCGTCGTTGACCAGGTCGTGCAGCAGGTAACCGCGCAGCGCGTCGGCGGCGGGGCTGCGCAGGGCGGGTCCGACCGCGGGGTGCTGCGCCCAGAACGCGAGGTACTCCTCGTCCGAGCCGAACGTCATCGACAACCTGGACATCGCCGGACCGAGCACGGCGTGCAGCAGCGCGTCGCCGTCCAGACCCGCCGGGGGTGGGAACGCGAGCCCGCCGTCGACCATCAGGACGCCGGACACGCGGTCGCGGTGCCGGACGGCAGCCAGCGCCGCGACGAACCCGCCCATCGAGTGACCAGCGAGCACGGCCCGCTCGACACCGAGGTGGTCCAGGACCGCGGGGACGTCGTCCGCGTGGGCGCCCAGGCCCCAGGGTCCGGACACCGCGCGGCTGCCGGCCCGGCCTCGCAGGTCGGGCGCCACGACGCGGAGCCGGCCGGAGACCGAGCGCGCCAGCGGCGCCCAGATCAGGGCGTTGGCCGTGATGCCGTGCAGCGCCAGCACGAGCGGCCCGTTCCCGGGTGCGAGCTCGTGCAGCTCCAGGGAACCGCCGCGGACGGGGGCTCTCACGCCGCCCTCCGCCGGCGTCGAGCCAGCGTCCTCGGCCCGACGGCGCGGCCCTTGGCCAGCCCCACCAGACCGCCGGGGGCGAAGAACACCACGAGGATGAACAGACCGCCGAGGACGAACAGCGGCTCGGACGCCGGTACCCGGACCACGGCGGGAAGCGACTGCACGGTGTCGGAGGATGCCAGCTGGAGCAGCCGGCTGTCGAGGTAGGTGTACAGGACGCCCCCGATCACCGCGCCCCAGCGGCTGCCCGCCCCACCGAGCACCACCATAACCAGGAGGCCCAGGGTGAAGTCGGCCGTGGTGATCGTCGGTCCCGCGCCGCCGACGACGAGCAGGTGCGCAATGCCGCCGAGGGTGCCGAGGAACCCGCCGACGACCACGGCGAGCAGCTTGGCACGGTAGGTGGAGACGCCCAGCACGGCGACACGCTCCTCGTTCTCCCGGTACGCCAGCGCCAACCAGTACCGGTACGGGGCGTTGACGACGCCGGTGATCAGGTCGGGCACCGCGTCACGCACGAGCGGCAGGCCCTCCTCGCCCCCGGTCAGACCCGAGGGGTTACGCAGCACCAGGCCGGCTCCGAGCGTCAGCAGCACGGCGACGCCGAGGCCGACGTCGAGGTGCGCGAGCGACAGGGCGGTCCCGTACGAGCCGGCGGCCACGAAGAGGGCGTGACCGAACGACAGCAGGCCGGTCCGCCCGAACAGCACGTCGTACGACAGCGCGATGCCGCCGAAGACCAGGCACAGCGCCGGCAGCTGCATCGACCCCGGGCCGTTCACCCGGTCGGGCAGCACCCCGGGCAGGTCGAGAGTGACGAACGGAAGCGCCAGCAGCACCACCAGGACCACCACGGGCACGACCCAGCCGATCCACGGCCGCACGGCGGGAGCGGCACGTTCTCGCCCCCACCCCAGGTTGAGCGGCACGTTCTCGCCCCCACCCCAGGTTGAGCGGCACGTTCTCGCCCCGACACGCCGGCGAGTCGGGCGACAACGTGCCACTCTCTTCGCTGGCCAGGTGATACCGGCTTCCGCGGGGCCACCATCAGAGCCCGGCCGGCACAGGTGGTGACGGACGCGGGACGCCGGGTCCCCGCGCGTCCCCCGTCCGGGTGCGACCCGCCCCTGGCGAGGCCCGCCGGGACTACCGTTTCCCGGGTGCCCCGTGTGTCCAAACCCCGTGAATCCAAACCCCGTGAATCCAAACCCAGTGCGTCCAAACCCAGTGCGTCCAAGCCGCCTGCGTCCGACGTCCTCGCCCTGCGCGGCTGCGTGCTCGCCGTCAGCGTGCTGGAGGACCTGGACATCCAGCCGCGCGAGCGCGGCCTGGTGCTGGACGGCGTCCCACCGGTCTTCGTCGGGTGGCCGGACGTGCGAGGGGCCGTCGGCCCGCACCTGCCCGATTCGGTCACCGCCCGCCGGCGGCTGACCGAGTGGTTGCGGCTGCGGCGACTGGTGGCCGACCTCGGCGTCGACGCGGCATCGGTGCTGCGCCAGGCCGCCCGCGCGGTCGCCGTGCCTGCCGGTCACCCGGCGCACCCGGGGCGCTCGTGGGTGCTCGAGCGGCCGCTAGGCGGAGCGCTGGAGGCCGGCCTGGGAGTGCTCGGCCTGCTGGAGGACCCTGACGCGGTGGCGCTGCTGCCACCAGGGGTCGTCGCTGCGACGGGAGCGTCCGCCCGCCGCTGGTGGCCCGCGGTGCGCCAGCACGCCGAGGGCATGGGGCACCTCGCGGTGCAGCGCCTGCGCCGGGACGCCGGTTCGGGTCAGGCCGTGCTGCGCCCGGTCGGCGGCGTCGACGTGCCGAGCCTGCTGCTCTCCCCCGCCCTGCGCCGCCACCTCGCGACCGAGGACGGGTCGGGGATGCGCGCGCTCGCCGTGCCCATGCGCAGCCGCGGCTGGTACGACCTGGCGCGGATCGACCCGGCCTTCGTCGCCGCGGCATGGTCGGCGACGGACGAGTGGGAGCGTGCCTACGCCGTCCCGCTGCTGGTGACCGCCGACGAGGTGGCGCCGGCCCCGACCGGCGGCGACACGGTCCGGCAGGCGCTCAGCGACCCGGTGTCCGAGGCGAGCTGGCAGCGCGACGTCCGCTACCGCTGACGGTCTCGTCGCCGGCCGTCACGTCCCCCGCGGCCACCCGGCCGGCCACGTCACGTGCCACGTCCTGGGCCGTCAGCCCGATCTCGGCCATCACCTCGCTGCGGCTGCCGTGGTCGAGGAAGCGCGAGGGCACACCGACGGCGTGGACCGGCACGTCCACGCCGGCGTCCCGCAGCTCGGCTGCGATGCGGGACCCCACGCCGCCGCTGCGCACGCCGTCCTCCACCGTGACGACGAGACGGTGGCCGCGGGCCAGCTCGACGAGGGCGGGATCGACCGGCACGACCCACCGCGGATCCACCACCGTGGCGCCGATCCCCTGTGCCTGGAGCCTGTGCGCCACCTCGAGCCCCAGCGTGGCCAGTGTCCCCACCGCGACCACGAGCACGTCACGGTCGTCGGCCCGCGAGAGCACGTCGACCCCGCCGAGGCGCTCGATCGCGTCGATGTCGTCCGGCACGGCGTCCTTGGCGAACCGGATCACGGTCGGCGCGTCGTCGACGCCGACCGCCTCGCGCAGCTCCTCGGCCAGGCGGGGAACGTCCCGGGGGGCGGCAATCCGGATGCCGGGAACGCCCTGCAGCAGCGCCATGTCCCACATGCCGTGGTGGCTGGCGCCGTCCGGCCCGGTGATGCCGGCCCGGTCGAGGACGAACGTGACGCCGGCACGGTGCAGCGCGACGTCCATCAGCAGCTGGTCGAACGCGCGGTTGATGAAGGTCGCGTAGACGGCGACGACCGGGTGCAGACCCGCGAACGCCATGCCCGCGGCGCTGGTGACGGCGTGCTGCTCGGCGATGCCGACGTCGAACACCCGCTCCGGGAACTCGTCCGCGAACTTGTGCAGGCCCACCGGGATCAGCATCGCGGCGGTGATACCGACCACGTCGCTGCGCTGCCGCCCGATCTCGGTGATCTCGTCGGCGAAGACCGACGTCCACGACCGGCCCGATCCCGGACCCGCCACCGGCTCCCCCGTCTCGGGGTCGATGACGCCCACGGCGTGGACCTGGTCGGCCACGTCGGCCATCGCCGGCGCGTAGCCGTTGCCCTTGCGCGTGATGACGTGCACGATCACCGGGCCGCCGAACGCCTTGGCCCTCACCAGCGCGTGCTCGACGGCCTCGACGTCGTGGCCGTCGATCGGCCCGATGTACTTCAGGCCCAGGTCCTCGAAGAGGCCCTGCGGCGCGACGATGTCCTTCAGGCCCTTCTTGACGCCGTGCAACGTCTCGTAGGCGAGCCGCCCCGGGGCGCCACCGCGCGCGAGGGCCTGCTTGCCCCACTCCAGGAACCGCTCGTAGCCGCGCGTGGTCCGCAGCGTCGCGAGGTGGTAGGCGAGCCCGCCGATGGTCGGGGCGTAGGAGCGCTCGTTGTCGTTGACGACGACGACGAGCTTGCGGTCCTGTCCCGACGCGATGTTGTTCAGGGCCTCCCACGCCATCCCGCCGGTGAGGGCGCCGTCCCCGATGACCGCGACGGTGTACCGGTCGGACTCCCCGCGCAGCTGTCGCGCCTTGGCGATGCCGTCCGCCCACGACAGCGACGCCGACGCGTGCGAGTTCTCGACCACGTCGTGCTCGGACTCGGCCCGGCTGGGGTACCCCGAGATGCCGCCGCGACTGCGCAGCGTCGACAGGTCGTGCCGCCCGGTGAGCAGCTTGTGGACGTAGGACTGGTGGCCGGTGTCGAAGACCATCGTGTCGCGCGGGGACTCAAAGACGCGGTGCATCGCCAGCGTCAGCTCGACGACCCCCAGGTTCGGTCCGAGATGCCCACCGGTGCGCGACACCGACTGCACGAGGTGCTCGCGGATCTCGGTGGCCAGCGCCACCATCTGCTGTGCGCTCAGGTCCCGCAGGTCACGAGGTCCGCGGACGCTGGCCAGCAGGCTCATCGGAAGGCTGGTCCTCTCGGCTCGTGGGCTCCGTCGTCGGTCATCGCCGTGATCCGCGGTGACCGCCCGAGTCTAGGCGCCCGGCAGGTCGCAGCCTGGTCGGCCCGCACGATGATTCGGTGCAGGTCGGGTAAAGGTCGGGTCGCCGTCGCCGCCGGCTGAACCGTGGGGCTCGTCACAGCCGCGGGACGAACCGCCGTCCGGTCAGCGCCTGCTCGACCAGGACGATGCCGTGCTGGGCCCGCAGCAGGCGGGCCCGCTCGTGGTCCAGCGCCGTCAGCGCCTCCTCCACGGCGGACGCCGGCACGAGACCCGCGAGGTCGGCTCGCAGCGTGGACGTGGCCTGGGCGACGCCCTCCAGCGACGCCTGCACGTGGTGACCCGCCAACCGCGCCAGCACGAGCTCGTGGCGCAGCAGGACGGCGTGGGCGCGGTAGTCCGGCGGGCACAGGTCCAGCAGCCACGCCGCCGCTCGCCGCTGCCAGCCGTGGTGCTCCGGGGGTGGGACGTGGTCCGGCCAGCCGGGCGGGACGCGGGCGCTCACCCTCCTCATGATGGACCGTCGAGGTGACATCCGCGCCCGCACCCGGACGGCGTCGACCGGTACTCCGGCGGGGGGCGCGTGTGCTCCGTCCGGGCGGGAGGCGCGTGGCCGCACCCATGGCGGAGTCCCGCTCAGAGCTGTCCGGTCAGCAGCTGGAGTCCGAGGGCGCTGACCGTGACGAGGACCCAGCGCGCCGCCCAGTGCCAGCGGCCTCCACCCGGCCTCGCGCATGGCTGCCCACGGCGTGCTCAACCCCACGGCGGACAAGGCAGCCGCTGTGAAGAACAGGGCGAGGGCCCTGATCGGGTCCTGCCAGGCGTCAGGAACGACACCAGCCGTGTTCAGCGTCGCCGCCGCGAGGAACAAGACCAGGAACGGAGGGACCAGACCCCGCCAGGACGTCCCGCGTCGCGCGTCGCCCCTCGCCCCCACAGCGCGTGAGCCACGCCAGGCGTGCCCGATCGAGACGGGGATGATCATCAGGGTCCGCGTCAGCTTCATGATGACCGCCTTCGAGGTGGCGACGGCGCCGTAGGCGGTCGCTGCGGCCACCACCGAGGACATGTCGTTGATCGCGGTCCCTGCCCACAGCCCGAAGGCCTCCTGCGTCATGCCGAGGGCGTGGCCGATGGCTGGAAAGAGCAGGGCTGCGAGAACGTTGTAGACGAAGATGACGATCTGGCGCGGGTCGGGTAATCGCAGGCTCGTCTCGGTGTCGGACAACCTCCTGGGGCAGGTCCGGATCGGCAACAACGTCTCCGCTCGAGCCCCGGGACGGCCCGGGGCTGCCCTGCAGGAGCACGCGGCGATCGTCGAAGCCCTGAGGAACGGGGAGGCGAAAGCTGCTGAACGCGCCACCCGCCACCACGTTCGGAGAGCGAGCCGTGCGCTGGGACGTCTTCTCCAGTGACGGTGGAGCCGACCGCGCGCGTCAGACGACGGCGCGCACGAGCAGGGCGACGGCACTGACGCTGGCGACGGCGAGGACCGCGGGCCGCATCCGGCCGGCGTCGACGTGGTGGCGCAGCAGGCGAGCGAGGTAGGCGCCGAGGGCGGTCCCGGGGATGAGAACGGCACCGGTCCAGGCCGCCCGGGCCTCCACGACGCCTGACCCCAGGAGCGCCAGCAGCGAGACCA
>JBBSNO010000052.1:0-13953 GCA_038232615.1 Actinomycetales bacterium
GCCGCCCGCATGGCGCAGCACGGTGCGGAGCATGTCGCGATAGGGGCCGTACCCGAGCTCGGCGAGCGCGTCCGGCCGCCACGGCGGCTGGCTCCAGTCCTGGCCTTGCTGGTTGTAGGCGTCCGGGGGTGCGCCGACGCTGACGCCTTCGGCGAGAACGCCTTTCAGCGCCCACGTGTCCGCGCCTTCGGGGTGCACGCCGACCGCGAGGTCGGCCACGACGCCGACCGTCATCCCGGCGTCGAGGGCGGTCCGCTGCGCGGCTCCCAGCTGGACGTCGGCGACCCACTGCAGCCACTCGTAGAACGTGATCCGCTCTGCCAGCTCGACGCGCAGCCGTGCCAGCAGCGGCGAGGCGTGGTCGTGGGCGTCGTCCGGCCACTGCGAGGGCGGCATGCCGAGCCGCTCCGACAGGGCGCACCACGTCGCGTAGTCGCGCAGACCGGGGCCCTCCCGTGCGCGGAACGCGTCGAAGGACGACTGGCGTGCCGGCGTCCGACCCGTGCGGAACACGGTCTCCAACGCGGCCTTCTTCGCCGCCCACACCTCGTCGCGGTCCAGCTCGTCGCTGCGCCTGTTGCTCGCGCGCAGCGCCTCGGCCTGCCACCCCACCAGGGCCCGGTCGGTGGAGACCAGGTAGCCCGTCTCGCGGATGTCCTCGACCCGGATGTACACCGGGTTCACGAACCGCCGGGTGGTCGGCAGGTACGGCGACGGCTCCATCCGCCCCGTCACCTCGGCAGCGTGCAACGGGTTGATCAGCACGAAGTCGGCGCCCAGGTCGCGCCCGCTCCAGTCCGCGAGCTCGGCCAGGTCGGCCAGGTCGCCCAGGCCCCACGAGCTCTCCGAGCGCACCGCGTAGAGCTGCGCGGCGAAGCCCCAGCTCTGGCGGTCCGCCAGGTCGGGGTGTAGCTCGAGCCGCCGCGGCGTGACGACGAGCGGGCACGACGAGTCGACGTCGTCGACGGTGACCCGCAGCACGTGCCAACCCAGCGGGAGGTCCGCGGGGACGGTGAACGTCGCCTCGCCCACCAGGGACCCGTCGACCGTGCGGGGCTCGACCCAGCGGTCCTGCTGCGCGACGGCGCGGCGGCCGCCGTCCTCGGTCTCGACCCAGGCACCGATGCCGGCGCCGTGCGGGACGTGCACGTGGACCGGCGGCGCCTCACCCTCGCGCGTCACGACCACCGGGGGCAGCGTGCGGCGCCACGGGGCCTCTCTGACGCGGGCCAACGACTGCTCCACCGCCTGCTCGTCGCAGGCGTCGACGCCCAGCGCGGCCAGGACGGCGACGACCGTGGACGCGGGTACCTCGACCTGGTCCCCCTGCCAGTCCCAGAACTCCGTGGCGACGCCGAACGAGCGGGCCAGCGTCACGAGGTCGGGGGGCAGCGTCGCCGGGGTGGTGCTCACGCGTCACGATCCTGCCAGAGGCAGGCGCCCCGGCGGGTCACGACCGCCCCGGCGCGCCCTGTCGGGACGCATGCACAGACGCCTGCCGGCGTCCCGCCACCGCCTGCCATCGACGGGCGGGCCAGCACCTACCCTCGGGCCGCATGACCCCTTCCTCCCCCGATACCTACCCCCACGCCCACCGGCTCGACCTGGTCGAGGACCTGCACGGCCACCGGGTCGCCGACCCCTACCGGTGGCTGGAGGACGCCGCCGACCCGGACACGACCGCGTGGTCGACGGCCCAGGACGGGCTGATGGCCGAGCACCGCAGCCGCTGGCCGGGGCGGGAGGCTGTCGCCGCGCGGGTGCTCGAGCTGCTCGGGGCGGGCGTCGTCGGGCCTCCGGTCTGGCGCGGCGAACGCTACTTCTTCGTCCGGCGGACAGCGGGCCAGGAGCACGGCGTGCTCCACGTCGACGAGCCGGCCGGGAACGGTGGGCGCCGCGAACGCGTCCTCGTCGACCCGGTGGCACTGGATGCCTCCGGCACGACGACGCTCGACACGTGGCAGCCCAGCAAGGAGGGCGACCTGCTCGCGTACCAGGTGTCCGAGGGTGGTAGCGAGGAGAGCGTGCTGCGCGTCCTGGACGTCGCCACGCTGGACCTCGTGGACTCCCCGATCGGCCGCGCGCGCTACTCCGCGGTGGCCTGGCTGCCCGGCGGCCAGGCGTACTACTACGTGCGCCGGCTCGACCCGGCCGGCCTTCCGGAGGCGGAGCACCAGTACCACCGCCGGGTCTGGCTGCACCGGCTCGGCACGGACGCCGACACCGACGAGGAGGTGTTCGGCGCCGGTCGGGCGATGACGAGCTACTACGGCGTGGAGGTCTCCCGCGACGGACGCTGGCTGGTCGTCACCGCCGCCGAGGGCACAGACCCTCGCAACGACTGCTGGGTCGCCGACCTGTCCTCGGGCGATCTGGGCTCCCCCGACCTGCGGGCCGTCGCGGTCGGCCTGGACGCCCAGACCAGTGCCCACGTCGGCCGGGACGGGAGGCTCTACGTCGCGACCGACTCCGGCGCCCCGCGCGGGCGACTGGCCGTGACCAACCCGCTCGACCCCGGGCCGGCGACCTGGCGCGACCTGCTGCCGCAGCGCGACGACGCCGTGCTGGAGGACTACGCAGTGCTCGACGGCCCCGAGCTGGGCGACGCGCCCCTGCTCCTGGCCGGCTGGACGACGCACGCCGTCTCGCAGGTCACCGTGCACGACCTCGCCGACGGTTCGCTGCGGGGCGAGCTGGAGCTGCCCGGGATCGGCACCGTCGGCGGCCTGATCGAGCGACCCGAGGGGGGGCACGAGGCGTGGTTCGTCTACACCGACCACACCACGGTGCCGCACGTGCACCGCTACGACGCGCGCACCAGGCAGGTCGACCTGTGGGCGCGACCCCCGGGTGCCGTCCGGGTGCCCGACGTCCGCGCCCAGCAGATCTCGACCACGAGCGCCGACGGGACGACGGTGCGGATGTTCGTCGTCGCCCGCACGGACGCGACCGACGACTCCGGACGACCGCTGGCTCCGGCCCCGGCGATCCTCTACGGGTACGGCGGTTTCGGCCTCTCCCTCTCACCCGGCTACTCGGCCACCACGCTGGCCTGGGTCGAGGCGGGCGGGGTCTACGTGGTCGCGAACCTGCGCGGTGGCGGGGAGGAGGGCGAGGACTGGCACCGCGACGGGATGCTCGGCACCAAGCACCACACGTTCGAGGACTTCTCCGCGTGCGCCGACGCCCTGGTCCAGGCCGGCTGGACGACGCCGGCGCAGCTGACCGTCTCGGGCGGGTCGAACGGCGGCCTCCTCGTCGGTGCCGCCCTCACGCAGCGGCCGGACGCCTACGCCGCCGTGCTGTGCGCCGCGCCGTTGCTCGACATGGTGCGCTACGCCCGCCACGGGCTCGGGACGACGTGGACGGGCGAGTACGGGGACGCCGACGACCCCGAGCAGCTCGGGTGGCTGCTCGGGTACTCCCCCTACCACCACGTGCACGAGGGCTCCCGGTACCCGGCGACGCTGTTCACGGTGTTCGACGGCGACAGCCGGGTCGACCCGCTGCACGCCCGCAAGCTGGCCGCGGCGCTGCAGCACGCGACGTCGGCCGCGCCGGACGACGCGCCGATCCTGGTGCGCCGTGAGGCGGACGTCGGCCACGGGGCCCGGGCCGTCTCGCGCACGGTCGAGATGGTGGCCGACACGCTCGCGTTCGCGGCGCACCACACGGGGTTGCGGCTGGGGTAGGACGCTTCGTTAGCCTCGGCGGCGATGTCCATCACCGCTGCCTCGACCGACCCCAGTTCCGAACCGACGGTCCGTGGGGACTCCATCACCCAGCAGGCCGAGGACCGGTGCGCCGAGGACGGCGTCAGCATCTGCTCGGTCGTCACGGACCTGACCGGCAACGAGGGCGCCGGCGAGTGGGCGCAGCTGCTGCTCGGTGCCCCGGCCAAGATCGCCCTGATCCTGCTGGTGGGCGTCCTGCTGCGCCTGCTGCTCCACAAGATCATCGAACGGGTGGTCCAGCGCCTGGTCGACGGTGGCAGCGCCCGCGAGCGTGACCACCAGCGAGGCCGGGCGCACCGGGCGGTGGCGATCCTGGAGTCCTCCAGCCCGCTGCCGGCCGAGCGCCGCGTCCAGCGCGCCCAGACGATGGGTTCGGTGCTGCGCAGCGTCTCCACCGGCGTGATCGCCGTCGTGATCATCCTGATGGTGCTGGCCGAGCTCGGGTTGAACATCGGCCCACTGCTGGCGAGCGCGGGCATCCTCGGCGTCGCGCTGGGCTTCGGCTCGCAGACGCTGGTCAAGGACTTCCTCTCCGGCATCTTCATGATCGCCGAGGACCAGTACGGCGTCGGCGACGTCATCGACGTCGGGGAGGCCACCGGGTCGGTCGAGGCCGTGGGCCTGCGGGTGACACGGCTGCGCGACATCGAGGGAACGGTCTGGTACGTCCGCAACGGCGAGATCCTGCGCGTCGGCAACAAGTCCCAGGGCTGGGCCCGCGCCGTGCTCGACATCGGCGTCGGCTACGGCGAGGACGTCTCGCGCGTGCAGGACCTGCTGCGCACGGTGGGCACCGAGCTCAAGGCCGACCCCGAGTGGGGCCCGCTGGTGATGGAGGACCCCGAGGTGTGGGGCGTGGAGGCCCTGTCGGCCGACTCCGTTGTCGTCCGTCTCGTCGTCAAGACGGTGCCGCTGGAGCAGTGGCGGGTGGCCCGCGAGCTGCGGCGCCGCATCAAGGCCACGTTTGACGTGAACGGCATCGAGATCCCGTTCCCGCAGCGCACCGTGTGGATGCGCCACGGCGAGCCCGAGCACCAGCGCCCCGCCGACCCCGGGGCGCAGGCCCGGCGCGAGCCACCCCCTCAGGGCGAGTCCGTCGTGGTGTCGGACGCTGAGCCCGACGAGGACCGCCGCGGCACCTGACCACCCCGCCCCCACCCGGAGCCCCCCCGCCAAGTGGAGCTCCGCGGCGAGACACGCCGGTGTGTCCGACGGGAACCATCCACTTGACGGGTGGGATGGAATGGACTGGCGACGGCGGACCGGCAGGTGGCGGACTGCGGCGCGCGCCGCGTCCGGTCTTCTCGCAGAATGGGCCCATGACCCCCGCGCCCCCCGCGTCGTCCGACGCCCCCTTGGTCCTGGTCACGGGCGTCACCGGCTACATCGGCGGGCGTCTCGTGCCAGAGCTGCTCGCGGCCGGCTACCGGGTGCGCTCGATGGCACGCAGCCCGCGCCGCCTGCGCGACCGCTCGTGGTACGACCAGGTGGAGGTCGTCGAGGCGGACGCGAGCGACGCCGGGCAGGTGGCGGCGGCGCTCGAGGGCGTGTCGGTGGCGTACTACCTGATCCACTCCCTGGGCAGCGGACGGCGCTTCGAGTCGCGCGACCGCCACACCGCCCGGACGTTCGGGGCGGCGGCACGTACCGCGGGGGTGGACCGCATCGTCTATCTCGGTGGCCTCTTTCCGACCGGTGAGGAGCTGTCGCCGCACCTGGACTCGCGCCGCGAGGTCGGCGAGATCCTGCTCGCCTCCGGTGTCCCGACCACCGTGCTCCAGGCCGCGGTCATCATCGGCTCGGGGTCGGTGTCCTTCGAGATGCTTCGACACCTCACCGAGCGGCTGCCAGTGATGATCACACCCCGGTGGGTCGACGTCCGGATCCAGCCCATCGCCGTCCGCGACGTGCTGCGGTACCTGGTCGGCTCGGCGCGGATGCCGCGGGAGGTGAACCGGGGGTTCGACATCGGAGGTCCCGACGTCCTGACCTACCGGCAGATGATGCAGAGCTACGCGGCCGCGGCCGACCTGCCCCCGCGTCGGATCCTGCCGGTACCCGTGCTCACGCCGTCCCTGTCGAGCCACTGGGTCGGCGTCGTCACACCCGTTCCCGCCGGGATCGCCCGGCCACTGGTGGACAGCCTCGTGCACGAGGTCGTGTGCAAGGAGCACGACATCGCCGAGCACGTGCCCGACCCGGGGGGCGGCCTGACCGACTTCAGCAGTGCACTCGACCTGGCCATCAAGCGGATCCAGTCGTACGAGGTCGTCACGTCGTGGAGCTCGGCGTCCACCCCGGGCGCGCCCAGCGACCCGCTCCCGACCGATCCCGGCTGGGCCGGCGGCTCCCTCTACGTCGACGACCGCGAGGTGGTGGTGAAGGCGAGCCCGGAGCACCTCTGGTCGGTGATCGAGGGCATCGGAGGCGAGAACGGCTGGTACTCGTGGTCGTTGGGCTGGCGGGCGCGCGGCCTGCTCGACCGGATCGTCGGCGGCCCCGGGCTGCGTCGGGGACGCCGGGACCGCTGGGACCTGTCGGTGGGTGACGCGCTGGACTGGTGGCGCGTCGAGGAGATCGAGGACTGCAGGCTTTTGCGCCTGCGGGCCGAGATGCGCCTGCCCGGCCTCGCCTGGCTGGAGCTGGTGGTCGAGTCCGCGGACGACGACACGACGGTGTTCCGTCAGCGCGCGCTGTTCCATCCCCACGGCCTGCCCGGGCACCTGTACTGGGCGGCGATCTACCCGTTCCACGGCGTCGTCTTCGGAGGCATGCAGCGCAACATCGCGGTGGCGGCCGAGGCCCACGCGGCCGACGACGCACCAGCCCGCTGGCGCCCGTCGAGGGCGTCCTGAGCGCGCCGCCCCCTCCCGCCCTCGCGCCACGTCCTCCTGCTCCACCGTCGCGTCACCTCCACCCGCCCCGCCGAGTGTCCCGGCCCGGTGAGCCACGCCGGCGCGTCGCACCGCACGGGGACACTTGGCGTGCTCGACGTGCCGTCCACAGGGCCACCGTCGCGTCCCACCGTCCACAGGTGTCCCCCACGGGCTGCGCCCGGGCAGTGCGTCGGCGACGGTGCCGACATGGACGAGCTGTCTCAGGAGCTGCTGACCGGCGCCCACCGACGGGCTGGGCTGCTGGAGCAGGGCGTCACCGAGGCGGAGCTGCGCTCCGGTCTCTGGGCGCAGGTCTACCCCCGGCGCTACGCATGGACGGCGACCGAGGGTGGACACCCCCGACAGCGGGCGCTGGCCGCGGCGACGGTGTGTCCGGACGACGGAGCCCTGGGAGGCTGGGCGGCTGCCTTCCTCCTCGGGGCGCACCAGCTGGACGGGTCGACACCGGACCCGGACGCCGGCCTGCCCGCCCTGCTGTGCATGCCCCGCGTCCGTCGCCGGCCGTGGTGGGAGGGGGTCCGGCCGTTCCGCTCCGACCTCGACGTGTCGGACGTGGTCGAGGCAGCGGGTGTCCGCGTGACGTCTCCTCTGCGCACCGCGTTCGACCTGGCCCGCCTGGCCCCCTCGCTCACCGAGGCGGTCGTGGTGCTCGACGTCATGGCACGGGACCTGCACGTGGCACCCGCGGACGTGCTCGCCTACGCCACAGACCGGCGACGGTGGCGCGGGACCCCGCGGACGCGGGAGGCGACCGCCCTTGCGGACGCTCGCTCGGCATCGCCGCAGGAGAGCAGGTTCCGCATGCTGTGGGTGCTGGACGCCGGGCTGCCCCGCCCCCTGTGCAACTGGCCCGTCGAGGACGGGGCAGGTCACCTCCTCGGTGTCGTCGACCTGCTCGACCTCGCAGCGGGGACGGCGGGTGATTACGACGGCGCCGACCACGCAGCACCGGAGCGGCGCTCGCTCGACCACGCCCGCCAGGAAGATCTCGAGCGGCACCGCCTCGAGGTGGTGCGCGCGGCCGCGCCGGACCTGGGTCGGTACCGCTCCCGCACGGTGGCCCGCCTGCGCCATCACCGGGCGCGCGGCCTGCGCCGTGACCGCGCGCAGGACCGTTGGGTCGCCGGCTCGTCCCCGCCGAGTGTCCCGTTCCGGTGAGCCACGCCGGCGTGTCCGGCCGCGCAAGGACACTTGGCAAGCAGGGACGACGGTGGTACCTGACTGAGCGACGGCGACGGGCTGAGAGGATGGGTCGGTGAGCCAACCCGCGCAGGAGCAGTCCTTCTATGACGCCGTCGGCGGCAACGAGACCTTCTACCGCCTCGTCCACCGCTTCTACGAGGGCGTCGCCGGGGACGCGCCGCTGCGGGCGCTCTACCCCGAGGATGACCTCGGCCCGGCCGAGGAGCGGTTCCGGATGTTCCTCGAGCAGTACTGGGGCGGCCCGACGACCTACAGCGACCAGCGTGGCCACCCTCGGCTGCGGATGCGGCACCACCCGTTCCGGGTCACCCCCGACATGCGCGACCGCTGGCTGACCCACATGCGCGTCGCGGTCACCGAGCTGGGCCTGTCGCCGCTGCACGAGTCCCTGCTGTGGGACTACATGGAGCGTGCGGCCCACAGCATGGTCAACACCCTCGAGGACTGACGCCCTGACGCCGAGCAGCGCGAGCGCCCATGATCCTGTGGTCACCGGTCGGCTCGCGGCGCAGCAGCTCACCGGGACGCCGGCAGCCAGTCCCGACGAGGTCACGTCGCACCTGCTCGCCGTCCAGGCGCAGGACCCTCGCGGTACGCGGCTGAGCATCCGCAGCCGCTCGCAGGGTCTGAGCGCGGGCGACGTCGATGAGACGCTGACCGCCGGACGGCTGCTCGTCACCTGGTTGAACCGCGGCACGCTGCACCTGGTCACGGCTGCGGACTACTGGTGGCTGCACCCGCTGACCACGCCGCAGCTGGCGACCGGAAACGCCCGGCGCCTGGCGCAGGAAGGCGTCAGCCCCGAGCAGGCGGGCCGCGGGGTGGACGTCGTCGCCGAGGCCGTGGCGAACGGGCCGTGCACGCGCGCCGAGCTGCGGAACGCACTGGATGTGGCCGGTGTCCCCACCGGCGGCCAAGGCTTCGTCCACGTGCTGCTCGCCGCGTCGCTGCGAGGGCTGTTGGTCCGCGGCCCGATGGTGGACGGCGAGCAGGCGTTCGTCAGCGTGGACGGCTGGCTCGGCAAGGCACCGGATGCGCTCGACCGCCCCGACGCTCTGGCGATGCTGGCGCGGCGGTACCTGGTCGGCCACGGCCCGGCGGACGCCGCGGACCTCGCCCGCTGGGCCGGCATCACGCTCGGGGAAGCCCGGCTCGGCCTCGCCGCCGTCTCCGACGAGCTGGCGCCTGCCGACGGCGGGCTCGTCGACCTGGCGCAGCGCCGGCCGCGGGCGGGCGTCCCGGCACCGCGCCTGCTCGGTGCGTTCGACCCGCTGCTGCTGGGGTGGGTCGCCCGGGAACGGTTCGTCGGCGCGCACCGCGGGGTCGTGACCACCAACGGTCTCTTCCGCCCGGTGGCACTGGTGGACGGCCGCGTCGTCGCGTCCTGGGGCCTGGCCGGCGGCACGCTGACGATCTCCATGCTGGAACCTGTTCCCCCGGGCGTGCTCGACGTGCTCGAGCAGGACGCCGGCGACGTGCTGAGGTTCCTGGAGCGCGCCGACGCCGCGCGGGTCGTCGTCCGCTGAGTGCTTTCCCCGGTCCGTGGTCTCAGGCAGGGTGTCGTGCATGCGCTACGGCTTCGTCATGAGCACCGGCACGCCCCGCGAGTTCGCCGACGCGGCACGACTCGCCGAGGAGTCGGGCTGGGACGCGATCTTCACGTGGGAGGCGGTCTGGGGTCAGGACGCCTGGGTCACGCTGACCGCTGCCGCGATGGTCACGGACACGATCCGGCTCGGCACCATGCTGACTCCGCTGCCGCGGATCCGACCCTGGGACCTCGCAGGCCGGGTCGCAACCCTCGACCACCTCTCCGGCGGTCGCGTGCAGCTCGCGGTGGGGCTCGGGGCGCTGCACGACGGCTGGACGGCGTTCGAGGCGGACGAAGGACGCCGGGTGCGCGCGGAGAAGCTCGACGAGGGGCTTGCGGTCTACGACGGACTGATGCGCGGGCAGCCGTTCTCCTTCTCCGGCAAGCACTACAGCGCCCGGCCCACGACGTTCTCCCCTCCGCCGCCCCCGGTCCAGCAGCCGCGGGTGCCGGTGTGGGTGGTGGGCGTGCACCCCTCCGCGCGGTCGTTGGGCCGTGCCGTGCGCGGGGACGGGCTGCTGCCCCAGCCCGCCGCCCCGGACGGCACCCGTGCGGACCTGACCCCGGACCGGCTGCGTGAGGTGGTCGCCGACGCCCGAGCCGCTCGTGAGGCCGCGGGCCTGTCCTGGACGGGCTACGACGTGGTCGTCGAGGGTGTGGGCGTCACCGGTCCGGAGGGCGTGCGCGAGATGACGAAGTGGTCGGACGCCGGTGCGACGTGGTGGGTCGAGTCCGACTGGGACGGCGGGGACGACGCCCTCGAGCGTCACCGTGCCCGGCTGACCGCCGGTCCACCGCGTCCCTGACCGGCGGCCGCGAGGTCACAGGAACCTGCGACGGCGAGGTCACAGCAGCAGGGGCTGCCGCGCGAGCACGTGGCCGCGGCCGGTCGTGGCGCGCCACCATGGGCCGCTGACGAACACGGTCACATCGTCGTCTGCGAGGAACCCCAGGGCATCCGCCGCGAACGCGACCCCGGCCGGCAGGTCCGGCGTCCCGGGTACAGCGCGTCCCCAGACGGCCGCGCGCAGCTGCGCCACGGCCGGTGCACCCGCCGCCGCACCGGCACCCGCCGCGACCTCCTCGATGCCCGTTCGCGCCGCGGCAGCCAGCACGGAGGCCGCCACCGTCCCCATCGGCGCCCAGCCCCCGCGCGGCGGGGAAACGCCCGCCCAGGCCGCTCCGGTGGCCACCATCGGCGGGACGGTGACCTCCGTGCCGGCGGTCGTCCTCGCGAACCTGTCCCCGAGCGCCGTCAGCGGCACGACCGTGTCGACCCGGTGGGGGCCGGCCAGCGCCAGGGTGCGCAGCCCGAGAACGGTCGGGGCACCGGTGCCGTGGACCGGTGAGACGTAGACGGCGAGCACCTCGCCGGCACCGAGAAGCCGGGCGGCGCCGTCGGGGTCGACGCGCCGGGCCCGGGCGACGAACGTCACCAGGTCGGCGAGGGTGTCGGGATCGGCCAGCCGCAGCGTCCCGTCGTCCGCGCTCACCCCGCCTCCTCCGTCGCCGGCATCACCGTCGCCCGTTGATCTCTGGCTCCAGCGCTCACCCCTGTGCCCGGCGGGACTGGTCCTTGAGGCGGCGACGCAGCACCACGGGGTCGTCGCGCCAGTCCTGCAGGCGTTGCCGCTCGGCCGCGGTGAAGCGCCGTGGGCGTCCGGCCTCCAGGTCGTAGAGGACCATCGTCGACTCGGCCCGCGCGTACACGACCCGCCCGCCGCCGTCCGGTCCGGCGTCGTCCAGCACCTCGTAGTTCATCTCGAACGTGGCCCCGCTCAGGTCGGTGACCCACAGGTCGATCGAGACGGGCTCCGGCCGGTAGTGCAGCGGCCGCAGGTAGTCGATCTCGTGCCGCGCCACCAGCAAGCCGGTCTCGACCACGTTGCCACCGTCGTCGCTGTCGTGGCCGTGGAAGGCGACCACGCGGGCGTCCTCCAGCAGCCGCAGGTACTGCACGTTGTTGACGTGGCCGTAGGCGTCCATGTCGGACCAGCGCAGCGGCGTTGGGATACGTCGACGACCCATGGCCGGATCCTGCCGCATCCGGGGTCTTCGCGCGTCGCGGGTCCCGCCTCCGGTGGCCGGGTCCGGCGTCGCAGCACCCGGTAGCGTGCTGACGTGCCCGACGAACCCCCCGACGACCTGCCCGGCGTAGACCTGGCCGCACTGCGCGCGTGGCTCGCCGGCCAGGGCGTGCACGACGGTGCCGTCTCCGCCGAGCTGATCGCCGGCGGTCGCTCCAACCTCACCTACCGGGTGCGCGCCGGACGTCACGACTGGGTGCTGCGTCGCCCTCCGCTCGGCCACGTCCTGGCCACCGCGCACGACATGGGTCGCGAGGTCACCGTGCTGCGCGCGCTGGAGCAGACGTCCGTGCCCGTGCCCCGCGTGGTCGCGGCGTGCCCGGACACCGACGTGATCGGGGCGCCGTTCTACGTGATGGAGTACGTCGACGGCCTGATCCTGCGGTCACGGCCGGACGTCGGTCGGTGCGGAGGCGGCGATCGTCGGGGGATCGCCGACGCGATGATGGACACGCTGGCACGGTTGCACGAGGTCGACCCCCGATCCGTCGGCCTGGAGGGCTTCGGGCACCCCGAGGGATTTCTCGGCCGGCAGGTCAAGCGCTGGGGCCAGCAGCTCGAGCGCAGCCGCAGCCGGCACGTGCCAGGGATCGACACGCTCCGCGTCCGGCTGTCCGCAAGCGTCCCGGCAGACCCTGCTTCCCGGTCGCGCGCGGGCATCGTGCACGGTGACTACCGCCTGGACAACCTCGTCCTCGACCCAGACACGCTCGCCGTCTCCGCGGTCCTCGACTGGGAGATGTCGACGCTGGGAGACCCGCTCGCCGACCTGGGCCTGCTGCTGGCGTACTGGGACGGGCTCGGCTCCATCCCCAACCCGATCGCGGACGGCGTGGGCCCTCGATCGGGATTCCCGGTCGGCCAGGAGCTCGTCCAGCGTTACGCAGCGACCCGCGGGCTGGCCGACGCCGACCTCCGGGCGCTGCCCTGGTGCACGGCGTTCGGCTACTTCAAGATCGCCGTGATCCTCGAAGGCATCCACTACCGCTACACCAAGGGAAAGACCACCGGGACGGGCTTCGAACGCATCGGCGAGCTGGTGCGACCCCTGGTGGACGGCGGACTGGCCGCGCTGCCCTGACCCGAGCTTGCACGCCCGACCCGCACCAACCGGTTGCACCGCACCGCGAGCACGAGGAGACAGCGCATGGACTTCGCCCCGGACCCCAGGACCACCGAGCTGGCCGAACAGCTCGAGGCGTTCATGGCCGAGCACGTCCTGCCGGCGGAGCCGGTGCTGGAGGCGCAGGTCGCCGAGGCGAGGGCAGCCGGCGACCCGTGGCGACGTCCAGCCGTGGTGGAGGTGCTGAAGGCCGAGGCGCGGTCACGGGGTCTGTGGAACCTGTTCCACCCTGACGCCCGCTACGGGCACGGCCTGAGCAACCTGCAGTACGCACCTCTGGCCGAGATCACCGGACGGTCGCCGGCTCTGGCGCCGGAGGCGGTCAACTGCGCGGCGCCCGACACGGGCAACATGGAGGTGCTGACCGAGTTCGGCACTCCGGAGCAGCAGGAGCGGTGGCTGAAACCGTTGCTGGACGGCGAGATCCGGTCCGCGTTCTGCATGACCGAACCGGACGTCGCCTCCTCGGACGCAACCAACATCGCCACGTCGATCAGGCGGCACGGCGACGAGTACGTCATCTCCGGGCGCAAGTGGTGGTCCACCGGGGCGATGGACCCGCGTGCGCAGATCCTGATCGTGATGGGCCGCTCGGCCACGGACGAGGCAGTCCCGCGGCACGAGCGCCAGTCGATGGTGCTGGTGCCGCGCGACACCCAGGGCGTCGAGGTGGTGCGCGGCCTGCACACGTTCGGCTACGACGACGCCTCCCACGGCGGCCACGCGGAAGTCGCGTTCCACGACGTCCGGGTGCCGGTCTCGAACGTGGTCGCCGGTGAGGGCAAGGGGTTCGCGATCGCCCAGGCCCGGCTCGGCCCGGGACGCATCCACCACTGCATGCGTCTGATCGGCATGGGCGAACGGGCTCTGGAGCTGATGTGCCGCCGTGCACTCGACCGCGTCGCGTTCGGCCGCCCGATCGCCGACCAGGGCGTCGTCCACGAGCAGATCGCCCGCGCGCGAGTGGGTCTGGAGCAGGCACGGCTGCTGGTGCTGAAGACCGCCTGGCTGATGGACACGGTCGGCAACCGTGGCGCGCACACCGAGATCCAGTCGATCAAGATCGCTGTGCCGCTGCTCGTGCAGGGCATCGTCGACGACGCGATCCAGGTGCACGGCGGGGCCGGTGTCAGCCAGGACACGCCGCTGGCCCAGCTGTGGGTCGCCGCCCGCACCCTGCGCCTGGCCGACGGCCCGGACGAGGTCCACCGCATGTCGCTGGCCAAGCGCGAGCTCAAGCGCTACCACTGCCAGAGCCGCCCGCGGTGATCAACGCCACCCGGCGGTGATCAAGGACTCCACGCCGTGACAGGACGAC
>JBBSNO010000053.1:0-13943 GCA_038232615.1 Actinomycetales bacterium
TCACGGCGTCCGCCCACCGCGGCCCGTCCGCGGTCGGCGCCGACGGGCACGCCGACGGCTGTGCCCCGCGGCCTGTCGCGCCGGGCCGCGCTGATCGCCGTGCTGCTGCTGGTGGTGGCTGCCGCCACGGCTCCGAACCTGCGCGACTTCGTCAACCAGCAGGCCGAGCTCGCCGCCGTGGCGGAGGAGGTCGCGGAGCGGGAGCAGCGCGTCACCGACCTGCAGGACCAGCTCGACCGGTGGAAGGACCCCGCCTTCGTGACGGCGCAGGCGCGCCAGCGCTTCGGGTTCGTGATGCCGGGAGAGATCGGCTACGTCGTCCTCGACGAGCCGGTCGCCGAGGTGGAGGCGGCCGATCCCACCGCCGCAGCCGCCGCCGACGCCGCGCGGACGGACCGGGCCTGGTTCGCCAGCCTCTGGGAGTCCATCGAGCTGGCGGGTGAGGAGGTGCCGGCGGGTGGTCCGGCACCGGAGCCCGACGCCGCAGACGTCGACCCCGAGCCGCTGCCGGCGCCCTCGCCGTGACGACAAGCTCACGGTGACCCCGGCACCCACCCCCGGCGATGGCGTCGCCGCGGACGACCTGGCCGCCGTCCGCGCCCAGCTCGGCCGCGAGCCCCGCGGCGTCGCCGGTGTCGCCCACCGGTGCCCGTGCGGTCTGCCGGACGTCGTGGCGACCAGGCCGAGGCTGGACGACGGGACGCCGTTCCCGACGACGTTCTACCTGACGTGCCCCCGCGCGACCGGGGCGGTCAGCACGCTGGAGTCGAGCGGCCTGATGCGCGAGATGACCGAACGGCTGGCGCAGGACGCGGAGCTGGCGGACGCCTACCGCTCGGCGCACCAGGACTACCTGACCCGCCGCGCCGTGCTGGGCGCCGTCCCGCAGCTCGCCGGGGTGTCGGCGGGTGGCATGCCGACCCGCGTGAAGTGCCTGCACGTGCTCGTCGGCCACGCCCTCGCGGCGGGTCCTGGCGCGAACCCCCTGGGCGACGAGGCGCTCGCGGCACTCCCGCCGTGGTGGGCGTCGGGTCCGTGCGTGTCCCCCGACGTCCCGTAGCCCTGACCTCTCCTGAGCCCTGACGTCTCGGAGTCCTTGATCACCACCGCCAGAGACCCCGGTGATCAAGGACCCCGTGCTGTTCACCCAGGTCCTGCGCGGCCGTCCTCGGACCGACAGGTCACTTGGAGCGGACGAGCTCCAGGGGATCGGTCCGGACGCCGAAGCGCTGGCGCAGGGCCCGGGCCGCTGCGTGCACACCGGCCATGCCGTGGACCGACGGACCCGGCGGGGTCGAGGCCGACGCCAGGTAGACCCCAGGCAGCGGGGTGCTGAAGGGGTCCCACCGCGGGACGGGCCGCATCAGCATCTGCCAGGGCGTCGTGGCGCCGCCGGCGATGTCGCCTCCCGGGTAGTTGGGGTTGTTCTCGGCCGCCTGCGCGGCGGTGACCACGTTGCGCGCCAGGACGCGGTCGCCGAACCCGGGCGCGAAACGCTCGACCTGTGCCTGGACGGCGTCGCCGACGTCGAGGGTGGAGCCGTTCGGCACGTGGGCGTAGGACCACAGCGTGTGGTGCCCGGTCGGAGCGCGGGAGTCGTCGACCACGCCCGGTTGGATGGCCAGCACGTAGGGCCGGTCGTTGTGCTGTCCGGCGGCCACGCGGCTCTCGGAGGCCTGCATCTCGGCCCTGGTGCCGCCGAGGTGGACGGTGGGAGCCGAGGCGACGTCCGGCGCCGCCCATGGCACCGGACCGTCCAGGGCGAAGTCGACCTTCGCCGCGGCTCCGCCGTAACGGAAGGCGCGTAGCCAGCGGCTGTAGGCCGACGGCAGCCGGCCGCCGGACATCGCCAGGAGGGCCGTCGGGGCGACGTCGAGGAGAACGGCTCGGGCCTTCGGCAGGTCCGAGAGCCGGCGGACCCAGTGGCCGGTCTCGATGCGCCCACCGCGCCGGCGCAGCTCGGTGGCCATCGCGTCGACGATGGTCTGGCTGCCCCCGCGCGGCAGCGGCCACCCGACCCCGTGCGCCAGCGCTGCCAGGAAGATGCCGGCACCGGCCGGCCCGAGGCCGCGGGGCGGCGCGATCGCGTGGGCGCTGACGCCGGTCAGGAGCGCGGGCGCCGCGTCACCGCGGAACCTCGCGTTCCACACCGGCGTGCCCTGCTCCAGCACGCGGAGACCGAACCGGACGAAGGTCGGTAGGTCGCGCGGCACGTGGCGGTAGTCGGACAGCATGGCGTCGACGACGCTGTCGATGTTGCGCGCCAACGGGCCCATCAGCGAACGCCACGCGGCACCGTCGCGGCCCAGCCCTTCGGCGGTGCGGTCCAGGTCGCGGTAGGCGATGCCTGCGCGCCCGCCGTCCAGGGGCTGGGCGTAGGAGGCCTCCGGCTGGAGCATCTCGACGCCGTGCGAGGCGAGGTCGAACGCCCGGAAGAACGGTGAGGCCACGGCCATCGGGTGGACGGCGGAGCAGACGTCGTGCCGGTAGCCGGGCAGCACCAGCTCCTGCGTCCGCGCCCCGCCGCCGATGGTGTCGGCCCCTTCGAGCACGAGCACCTCGAGTCCGGCCCCGGCCATCACCAGCGCGGCGGCCAGCCCGTTGGGTCCTGCGCCGACGACGACCACATCGGGATCTGTCACGGTCCGAGAGTGCCAGAGGGGACGGCCTCCACGCGCGACGAGGGTGCGCGGTGGTCGCGGGCTTGCCGACGTCCGGCACCATGACCGCATGACCCGTGTCGCCGCCGTGGACTGCGGCACCAACTCCATCCGGCTGCTGGTCGCAGAGATCAGCGACACAGACCCGTCGACCCTGACCGACCTCGACCGACGGATGGAGATCGTCCGGCTCGGCCAGGGAGTCGACCGAACGGGTCGGATAGCCCCCGAGGCGATGGCGCGGACCCTGGGAGCGACGCGGCTCTACGCGCGGGTGTGCCGGGAGCTCGGGGTCGAGCGGGTGCGCTTCGTCGCGACGTCCGCGAGCCGGGACGCCGAGAACGCCGCGGAGTTCGTGGCCGGCGTCCGCGAAGTGCTCGGGGTGGAGCCCGAGGTCGTGCCGGGGGCGACCGAGGCCGCGCTGTCGTTCGCCGGCGCGACCCGCGAGCTGCAGGGGGAGCACCCGGCACCTTTTCTCGTCGTCGACCTCGGCGGCGGGTCGACCGAGCTGGTCCTCGGCGCGGACGCCGTCGAGGCGGCACGCTCCGTCGACGTCGGCTGCGTGCGGATGACGGAGCGGCACCTGGTCGACGACCCGCCGACGCCCGCCCAGGTGGAGGCGGCGACGGCTGACGTCGAGGCGGCGTTGGACGTCGCGGCGTCCGAGGTGCCGATCGCCCGCACCGCGACGCTCGTGGGTCTCGCGGGCTCGGTCACCACGGTCACCGCCCACGCCCTGCGGCTGGCCGCGTACGAGCCGGCTCGGATCCACCGCGCGGTGCTCGACGTCGACACCGTCCGTGCGGCGTGCACCGACCTGCTCCACATGACCCGCGAGCAGCGCGCCGCCCTGGGCTTCATGCACCCCGGCCGGGTCGACGTGATCGGAGCGGGAGCACTGGTGTGGCGGTGCGTCGTCGACCGGGTGGCGCGCGAGGCGGGGATCACCGACCTCGTCACCAGCGAGCACGACATCCTCGACGGGATCGCCTGGTCGCTGGCCTGAGCCAGGATTGCCGGTGCCGGTGCCGGTGCCGGTGCCGGTGCGCCCGGCATCCCCGTCGAGCCACCCGCGCCCTCCGCCGGCCCTGCTGACCTCACTGATCGTCGGGCAGTCCTGGGGGTGATCACCCCCACAGCTGCCCGACGATCAGTGGGGTCACGCCTGGACTGGGGCCCCCTGACGGGCAGCCGTGCTGCGACGGGACGTGAGCGCGGCCACGGCGGAGACGCCGCAGGTGAGCAGGAAGAACCGTGCCGGCAGGGGGGCGACGCAGACGAAGTCGCCCACGACGACCAGGACGCCCGCCCAGCGCGGCACCGCGTGCGCGCGCAGCAGGGCCGTCCCGAGCAGCACACCGCCGACCGCGAGGGTGATGAACGGGACCATGTAACCGGCTGTCACCCACGCCACGCCTGTCGTCAGCACCTCGGGCGCGTTCGCGGCCAGGGCGGGGACGACGAACACCAGACTCCACTGACCGCCGGCGCCGAGCACCACTCCGGCGGCGAGGACGAGCACCGCCACCCAACCGATCCCGTGGCGCAGCACCGGCAGGGTCAGGGGCTGGTAGGCGAGGCGAGCGCCGCCAGCACCTGCGACGCCAGGCCCACGACGGAGGAGGCGACGGCGATCGGGGAGCGCTCGACGGCGACCATGCCGTCCCCGGCGGTGGCGACGGCCAGGATCAGTACCAGGAACGAGGCGAGGGCGAGCGGCCCTGCGGCCAGTACTGCCGGGCGCAGGCTGCTCGTGATGCGGGTGGTGTCCATCGTGGGTCTCCTTGTCGGGTGCTGCTGCCGGTGCCGCCCCGGTCCGAGGAGGCGTGGACGAGCCTGGCTCCGCCCAGCACCCGCACGCGCCCTGCTGCAGGACGGAACGTGTCGCCGTGCGGGGGAGGGCTCGCCCTCCGGACGGACCGGTGCCCGGTTCTCCCCAAGGGGGCCGGGGGCGATCTCGCCGCCCTACCGTGGGCCGTGTCCGGAACCGACGTGGCGCCCGAGCGGCCCCCGGCACGGGACCTCCGGCCGCCCTCGACGGGCCGTGACGTCGCCTTCGGCCTGGCGCTCGCTGCGCTGGTCGTCGTCCAGCTCGTGGTGGACCCACCCCGGGCCGTCGTCGCCGGGTCCCGTCACGGCGTTGCTGGCGGTGGCGCCGCTCACGGTCCGCTCGCGCGCCCCCTCGCGAGCCTGCTGGGCGTGACTCCCGGCGTCGCGGCCTACCTGCTGCTGGTCGGCGGGGCTGACCCGCCGTTCGGGACGTCGGGCCCGACTCCCGTCGCTGACTGCCGCTCGACCCGCGTGATCGTCGGACCGTTCTGGTGGTGATCACCCCCACAACGGTCCGACGATCAGTGGGTGCACGGGTGGCGGAGGGCGGTCGGCGCCGGTGGGGCAGGATCACCGGAGTGAGCGAGCTGCTGCCCCACCCAGGCGTCGGCGGGTCGTTTCCCTCCCCGGTGCGAGCCGGGAGCGGGTGGCCGCACGACCCGGCGACGCCGCGGACGCCGAGAGCGAGCACGGCGGACGACGTCACGCGGCGCGCGCCCTCGTCGGCGAGCCTGGCGGTGCTCGACGCGCGCGTCAGCGTGTGCGGCGCCTGCCCGCGGCTGGTCGCGTGGCGCGAGGAGGTGGCGACGACGCGCCGTCGCGCGTACGCCCACGAGCCCTACTGGGGTCGCCCGGCACCCGGTCTGGGCGACCCGGGCGCCCGCGTGCTGGTGCTCGGTCTGGCGCCCGCGGCGCACGGAGCCAACCGCACCGGGCGGGTCTTCACCGGCGACCGCTCGGGCGACTGGATCTTCGCTGCGCTGCACCGGGCAGGGCTCGCGAACCAGCCGACCAGCACCCACGCCGGGGACGGGCTGATCCTGACCGGCGTCCGGATCGTCGCTGCGGTGCGGTGCGCGCCGCCGGCCAACGCTCCGACGACCACCGAGCGCGACACGTGCGCGCCCTGGGTGGACCGCGAGGTCGACCTGTTGCCGCGCCTGCGCGTCGTCGTCGCACTGGGTGCCTTCGCCTGGGAGGCCGGGCTCGCCCTCGCGCGCCGGCGGGGTTGGGACGTGCCGCGACCGAGGCCGCGGTTCGGCCACGGCGCGCAGGTGGTGCTGGGCTCGCCGAACGGCGCCGTCACGATGCTTGGCTGCTTCCACGTGAGCCAGCAGAACACCTTCACGGGCCGGCTGACCGAGCCGATGCTGGACGCCGTCCTCGAACGCGCCGGCGCGCTTGCTCTCGACGCGTGAAGGCGTTCGCACGTCACTAGCCTGGGCGACATGACCCGGAGCAGCACGCGCCCGAGGATCCTCGTCGTCGGTGGTGGCTACGTCGGCCTCTACACCGCCCTGCGGCTGAAGCGGAAGCTGAGCCGGGGTGAGGCCGACGTCACGGTGCTCGACCCCCGCTCGTACATGACGTACCAGCCGTTCCTGCCCGAGGCGGCGGCCGGCTCGCTCGAGCCCCGGCACGTGGTGGTGTCGCTGCGCCGCGAGCTGCGCGGGGTCCAGGTCGTGACCGGTCGTCTCACGGCGCTCCGGCACGCCGAGCGGACGGCCTGCATCACTCCGGAGACCGGCGACGCGTTCGAGATGGGCTACGACCAGGTCGTGATGGCGCTGGGCTCGGTGGCGCGCACCCTGCCGATCCCCGGGCTGCTGGAGCAGGGCATCGGCTTCAAGCAGGTCGAGGAGGCGATCGCGTTGCGCAACCACGTGATCGACCGCCTCGACGTCGCCAGCAGCCTGAAGGGCGGGCAGCGGCGCAGGGCGCTCACGTTCGTCTTCGTCGGCGGCGGGTACGCCGGCATCGAGGCGCTTGCCGAGCTGGAGGACATGGCCCGGGCGGCCATCGCGTTCCACGACGGCATGCGTGCCGACGAGCTCCGCTTCGTCCTGGTCGAGGCGAGCGGCCGGATCCTGCCCGAGGTCGGCGCCGACATGGGCCGCTACACCGTGGAGCAGCTGCGCTCCCGCGACATCGACGTCCGGCTCGAGACCCGGCTGGAGTCGTGCGAGGACGGGCACGTGGTGCTCTCGGACTCCACGGCGATGGACGCCGACACGCTCGTGTGGACGGCGGGGGTCAAGGCCCACCCGGTCCTTGCAGCCACGGACCTGCCGTTGGACGACCGCGGCCGACTGCGGTGCGGTGCGGACCTGCGCGTCACCGGTGCCGTCGGCGTCGTCGACGGCGCCTGGGGTGCGGGCGACTGCGCGGCCGTCCCGGACCTCACCGGGGCCGAAGGCGCCACCTGCTCCCCGAGCGCCCAGCACGCCGTCCGACAGGCCAAGGTGCTCGGCGACAACCTCGTCGCCGCCGTCCGCGGGCAGGCGCCGCAGATCTACCGGCACAAGCACGTGGGCTCGGTGGCCTCACTCGGGCTCCACAAGGGCGTCGCTCAGGTCTACGGCGTCAAGCTCAAGGGGTGGCCGGCCTGGTTCATGCACCGCACCTACCACATGAGCCGGATGCCCACCCTGAACCGCAAGGTGCGGATCGTCCTGGACTGGACGCTGGCGCTGTTCTTCCGCCGCGAGCTCGTCGCACTCGGTCGGCTGCAGAACCCCCGCGCCGAGTTCCGCGCGGCCGCGACGCCCGCGTCGCCGCCGAGCGACGGTACCCGCGACTGACCGGTCCGCCGGTAGCCTCGCCGGGTCCGTCGTCCGCGGCGGAGCCCCCGTAGCCCAACCGGCAGAGGCAGGCGCCTTAAAAGCGCCCGAGTGCGGGTTCGATCCCCGCCGGGGGCACCCACGGCCCCGATCGGGTGTGAACCTGTGCGTGATCATGCCCACGAACGGGAACCCTGCGACACTTCTCGGCATTGAGGTAGATGAAGGCACCGGCAGGGTGCCGCCGACGCTCGTCCACGAAGGAGAGGCCATGCAGAGCAGGAACCCGGTGTTCGCCCGCACCGACGAGTTCAAGCGGGGGGGCTACGCGACTTTCGACGAGCAGCCGCGCAGCGCTGGAGGCCGCTCCAACGAGGCGACGAACCGGACAGGCTACCCCGCGCCGGCGGACGGGCAGCTGGAGGAGATGTACCAGCGGCCGTCGGCCACGCCGACCCAGTCGGGCCGGATGACGCTGGACGACGTGGTGATGAAGACCGCGACGATCTTCGCCGTCCTGACCACGGTCGCGGCGGTGACGTTCTTCCTGTTCAAGCCGACCCTGCTCACCATCTTCGGCGGCATGATCGTCGGCTTCGGCCTCGCCATCTGGATCTCCTTCTCCAAGAAGGTGCGACCGGGCGCGATCATGGCCTACGCCGTGGCGGAGGGCGTCTTCGTCGGTGCCATCAGCGACTTCTACGCCGGCGCCTTCGGCGGGAACATCGTCCCCCAGGCCGTCCTGGGCACCCTGGCCGCGTTCTCCGCGATGCTGTTCGCCTACAAGACGGGCATCGTCCGCAACTCACCGAAGTTCCGCAAGGTCCTGATGGTCGCCGCCATCGGCTACATGGTCTTCAGCGTCGTGCACCTGCTCGGTGTCGTTCTCGGCGCCTGGGAGAGCGTGTACTTCGGTGGTGACGGGCCGAACATCCTCGGTATCGGGCTCAGCCTCTTCGGGGTCGTCCTCGCCTCGCTGTTCCTCGTGCTCGACTTCGATTACATCGAGCGCGGCATCGCCAACGGCATCCCGCAGCAGTACGCGTGGATGGCGGCGTTCGGGCTCGTCGTCACCCTGGTGTGGCTGTACCTGGAGATCCTGCGCCTGCTCGCGATCCTGCGGGGCTCCGACTGATCGAGCCCGAACCTCACGGACCAGCCGGCCGGGAGGACGTCGCACGCGAGGTGCGGCGTCTGACCGTCCGGCTGGTCTCGTTGGGGCCCGACCGGCTGGCACGGCCCGGGGCGGACGGCGTCACACCGGCCGGGCGCGTCCGCCCGGTCCTTCAGCACCTGGCCGACGTCGCGGCCGATCTCGAGGGCCGTGGTCGACGTCCGGTCCCCGAGCTCGCCGACCGCGCCCTGCCCGACCAGCTCGTGGTTCTCACGAGCGACCTGCTCACGGCAGCGCCGGCCGCCGACGAGGGGTCCGTGGCCGACGTCCACGCGCGCCTCGTCGCCCTCCGCCACTCCCTCTGAGGGCGGGTCCTGTGCCCCGCGAACTGGGCGCGAGGGTCTCGCTCAAATCGCCAGCGGTCAGCTGAGGCGCTCGTAGATGATGGCCATGCCCTGGCCGCCGCCCACGCACATGGTCTCGAGGCCGAACTGGGCGTCTCGGGACTGCAGGCCGTTGAGCAGCGTCGTGGTGATGCGGGCGCCGGTCATCCCGAAGGGGTGGCCGAGCGCGATGGCCCCACCGTGGACGTTCAGCCGGTCGGTGTCGATGCCCAGCTCGGCGGCGCTCGGCAGCACCTGCGCGGCGAAGGCCTCGTTGATCTCGACCAGATCGATGTCGCCGATCGTCATGCCGGCGCGGCCCAGCGCCTGCTTCGACGCCTCGACCGGACCGAGACCCATGATCTCGGGTGAGAGCGCCGAGACACCGGTCGAGACGACGCGGGCGAGCGGCATCAGGCCGAGGTCGCGGGCCCTGGTGTCGCTCATCACCACGACCGCGGCGGCACCGTCGTTGAGCGGGCAGCAGTTGCCCGCCGTCACGGTGCCGTCCTCGCGAAACACCGGCTTCAGCCCCGAGACCCCCTCCAGGGTCACGCCGGCCCGCGGGGAGTCGTCTCGGTCGACGACGGTGCCGTCGGGAGTCGTCACGGGCGTGATCTCCCGGGCGAAGAAGCCGTCGGCCTGGGCCTTCTCGGCACGGTTCTGCGACTCGACAGCCCACTCGTCCTGGGCCGCCCGCGTCACGCCGCGCGACGTGGCGACGTTCTCGGCGGTCTGGCCCATCGCGAGGTAGATGTCGGGCAGGTGCCCCTGCTGGCGTGGGTCGACCCAGGTCTCGTTGCTCTTCGCTGTCGCCTCGCTGCGGGCGCGGGCCTCGGAGAAGGAGGGGTTCAGCCACTCCTGGGTGCTCTGCCCGGCGCCGGCGAACGACGCGTACCGCGAGACCATCTCGACGCCGGCGGACACGAACGCCTCACCCTCGCCGGCCTTGATCGCGTGGAACGCCATCCGCGTGGTCTGCACGCTGGAGGAGCAGAAGCGGTTCACGGTCGCACCGGGCAGGTGATCGTACCCGGCCAGGACGGCGACGACGCGAGCCATGTTCGACCCGTGCTCGCCCCACGGCTCGGCGCACCCGAGGTACAGGTCGTCGAGCTCGGCCGCATCGAGCGCCGGGAGCTTGTCCAGGGCCGCGACGACGATGGCGGCGGCCAGGTCGTCCGGGCGCAGGTCCGCCAGCGACCCCTTGAAGGCGCGCCCGATCGGGGAGCGGGCGGTGGAGACGATCACGGCCTCGGGCACGGGGAGCTCCTGGGGGGTCGGGAGGGCGGTGGTTGGCGAACCGAGACTACCCGCGGGTATCCGGCAGGGGCACGACGGACGTCCCACTCACCTCGGCGCCCTCCTGGTCCCGCTCGCCGGTCGCGTCGGCGGGGTCCGGTCGCGGTGCTGCCACCGGGTGCATCGGCTGGCGCCGGCGTCGCAGCACCTGCGCCCACCGGCCGAACTGCCCGCGCTCGGCCCCGCCGAGCTCGGTCGCGGCGACCTCCGTACCCGGGTCGTCCGCCGCGGCGACCGCGGCCTGGGCCACCGGCACGATGCCCTCCCCGCGCCGGGTCTCGGGGCGCCGCTCGGCCCCGCCGTCCGGCCAGTAGCCCACCGCCGCGCACACGCTGGGCAGGACCGTGGCCGCCATCCGGGCGTAGCCGGCCGCCGACGGGTGGAACCGGTCCGCGCTGAACAGCACGCGTGGCTCGGCCGCGAACTCGCGCCCGAGGATGTCGCCGAGGGAGACGCTGCGGGCCCCGGCCTCGACGACCGCGATGGTCTGCGCCGCAGCGAGCTCGCGGCTCCAGCGCCGGGCGATCGACCGCAGCGGCTGGGCCACGGGCTCGATCGTCCCGAGATCGGGACACGTACCGACGACGACCGCGGTTCCCGCCTCACGCAGGCGGGTGACGGCAGCTGCCAGCTCGCGGACCGCGACCGCCGGCTTGATCCGGTGCGTGACGTCGTTGGCGCCGATGAAGACCAGGGCGACGTCGGGGTGGGGCAACCGCTCCAGCAAGGAGGTCACCTGACCGGCGAGGTCCTTGGACTCCGCGCCGACGACTGCCGTGTTGGTGAGGTGCACGGGTCGGCCGGAGACCGCGGCCAGCTCCGAGGCGACGATTGCCCCTGGCGTCTCCTCGGCGCGATCTGCCCCCAGCCCGTCGGCACTGGAGTCACCCAGCACCGCCAGCTGGAGCGGCTCGTCCGCGCCGGTGCCGTACAGGCCCTCGGCGGCAGGCCCGCTGACGCCGAACGGCTGACCGATCCAGCGGCGCGCCAGCCGGACCTCCGCGGCGACGATACCCACGCCCAGGGCACCGAGAAACGTGATCCCGCCCCCGCCGAAGGCCGCGGCTGCGGCGATCCGTCGTGCCCTGCCCGCGCGAGACATCCACCTGCTCCTCGTCTGCCGTCACCAGCCGACATGATCGCAGGCGGAGTCTCACCGGGCCGGGACGTCGCCCGGCGGGTCAGTCCGGTGGGTGCGCAGCCAGGTAGGCACGGACCTTGTCCCTGGCGCCGTCGCGGATCTCGGGGCCGTGCGTGAACGCCGCCACGTCGTACTTGAGCTCGCCCAGCTCGTGCGCCGATCGCCGCGACAGCCGCCAGCTGGAGCACAACGCCTTGGGGGAGTAGCGAAAACCGCCCGCCCAGGTCCAGTTGAACAGCGCGTCTCCGGTCACCAGGACACGGCTCGGCTCGTGGAGGAAGGAGACGTGACCTGGGCTGTGGCCCGGGGTGTGGACGACGCGCAGCCCGCCACCGACGTCCAGCACCTCGCCGTCCACCAGTGTGCGGGCCCCCTCGACCGGCGAGAAGCTGTCGTCGCCTGGCATGCGTGCCATCAGCCGGCCCAGGCGCGTCCCGCTGCCGATGGGTGCTGGCCGGCCCGCGGCGAGGTAGCCGGCGTCGTCGCCGTGCACCGACACGCGGGCACCGGTCAGCGACGACATCTCGGCGGCACCGCCCGCATGGTCGGTGTGGGCGTGCGTGAGGAGGATGCGGGTCACGTCGCGAGGGTGCTTGCCCATGGCCGCGAGCCCCGCGACGATCTTCGGCGGGGCCTTGGCCAGGCCGCAGTCGACGAGCGTCACCTGCCCGTCCGGGTCGACGAACGCGAACGAGTTGACGAGGTCGCGGGCCAGCGTCGGGATCCGCCACGCACCGGGGGCGAGCTGGACGGCGGGGGGTGCTGCCATGGGGGCACCGTAGCCGTGCGCTCGGGACCCGCACAGGTCCTCCACGACAGCCACCGACGATCTCCGTCCCAGCCGGCACCGGCGTCCCTAGCGTCAGCGCCATGAGTGACCAGGCACCCACCGTCCCCGCACCGACATCCTCGAGCCGCGTTAGGTCGGACGCCGTCGCACCCGTCATCGGTCCCGCGGAACCGACCGTCCTGCAACGGTTCTGGCCCGGGCCGGGTCGGGCGGCGCCGCGAAGAGACCTCGCTCTCGCCGTGCTCGTGGGTCTGCTGGCTGCGGTGGCGCTACCAGGCCATCGGCCCGGTCTGGGCCTTGCGGTGACCGCGGCCGCGGTGGGTTCGGTGTCGGCACTGCCACTGCGACGAGACCAGCGCTGGCTCGATCTCGCGGGGGTGGTGCTGGCGGTCGCGCTCGTCTGCGTGGTCGCTGTCCGCGATGCCCCCTGGGTCGCCGTCCTGGCTGTCGTCGGGGCCGCGGCGATGGCGTGCGTCGCACTCACCGCCGCACGCTCGTGGGTGTCCGTCGGGCTCTGCGTGCCTGCGCTCTGTCACGGCAGTGTGCGGGCGGCGCCGTGGGCCGTGCGAGGTGGTATCGAGCTCGCGGGAGCACGGGGTGCCCGTGTCTGGCCGCTGCTGCGGGCGGGCGGGGTGGCGGCCGTGCTCGTGCTGGTCTTCGGGCTGCTGTTCGCCAGCGCGGACGTCGTCTTCGCCAGCCTGGTGCCGGAGGTAGGACTCTCGCGCGTGCCGGTGCACGTCCTGGCCCTGGTCCTCGGCGCAGGCGCGGCGTTGGTGGTCGCCCACCTCGCATCGGACTCGCCGCGCTGGGAGGCGCTCTCGTTGCCGCCGGGCCGTCAGGTGCGGCGAGCCGAGTGGCTCGTACCGGTCGTGGCCCTCGACGCGCTGGTCCTGACCTTCGTCGGGGTGCAGGTGACGGCACTGCTCGGCGGTCACCGGCACGTGGTGGAGACCGCCGGTCTCAGCTACGCCCAGTACGCGCGCCAGGGATTCGGTCAGCTCGTCGCCGTGACCTTGCTGACGCTCGGCGTCGTCGCCGTCGCGGCGCGCCGGGCTCCGCGCCGGACCCACGCGGACCGGGTGGTGACGTCCGGTGCTCTCGCGGTCCTGGTCCTGGCGACGCTCGGCGTCGTCGCCTCCGCGCTGCGGCGGATGGACCTGTACGTCGACGCTTTCGGGCTGACGCGCCTGCGCCTGCTGGTCAGCGTGTTCGAGGTCTGCCTGGGGGTCGTGCTGGTGCTCGTGGTGGTGGCGGGGGTGCGCTGGCGGGGAGCATGGCTGCCGCGGGCCGTGACGGTGGTCGCCGCGCTGTCGGTCCTGTCGTTGGCGGCCCTCGACCCGGACGCCCTCATCGTGGAGCGAAACGTCGAGCGGTTCCGCGAAGGAGCCGCCCTCGACGTGGAGTACCTGTCGAGCCTGTCCTTGGACGCCGTGCCCGCCCTGGACGCACTGCCCGAGCCGCAGCGCAGCTGCGCCCTCGAGCGGATGCGCGCGACGGAGCAGGACGGCTGGGGTGGATGGAGCCTGGCCAGACAACGCGCCGCCGACGTGCTGCGTGAGCGGCCGCCCATGGACACGAGCCTCTCGACGTGCCACCTGGGGCTCGCCTCGCCAGACTGATCCGGAACCTTCACACCCCGCGGTGATCAAGGACTCCGCGTCGTCCCTGGTGGTGAGCCTCAAGGACCTCGTGTCGTCCCTCGTGGTGATCAAGGACTTCGTGTCGTCGATCGTGACCTGATCGTGATGTGCTGCAACGGTTTCAGGGCTGTTTGGGGGGTCTGGCTGTCGGTGGTCGCGGCTAGTTTCGTGGTATGGCAACCGGTCCGGACGACGCACCACACCACCCCCGAACAGCTCGCCGCCGCCCACACCCGCGACGGCGCCGCGTTCGCAAAGCCGGCAGGTGCCGCTACCAGTGAGCAGACCCGGCCGCTGACCCCA
>JBBSNO010000054.1:0-13877 GCA_038232615.1 Actinomycetales bacterium
ACCCGCTGCGCAACGTCGCCACCGTGGTCACGACCGAGAGCCGCACCGCCCTTCGGGTCGTCCAGGTCGCCGACCCCGCGACCTGAGCGGGGGCCAGCGGCGCCGGCGTCAGGGGCGGCCTGGTCTCAGCCCTGGTCCGGGGGCTCCTCGACCGCCTCGACCACGTGCACGCCGTCCGGCTGCTGCCCGTCGTCCGGCGCGGCAGCGTGCCAGCTGTCGGCGAGCAGCGTGTCGCCGAGCACCGAGCCGGTGAGCACCACCGGGGTCGCCGCGGCGGCGAGGGCGGCGCGGGCGCCGCCCTCCGCGGTGTCGTCGTCGCCGAACGTCGGGGCTCCGCGACGGCGCACCACCAGCACCCGGCCGTCGTCTCCCTCGAGCACCAGCGCGTCGCGCTCGCTCTTGGAGCCCGGGGCGACTCCACCGCGCACCAGCCGACCTCGCAGGTCCACGGCTCAGCGCGCCCGCAGCACGGTCGGCCGCTGGAGTCGGCCGGCCTCCTCGCGGGCCACGACGGCCTGCAGCCCCGTGGTGCCGCGGTCGAGGAGCACGTGGAAGCGCTCCCCCGGCCCGGACGGCGCAGCCGGGGCGTCGACCACGTCGAACGTGAGCACCTGGTCGGGCGACGCCGCGGCGGCACGCACCTGGGCCGCCGACGGGCGCCGGCCGGGGGCGCGGGTGGCCAGCTCGGTGGCGAGCCGGCGCCTCTCGCGCAGGCTGGTGTCGCGGGGGCTGGTCTCCGCCCGTGTGGTGGTCGACTCGAGCGCCTGACCGTTGGCCTGCAACCGGCGGCGGCGGCCCGCGATGCCCTCGGGGGGCGCGCCGGGAGCCGCTTTGCGCCCCGACTTCGGTTGCGCCGCAACGGCTCCCTCGACGGGATCAGCGGCGGGGCGTGCGACGCAGTGCACCGACGGGTCACCGAACAGCGCGAACTGGGCGAGGGTCTTGAGGTCCATCGGCGAGAGCGACGCCTTCGTGAAGACGTAGTCCTGTCGCGCCTGCAGCATCGCTCGGCCCAGGGAGGCCCCGCCGAGCGCGTGCTGGAGGAACGCCCGGCAGATCAGGTCGGCGGCGTCGTTGCCCTCGGCCGGCCCGTACGCGGTGTTGGTCGAGGCGCAGTACCCGTAGGCGCCCGCCGAGAGGTAGGTGTCCACGAAGCCGGGCACGCCCCCCGCCTCGGCCGGGTCGTAGAGCATCCCGCCGTAGCAGCACTCGGCCGCGCCGACGGTGCCCTCCACCAGGCTCCCGCCGCGGGCCAGGTCGCGGGCGTGCAGCGCCACGGGGTAGGAGCGGCCCTGCTGCCCGTAGTACTGGGGGTCGGCGGGGCCGCCGTGCAGGTTCACGAAGTGGGTGCGCCGGCGAGTCTGGGCGGCCGTCCACGGCGGCAGGTCCGGGGGCACGTCGTGCAGTTCGGCGGCGTCGCCGACGAGCCGCGAGAGGGTCGACGCCGTCGAGCCGTGCCACTGCGCGGCCGAGAGGACGAACGGCGGCAGGTAGTCGGCGCGCGGCCGCACCCGGTAGGCGGCCGCCACGGCGAGCAGGCGCAGCAGCTGGGCCGGGTCGCCGGCGCCGGTGCCGTCGGGCACGCGGCCGACGACACGCGTGGCGCCGCGGAACCGCCCCGGGTCCGCGGAGTGCGGCACGTCGCAGGCGTACGGCAGGTCGCTGGGGATGTCGGCGTCCGGGTCGCCGCGGCGCGGGTCGCCGGTCCAGAGCGGGTTGGTGAGCGCCTGCATCGGCACGACGTCGGGAGAGCCCAGGAGCACCACGTACTCCGGCGCCCAACGCGCCACCGCGGCGTCCACGAGGGCCTTGACGGCCGGGGCGTCGGTGGCGTCGTCGACGTCCGCGACCCCCAGCGCGCGCGCCGTGCGCCCGTCGTCGACGGCCACCAGGCGCGTGCGCACCCCGCGAGCGGCGTCGGCGGCGGTCAGCTCGCGCAGCGCCGCGCGCACGCGGGCGCGGCCGGTGCCGCCGTACTTGCGGCGCAGCGCACCGAGGTGGGTCACCACGAGCTTGGTCACCGGCGCCGGAGCCGGTGTGCGAGAACGTGCCGATGGCGCCATGAGCCGACGCTAGACCCCGGCTGCGGTGCCCGGCCAGGTCTGCGTTCGCCGCCGGCGTCGCGGGCCGGTCACGGCCGCACGGCCTTGAGGCTCGCCACGCTGCCGGCGTGGTCGGAGGGCCACATGCCCGTCGGCCGGCTCCGGTCGCGCTGCTCGTCGCCGAGCACCTCTGCCCGCGGTGCCGTGAGGGCCCCCGGGGGGACCCTCACGACGTCGATGCGGTGGTCGAGGAGGCTCTCGGCGTTAAGCAGGTCGGCCGCCTGCCCGCTGGTGACGCCGCCGCAGGGGTCGCGCGGGTGCGCCAGCGGCCACACCTCGACCAGGCCGGCGTCCAGGAGCCGTTGGAACGCCACGGTGTTGGTGGAGCAGCCCGGCGGCCGCGAGTTGATGTCGCCGACCACGATCGGCGGGTACGGCGAGGCCTCGACCTGCGCGGCGAGCTGGCCGGCCTGCATGTTGCGGACGGCGTCGCCGCCGAACGCCTCCAGGTGGGTGTTGAAGAACCGGAACGTGGAGCCCTTGGCCGTGACGTCGACGGACGACCAGCCGCGCGGGACAACGAACGCCGGCAGGCCGGGGACGCCGGAGGGGATCGTCAGGAACGCGTCGTAGTTGCGCTCCACCGCCGACGAGCGGTCGACCGAGAGCTGACGCGCCGGCAGGCCGGTGCGGACGATGACGACGTCATGGTCGGTGAAGCGCGCCCACGTCGATCCCGGGAACAGCGGCGGTGCACCGCCGAGCGAGATCGGCAGGGTGCCGGTGAAGTTCGCGTTGGTGGCGACCGCCTCGTACCCGAGGCCGCGGTCGGCCAGCGCCGTCAGCAGCAGGTCGAGGAAGTCGTAGGTGGTGGTGAACTGACCCGGGGCCTGCACGGTGCCGGGCGCGGTCTCCCCCAGCGCCACCTCCTGAAGCCCGACCACGTCGGGGCGCTCCTTGGCGACGGCGTCGGCGATGGCCCCGGCGCGCTCGCGGAAGTCGGTGCTCTCCATCGCGGCGTAGACCTGGCCGGCGCGGCCGACGAGCTCGGGGAAGCTCCTGGCCGCGAACAGGGGGTTGAGGTCGGCGCCCAGGTAGACGTTGTACGTCGCGACGTCGAGACCGGCGCGGCCCGTCGCGCCCGGGGCGCCGCGTTCGGCCGCCCCCGCGGCGGTCGGGGTCGCAAGAACGAGGCACAGCGCGGCGACCAGCGCGGCGAGGTGTCGGCGAGGTGGCATGTCCACTCCTTCGTGGTGTGACTCTCCTGGCCCGAGGGCCTCGATCAGACCACGCGCGCCCCGCGGCGCAGGCGGTCGGGCCTGCCGGGTGCGCTGCCGCTCCGTCGCTCCCACCCCGAACCGGCGCCCGTCCAGACCCGCCCTGACCCCAGAACCGCGCCCGTCCAGAACCGCGCCCACCCAGCCCGGCGCCCGATGAACGTCGCCCACCCAGACCGGCGCTCACCCAGGCCCGCCTCATCCGAGACCGGCGCGCGCCGCGCCGTCACCCGCAACGGGATCCCGCCGGCGTAGTCGCTGATCACCGAGGTGACCAACGGGGTTGTCACGACCGCGACCAGGGTGACCTCGGCGGTCTGCCCGTCCGGCGTCCCGGTCGGACTGGCGACCCCGCACGCCGCGAAGTTGCCGTACGCGCCGCGGGCCTGCACGTACGCGTCCACGCTCGCCCGCACCGAGGCGTCGGTCACCGGCACGCCCCGGCCGGGCGCCGTCCCGTCGGCGTAGAAGGCACCGGCGTCGAAGGAGTCAGCGACGGCCAGCGCGGCACCGTCAGCGACGGCCAGCAGCCGCTTTGCGTTCCAGGTGCACCGCCGAGGCGCTGGCCACGACGAGCACCAGCACCACGGCGACCAGCGCGTACCCGAGGATCAACAGCGTGACCTGCCGTCGTCCGCGGTCGCCGGAAGTCGGCCGGCCCGGCGGAGCCGGTCGGCGCTCACCCGGCGAACCTGTCCACGACGGCCACCGCGTGCGCCCGCACCGGGACCCGCGTCGGCACGACCGCGTCGACGAACGCGGGGACGCCGGGCAGCACCGCGACGATCTCCACCCGCACCACGACGAGCGACTCCGGCGTCAGGCAGGGCGGCGACCGCCGATGGCCAGGAGGATGGCATGAACCAGGGCCGGCTGAAGGCGCTTCATCCGGATTCCTGGGAGCGTTTGGATGCTCGCCGGTGCGCTCCACACGCCGCGACGAGGCCCTCGCGGTCGAGGTCTCGGCCCTGCGCGCCTCGCTGGACCACGACCCCCAGATGACTCTTCAGCAAGTTCGCGCTGCTGATCCTGGCGCGCTACACGCACCTCAATGGAGGGCAGCCACCGCCCGCCGCCGATCGCGACAAGCTCCTTTACTGGTTCATCCACACAGGGATGTGGGGCCGCTTCGCCGGCTCCACGGAGACCGTGCTGAACCATGACCTGCACGCGGTCGAGAACCATGGGATCGACGGCCTGATCGAGAACCTGAAGGCGATGAGAGACGACCTCACGGTTCGCCCGGCTGACTTCGCGGGGAACAGCCTCGGGGCTAGGTTCTACCCCGTCCTCTACCTCATGACTCGGACGATGTCAGCGCAGGACTGGGGTGACTGGACCCCGCTGTCCGCTCACAGGTTCGGAAGGCTCAGTGGCCTGCAGGTGCACCACAGCTTCCCCAAGGCCCAGTTGTACAAGGCCAAGTACCCACGGGGGGAGGTCAACGCCGTGGCCAACTTCTGCTTCCTCACGCAGGGGACCAACCTCAACATCACCTCCAGCCCCCCCGCCGTGTACATGCCGGGCATCGCAGCGGGCCAGCCGGGTGCTCTGGAAAGTCAGTGGGTGCCGACGGACCCAGAACTGTGGAAGATCGAGAACTAGCCGGCCTTCCTCGAGGCCCGCCGCCAGCTCCTGTCCGACGCGATGAACTCCCTTCTCAACGGGTTAATGAGCGGCTCATCGATTGACACGGAATCCGCAACGCCCGCCGTCGAGTGGTCCCGGCGGCCCGAGACGGTGGGGGAGGCATCATCGGTGGACGAGAGCGACGCAGACCTCCGCACCGTTGAGGTCCAGGACCTCATCCGGTGGCTGGTGGAGGAGGGGTACAGCGAGCCCCGGACCTACGTGGAGGTCGTCGACCCCGACACCGGACGAGTGCTTGCCGTTGCGGAGGCGTTCTGGGAGGCCGGGCTGCAGGAGGGCCTAGTTCGCAGCCCATCGTTTTGGAATTGGACACCGACGGCCTTGATGAAGGGGCTCTACAGGCGCTGGGCTACACGGTCTTCACCTCGTGCGCCAGCCTTCGCGACTTCGTCCGTCGACACCACGAGGGCGCAGCATGAGCGGTTCCGTAGGCGGGTCGGCGCCTGACAGCTCAGGCGGTGGCGAAGCGTCCGAGCACGCGGTCGGCGCGGATGCCACCGAGGTGCTCGGCGAAGACGCGCTGGTAGCCCAGCTCCTCGCGGCTGCGGGCCGCCGGCAGGCCTGGCAGCCGCACCGACTGCCAGTCGTCGCCGGGGGCGAGTGCGCGGGCGAGCCGGGCCATCACGTCGGTGGTGCCGCTGCCGTCCCCGAACTGGGCCTTGCGACGCCACAGCAGGTCGTCCGGCAGCCATCCGCCGAAGGCCTCCCGCAGGATCCGCTTCTCCTGGCCCTCGGCGCCGGGCAGCCGCCAGCCGATCGGGATGCGCTGGGCGAGCGCGACGACGTCCAGGTCGAGGAACGGCACCCGCGCCTCGAGTCCGTGCGCCATCGTGACGCGGTCGCACCGTTGCAGGTTCAGGTTGTGCAGTCCCGCGACGCTGCGCACCAGCTCTTCGGCGAGCGCCGCGGCGTCCAGGGACCGCATGTGGTCGTAGCCCGCGAAGAGCTCGTCCGCCCCCTCGCCGGTCAGGACCACCTTGACGTGCTGTGCAGCGGTCTGCGCGAGCAGGTAGTTGGGGACGGCGCTGCGGATCAGGGACGGCTCGTACGACTCCGTGGACCGCACCACCGCAGGCAGCGCGGCGGCCACGTCGTCGTCGGAGTACACCCGCTCGTGGTGGTCGAGCCCGAGGTGGTCGGCGACCGCCCGCGCCGCCACGAGGTCCGGGCTGTCGTGCGTACCGGCCGCGAAGGACGGCACGCGGTGACCGCTGCCCGCGGCCTCCCGCGCGAGCACCGCGGCCACCAGGCTGGAGTCGAGCCCGCCGGAGAGGAACACCCCGACGGGGGCGTCCGCCATGGTGCGGCGCCGAATCGCGGTGACGAGAGTGCTGCGGATCAGCGAAAGGGCCTCGTCGCGGTCGGTCAGCTCGGGTGTCGACGCCGGAGCGTGGGCGTAGCGCACCAGGCCGGTCTCGGGGCTCCACCAGTGCCCCGGCGGGAACTCCTCGACACGCGGGCGCGCTGCCACGTCGAACGCGACGAGCTCGGAGGCGAACGCGACGTACCCGTCCGACGGCGCCCAGTACAGCGGCTTGATGCCGAGCGGATCGCGCGCAGCGACGAACGACCCGTCGTCGGCGGCGACGCAGAACGCGAACATGCCGCGCAGCAGCGCCGTCCCGGGCCCGCCGTGAGCGGCGACGACGTGCCGGACCATCTCGGAGTCGGACCCGGTCACGAACGGACCTGGAAGGTCGCCGCGCAGGTCGTCGTGGTTGTACACCTCGCCGTTGACAACGGCCCAGCACCGACCGTCGGGCGACCCGAGCGGCTGGGCGCCGCCCTCGACGTCGACGATCGACAGCCTGGCGTGTCCCAGCCACGTGGGTCCCGTCCGGACCGACCCCTCGCCGTCCGGGCCGCGGTGCCGCAGCCGCGCGAGCATGGCCTCACCCGTCGCGACCGGGTCCGTGAGCTGCTCGGGCGTCGGGTCGGTGCCGGCGGACAGGACGTGGACGGCGGCGATGCCGCACATGCGTGGATCAGCTCCGCAGGTCGAGGGGGCCCCGGGTCGATGGGACGCGCAGGGCCGAGGGGACGTGCAGGGCCGAGGGGACGTGCAGGGTCGAGGGGACGCGCAGGGCCGAGGGTGCTCAGAGTACGGCAGTAGGCACGCGCGCCGCTCAGCGACCGCGGCCCAGCGATCCCAGCGAGCCGCCGTCCGCACCGGAGGTCTCGCACACCCAGCGCGGGTCCGGACCCAGCTCGGGGGTGATCCTGAGCTCGTGCGCCGTGCCCTCATGCGCGGGTTCCCCGGGGCTGGGTTCATCGTCGCAGGCCAGGCACGCCGGCCAGCGCCGCCCGGCCTCGTCGTGCATCGCGTCCTGCACGTCCTGGGCCACCTGTCCGGCGACGTGCTCTGCGCCGTCCGGCCACTGCTCCAACCACCAGCGGCGCCGGGAGACGGCGGCGTCGACCAGGTCCACGTGGGCGGGGGCGTCGAGGCCTCGCGCGACGAGGTCGGCGACCACCAGCGCGCGCGCACGCAGCAGGGGCGGGTCGGGGTCCACCGGGTCAGCCTCCGACGCCGTTCAGGACGGCCACCAGCCACGTGGCAGCGGCCAGCAGGGCGGACGTCAGCTCCACCAGCACCGCGATCCCTACCGCCTTGAGTGCGACGGCAGTGGACCGGCGCGACCCCTCGCCCGCCCCGAGACGTGCCCGCTCGGCGAGGTAGAGACCGCCCACGAAACCCACAGGCAACCCGGCGAGCGGGATCACGAAGAACCCGACGATGCCGAGCAGACCAGCGACGACCAGGGAGCGGCGGGGCACGCCGGACGTCGTCATGGTGCGTCCGGCGGTCAGGTACTTCAGGACCTGACCGACGGCCAGCAGCAGTGTCACGGCGCCCAGTACCCACCAGGCTGCCGGGGCCTGGGCGATGACGGCCCAGACGCCGACGGCGCCCCCGATGAGCAGGGCGCCGGGCAGTACGGGCAGGATCGTGCCGACGACCCCGAGGGCGATGGCCAGGCCGGTCAGGACGGTGATGTCCTCGACCAGGGCCGGCATCACGCTCGGGGCCGTGTCGGTCGGGCGGAGCGGGTCAGCGCTCCTCGGCCGGCGCGGAGCCCGGTACCGAGGAGAGCTTGGCGGACTCGTCGGTGATGTCGGCGGCGACCTCGCGCAGCTTGTTCGAGTGCTCCCGCCCGTGGTGGGCACAGAAGAGCAGCTCGCCGCCGGAGTTCAGCCGCACGCGCAGGTACGCCTGGGCCCCGCAGCGGTCGCAGCGGTCGGCCGCGGTCAGGGTCTCGTTCACGAGCGTGGCGGTCACGTGGTCCCTTCCGTGGTGCTGTGCCGTCGGGTACCTCTGTATCGGCACCCGCTCTCCTGTCTGAACATGAAACCACCGGTCGGCGTTCCCGGCGGGGACCTCGAACACAGTTCGCTGTGCGCGTAGCGATCGATGGTGTGATCTGACTCACGCACGGCAGGTCCTCCGGCCCCGGCGGCGTGCCGCAGCCGGCGTGTCCGACGGCGGGGCTAGCCTGCACGGGTGCCTCCCAGCAAGCCCGCGATCGCCACCGAGACGCCTGCCACGGCACCTCGGCGCAAGCCTGCCGCGGCGGACCCCGCCGGCTACACCGCCCGCCACCTGTCGGTGCTCGAGGGGCTGGAGGCTGTCCGCAAGCGCCCGGGGATGTACGTGGGGTCCACCGACTCCCGCGGCCTCATGCACTGCCTGTGGGAGGTCATCGACAACGCGGTCGACGAGGCGTTGTCCGAGCACGCACACGAGATTGCCGTCGTCCTGCACGCCGACTCCTCCGTCGAGGTGCACGACGACGGTCGCGGCATCCCGGTCGACGCGGAGCCGAAGACGGGCCTGTCCGGCGTCGAGGTGGTCTTCACCAAGCTGCACGCCGGCGGCAAGTTCGGCGGCGGCTCCTACGCGGCGTCCGGCGGCCTGCACGGGGTGGGCGCCAGCGTCGTGAACGCGCTGTCGTCACGGTTGGACGTCGAGGTCGACCGGGGCGGCAAGACGTACGCGATGAGCTTCCGCCGGGGTGAGCCGGGCATCTTCGACGACGCAGGTGGCAAGGGGCCCGACGCCCCGTTCTCGGCGTTCACCCAGGGCTCGGAGCTACGGGTCGTCGGCAAGGCCCGCCGCGGCGTCACGGGAACCCGGATCCGGTACTGGGCCGACCGCCAGGTGTTCACGCCGGACGCAGCCTTCGCCTACGACGAGCTCGTCACCCGCGCCCGCCAGACCTCCTACCTCGTGCCCGGCCTCCGGCTCGTCGTTCGCGACGAGCGCGGCCACGCGGGGACGCCTGGTGCCGACGGCCCCCACCAGGAGGTGTTCCTCCACGACGGCGGCATCACCGAGTTCGTCGACCACCTCGCCACCGACCCCGCCGTGACCGACACCTGGCGCCTGCAGGGCAGCGGCCACTTCCACGAGACCGTCCCGGTGCTGGACGCGCTCGGGCACCTGGAGCCGACCGAGGTCGAGCGCGAGGCGTTCGTCGACGTGGCGCTGCGATGGGGCACCGGCTACGACGCCGAGCTGCGCAGCTTCGTCAACATCATCGCGACCCCGAAGGGCGGCACCCACGTCGCCGGCTTCGAGGCGTCGCTGCTCAAGAGCTTTCGCAAGGTGGCCGAGGCGAGCGCGCGCCGGCTGAAGGTCGGCAACGACAAGCTCGAGAAGGACGACGTGCTGGCCGGCATGACCGCCGTCCTCACGGTGCGGCTGGCCGAGCCGCAGTTCGAGGGGCAGACCAAGGAGGTGCTCGGCACCTCCGCCGTCCGCGGCATCGTCGCCCGGGTCGTGGAGAAGGAGCTGACGGCGCTGCTGACGTCGTCCAAGCGGGGGGAGAAGCAGCAGACGGCGCTGCTGCTGGAGAAGGTCGTCTCCGAGATGAAGTCGCGCATCAGCGCGCGGCAGCACAAGGAGACCCAGCGCCGCAAGAACGCCCTGGAGACGTCGTCGTTGCCGGCGAAGCTCGCCGACTGCCGCTCGAACGACGTCGACCGCTCGGAGCTGTTCATCGTCGAGGGCGACAGCGCCCTGGGCACGGCCAAGCTGGCGCGGAACTCCGACTTCCAGGCCCTGCTGCCCATCCGCGGCAAGATCCTCAACGTGCAGAAGGCGTCCGTGGCCGACGTGCTGAAGAACACCGAGTGCGCATCGATCATCCAGGTGATCGGGGCGGGGTCCGGTCGCTCGTTCGATCTCGACGCCGCGCGCTACGGCAAGATCGTCATCACCACCGATGCCGATGTCGACGGCGCCCACATCCGCACCCTACTCATCACGATGTTCTTCAGGTACATGCGACCGCTGGTGGAGGCCGGGCGCGTCTACGCAGCCGTTCCGCCGTTGCACCGGGTCGAGGTCATCGGGGCCGGCAGGTCGAAGAACGAGCTCGTCTACACCTACTCCGAGGCGGAGCTCCAGAGCCTGCTCAGGCAGCTGGCGAAGAAGGGAAAGCGGTACAAGGAGCCCATCCAGCGGTACAAGGGCCTGGGTGAGATGGACGCCGACCAGCTGGCGGACACGACGATGGACCCGCGGTACCGCACGCTGCGCCGGGTGAGAATCGGCGACGCGGAGACGGCCGAGCGCGTCTTCGAGCTGCTGATGGGGAACGACGTCGCCCCGCGCAAGGACTTCATCGTCGAGGGCGCCGCCGGGCTCGACCGCGACCGCATCGACGTCTGACACGCCGCGGTCCCGCCCCTCAGGGCTGGTGGCCCCACGGCCGCGCCCAGCGGCAAGGGGGTCGGTGATGGCTGCGACATCCTGGGCACCGGTATCTACGCGCTCACCGCAGGGCAGGCTGGTGCGCCGGCGGTGGGTCTCAGAAGGGTGGCGGTCCGGGGTCGGCGCCGGGCTCAGACGGGGCGGTCCGGCGGCGGCGGGCGAGTAGGGCGTGGGGTCGGGCGGCGTCGCGCTGGGCCGGGTTCGGGGGGATGACCTGGGGCTGCTCGAGGAAGGGCCGGGCGGGGGCCAGGTACGTGTGGCCGGTCGGCGAGGTCCACAGGCGAGACCCGTCGCGAAGAGCGGTGACGTGCCAGGTCGTGCGGTGCTTCATCAGGTGGTGCCGTCTGCACAGAGGGTGGAGGTTACAGGCGCAGGTGGGTCCTTCGGGGTGGGCGATCATGTGGTCGAGGTCGCACGTGTCGGCTCGTCGGCGGCAGCTCATGGCCGAGCAGACCTGGTCGCGAAGCCGGACCAGGCGGTCCAGGGCGGTGCGGGGTCGGTAGGGGCCGCCGCCGGTGGTCGCCACGGGGCAGTCCGTGGTGGTGACGCGTGCCGCGGTCGCGTGGTCCGGCGAGGCGTCGTCGTCAGGGGGATCGGTGTCGCGTGGACCGGTGTCGGGCGGACTGGTGTCGGGCGGACCGGTGTCGTCGGGCGGGTCGGGGGTGAATCCGTCGGGGTGGGTGTGGCCGTCGACGTTGACGAGGGCGCCGGTGACGGGGTCGGTGAGCAGGCGACGCAGGACTCCGTCGCGGGCGATCTGGCGGGCGATGTGGGCCGGCAGTGGTCCGTACCCGACGAGCTCGGCGGGGTGGTTGTCGAGCCCGATCAGGGTGTTCAGGGAGATCGCGACCAGCACCTGGGCCCGTAGTCGGGTGCGGCGCCGGGCGCCGGGCTCGGCGGGGTCCCCGGTCCCGTGGGTGGTCTGGCCGCCGACTCCGGTCTCCTGGTTGCCGGGGTGGGACTGGGCGTCGTGGCGGTCGGCGGCGTCGGCGACGGCGGCGAGCAGGGCGTCGAATCGGCGGGCTCCCAACGGATGACCGCCTGATCCCTGGAAGGGTCCGGCCAGGGTGTCCAGGCCCTCGGCGATACCGGCGACGTCGGCGGCCGGGCCGGTGACCCGCAGCTCGGCCTGGCTGTCGGGGAGTGGTGCGACGAACACGCCCCGCTCGGCGGCGGCGGCTTGTTCGCGGCGGCGTGCGGCGTCGGGGTCGACGGCCAGGACCTCACGGGCCAGGACCTCGCGCAGAGCAGCGGTGGTCAGGGTCCCGGCTCGGTCGGCCACGGCGGCATCGACCGCGGCGGCGCTGGCCGGGTCGAGGTGTTCGGTGGCCCGCACGATCACGCGGACGCGTGGGTAGTCCACCTGCCCGGTGCCCAGGGCCACCAGGGTCTGGGGCAGGCACTCCAGCAGGCGGCGAGCCTCCTGGACGCGGTGGTCGGCCTGCCACCGGGTCCAGCAGACCCGGGCGGCGACCTCGTCGGCGACCTGCTCGTGCCAGTAGTCGGTCTCCACGACATCGGGGTCGACGGTGGCCACGGTGGCCTGGTGGTGGCGCTGGCGCGAGAGCCCGGCCAGTAGGTCGACCTGGCGGGCCTGGGCGGCGCCGATCTGCTGCTCCAGCGCGGCGAGCTCGTCCAACAGGGCCTTCGGGCTCAAGCCCGCCGCCGGCGGCACGGGATCGCCTTCGGCCGGCGAGAGCTCGTCGTCCGGAGGCACCGGGTCGTGTTCGACGGGTGCGGGGTAACCCTCGACCAGCTCTGGGCCCCACGCGGCGATCGCGTCCCAGTCGACCAGGTCGAACCCGCCCGGCGGACCGGCGATCACCCGGGCCACGTGCCGGGACTCGACCGCCCACGGGTCCTCGGTGTCGACCACGGTCTCGTCAGGGTTGATGACCAGCGACGCACCGCACATCTCCGGTCACCTCCATCAAAGGTCTCGAACTGGTGTTCGAAGACTACAGCGTGGCGGACACGTTCGCAAGGGCCGGCCGAGAGCAGTTTTCCGGTCCCTCGTTCGCACCCGACTGCGCCGTGATCCGCTCGTTCTCCAAGGTCGCTGCCGGACGGCGTCGTCCGCACGCGTCCCGACGAAGCGGCTGGTCGCTACGGTGACCGCAGGTGTCCATGACGGCGCCGGCCTGGTCGCGATGCCGGCGGTGCCGGGTAGGGGAGTGGCGTGGAGCAGTTCCAGCAGAAGGTGGCGTTCATCTGGTCCGTGGCGGACCTGCTGCGCGGTGACTACAAGCAGTCCGAGTACGGCAAGGTGATGCTGCCGCTCGTCGTCCTGCGTCGTCTGGACTGCGTCCTCGAGCCCACCAAGGCGAAGGTGCTCGCGAAGGCGGCCGAGCTGCCCGAGTCGGCCAAGGTCCGCGACCCGGTGCTCAGCAACCTGACCGGCGTCGGCGTCTACAACACCTCCCGCTTCGACCTGCACACGCTGCTCGACGACCCCGACCACCTCGCCGACAACCTCAAGGCCTACGTGGCGGGGTTCTCCACGAGTGCGCGCGAGGTGCTGGAGCGGTTCGGCTTCGACACGCAGGTCGACCGGCTCGCGAAGACCAAGCTGCTGTACCTCGTCGTCTCGAAGTTCTGCGACATCGACCTGCACACCGACGCCGTCCCCAACACCGAGATGGGCTACGTCTACGAAGAGCTGGTCCGCAGGTTCTCCGAGCAGTCGAACGAGACGGCGGGAGAGCACTTCACCCCGCGCGAGGTCATCTCGCTGATGGTGAACCTGCTCTTCCTCGGCCATGAGGACGTGCTGGCCAAGCCCGGCATCGCGCGCACGCTGTACGACCCGGCCTGTGGCACCGGAGGCATGCTCTCGGTCGCGCAGGACTACGTGCGTGACCACAACCCGAACGCCCGCCTCGACGTCTACGGCCAGGAGCTGAACGACGAGACGTGGGCGATCTGCCAGTCCGACATGCTGCTCAAGGGCCTGGACGCCTCCCGGATCGCGGTCGGCAACTCCTTCTCGGACGACGGCCACGAGGGCGAGCGCTTCGACTACATGCTCGCCAACCCGCCGTTCGGCGTGGAGTGGAAGAAGGTCGCGGACGAGGTGCGCGACGAGCACTCGGCGCTCGGGTTCACCGGCCGGTTCGGAGCCGGGCTGCCGCGCATCAACGACGGGTCGCTGCTCTTCCTGCAGCACATGATCTCGAAGATGAAGTCGCCGTC
>JBBSNO010000055.1:0-13857 GCA_038232615.1 Actinomycetales bacterium
CGAGCAGGAGGACGTTCGGCTCGGTGACCATCAGGCGCGCCAGCTGCAGACGCCGGCGCTCGCCGCCGGAGAGCTCGGTGACCGGCGTCCACGCACGCTCGGCCGTGAACCCCAGCCGCTCGACCAGCTGCGAGGCGCTGACCTCCTTGCCACCCACCTGCACGGCGGCGCGCTCCGACTGCACGGCCTCCAGCACTCGAAGGTCGCGCACCTCGTCCAGCTCGCGCAGCGACTGCGAGAGCACGGCCGTCCGCACCGTGGTGCCGCGCTTGACGCGGCCGGAGTCCGGCGCCAGCTCGCCCGAGAGCAACTTCAGCAGCGTCGTCTTGCCCGATCCGTTGACCCCGACCAGCCCGAACCGGTCACCCGGTCCCAGCCGCCACGTGACGTCGTCCAGCAGGACCCGCCTCGCGTCGCCCTCCCCCACGGCGAAGGAGACGTCCTCGACATCGAGCACGTCCTTGCCCAGGCGAGCACTGGCCGTCCGCACCAGCTCGACGGTGTCGCGGGGAGGCGGCTCGGCCGCGACCAGGGCCTCGGCGGCGTCGATTCGGAACCGGGGTTTGGTCGTCCGCGCGGGTGGCCCGCGGCGCAGCCAGGCCAGCTCCTTGCGCAGCAGGTTGGCGCGGCGCTCCTGCGTGAACGCCTCGACCCGGGCCCGCTCGGCGCGGGCCAGCACGTACGCCGCGTAACCGCCGTCGTAGCCCTCGACCCCACCGCGGTGCACCTCCCACGTGCGGTCGCAGACGGCGTCGAGGAACCACCGGTCGTGGGTGACGACGACGAGCGCGCCCCGGCCCACGGGCCACCGGGTACGCAGGTGCTCGGCCAGCCACGCCACGCCCTCGACGTCCAGGTGGTTGGTCGGCTCGTCGAGCACCACCACGTCGTGGTCGGCCACGAGTACGGCGGCCAGCGCGACCCGGCGGCGCTGGCCACCGGACAGGGACGACAGCTGTGCCTCGAACCCACCCGGGACGGCGGCCTCCACGTCACCGAGCAGGCCCGTCAGCACGGAGCGCACCGCCGGGTCGGACGCGTACGCGTGGTCGGGTGCGTCCCCGACCACGGCCGACCGCACCGTCCCCTGCGCGCCCAGGTCGTCCACCTGGTCCAGGACGCCGATGCGCAGCCCACGGCTGTGCGTGACCCGCCCGGAGTCCGGCGCCTGCAGGCCCGCCAGCACGCGCAGCAACGTGGACTTGCCGTCCCCGTTGCGGCCGACCACGCCCACCCGGGCGCCGTCGTCCAGCCCCAGGGAGACGCCGTCGAGCACGGCGCGGGCGGCGAAGGCCACCGTCACCGACTCAAGGTTCAGCAGGTGCGCCATCAGCGGTGCGCGACGGGCTCGACGACCCGGGCCCCGGCCACGGGACCGGTGGCGCGCGTGACGGACCCGACGGTGCCGGACGCCGTCAGCGCCACGCACAGGTCGAGCGCGGCCTCGTTGTCGCGCACCAGGAACGCCACGGTGGGGCCCGACCCGGAGACGAGGCCGCCCAGGGCGCCGTACTCGGACCCGACGTCGAGCGTCTGGACCAGCGACGGCATCAGCTGGCACGCCGCGGGCTGAAGGTCGTTGACCAGGGACCGACCGAGCACCTCGGGGTCGCCGGAGCGCAGGGCCTGCATCATCGCGTCGGGCACCCGCGGCTCGGGCCGGACCCGGCCGGTCTGCAGGCGGTCGTGCTCCCCGTAGACGTGCGGCGTACTCAGCCCGGCGTCGGCGATCGCGAGCACCCACTGGTACTCGCCCCGGGCCAGGGCGGGCGTGAGCTGCTCGCCCCGGCCGGTGCCGAGCGCGGTCCCGCCCAGGAGGGCGAAGGGGACGTCGGACCCCAGCTCGGAGGCGAGCTCGCGCAGGCCGTCGCGCGAGAGGCCGGTCCGCCACAGCGTGTCGCAGGCCAGCAGCGTCGCTGCGGCGTCCGCGGAACCGCCGGCCATCCCCCCCGAGACCGGCGCGCGCTTGCGGATGTGCAGCCGCACCCCGGCGTCGACACCCGTCCGCTCGGCCAGCAGCGTCGCGGCTCGCACGGCCAGGTTCGTCGCGTCGGTGGGGACCGAGGTGGCACCCACGCCCTCGATCTCGACCGTGACGTCGTCCGCGGCCGTCGCGGTGACGTCCTCGAACAGCGAGACCGCCTGGAAGACGCTGGCCAGGTCGTGGAAACCGTCGTCCCGGACGGCTCCGACGCAGAGCGCGAGGTTGATCTTCGCCGGCGCGCGCACGCACACCTGGTCCGGGCCCCGCGTCATGGGCCGACCCTAACCGGCGCCGGACGACGCCCGTGCATCCGCGAGCCGGGCGAAGTCGTGCACGTCCAGACGCTCCCCGCGCAGGGACGGGTCGACACCGGCAGCTCTCAGGACGGCCTCGGCCGCGACCGGCGAGCCGGCCCAGCCCGCCAGCGCGGCCCGCAGGGTCTTGCGGCGCTGGGCGAAGGCGGCGTCCACGGCCGCGAACACCGCCTCCCGTCCGGCGCTCGAGGTCGGGGAGGGACGGCGGCGCCAGGCCACCAGGGCCGAGTCGACGTTCGGCGCCGGCCAGAACACGCTGCGCCCGACCGAACCGGCCCGCCACACGTCGGCGTACCAGGCGGCCTTGACCGAGGGGACCCCGTAGGTGCGGCTCCCAGGAGGAGCAGCCAGCCGGTCGGCGACCTCCGCCTGCACCATCACCAGCCCGGTTGCCAGGCCCGGCAGCTGCTCCAGCATCCGCAGCAGCACCGGGACGGCCACGTTGTAGGGCAGGTTGGCGACCAGGGCCGTGGGCGGGCCGGCGACCGCGAGCTCGGCCGCGCCCACGTCCAGCGCGTCGGCGCACAGCACGGTCAGCGCACCGGCCAGCTCCGGTCGCCGGGTCGTGACGGTCCGCGGAAGCTCCTGCGCCAGCACCGGGTCGACCTCGACCGCGACGACGCGGCAGCGGACGTCCAGCAGCCCCAGCGTCAGGGAGCCGAGGCCCGGCCCCACCTCGACCACGACGTCGTCCGGCCCGACGCCAGCGACCCGGACGATGCGGCGCACGGTGTTCGCGTCGACGATGAAGTTCTGGCCGAGGGTCTTGGTCGGCCGGACGCCGAGACGGCCCGCCAGGGCCCGCACGTCGGCGGGTCCCAGCAGGCCGTCCTGCGCTGCGGGTGGGTTCAGCTCGTCGGCTCGGTGTGTGTCTCGGTCAGCGCAGCGACTGGCTCAGCGCAGCCCGAGCTTGCGGCTGCAGGCGGGCCAGGCGCCCCAGCCCTGCTTGGCCTTGAGTCGCTCGCCCATCTGGATCTGCGTCTCGCGGCTGGCCTCGTGGGGCAGGCCGCTGCCGCCCACCGCACGCCACGACGAGGCCGAGAACTGCAGGCCGCCGTAGTAGCCGTTGCCGGTGTTGATCGACCAGTTGCCCCCGGCCTCGCAGCCGGCCAGGCGGTCCCAGACGCTGCCGTCGGAGACGGCGGGGGAGGACTCGCGCTCGGGTGCGGGCTCCGGCTCGGGCTCGGGCGCCGGCTCGGCCTCCCGGGCGGGTGCGGGCTCCGGCTCCGGCTCCTTGGTCCCCACCAGGACGACCTGGGTCACGGGCTCCGTCGTCACTACGTCGCTGACGACCCTGCGGGCCACCTCCTGGCCGTCGGCCATCACCTGCGCGTAGGTCAGGGTGCGTGTGCCGGCCTGTCCTGCGGTCCCGACCTCACGCTCACCCTTGTCGATGTCCGCGCTCTCGCGCTCCTCGGTGGCGAAGGCGATGGCATGCTCCTCGACCAGCTCGCCATTGCCGACCCGGGTGACGGCGACCATCAGGCCGTCGACCACGGGCGACTCGGACGCGACCGACAGGCGGTCGAGCGGCCCGAGCGCGACGCCGGCCTCGGCCAGGGTGTCGGCCACGGTCGCGGCCGTGGTGACGACCGGCAGCGCCTGGTCGTCGACCAGCACCTGGACGTCCTTGGGCAACACCACGTCGAGCGCGAGCCCGTCGCGGCCCAGCGGGGTCGAGCGCGACGCCGAGAGCACCGCGTCGTCGGCCCGCATGTCGATGTCGTCGAGGGCCTCGTCGACCGTCAGCGCCGTCGTCCAGTGCGACTGCGTCTCGCCGTCCACGGTGAGGGTCAGCTCGCGGGCGTGGGCCACGACGACCTGGCCGCCGTCCCCGACCTCCTCGTCCAGCGCGGGCGCGACGACGTCGCGGTCCGAGACGGTCACGTCAGCGGCCTCGAGGACGTCGGCGACGGTCCCGCCGAAGGCGCGGACCTCCTGTGTCTGCCCGTCGACGGTCAACTGGGTGGTCGCGTCGTTGACGGCATAGGCCGCGGTGCCGCCCACGAGGGCCACGAGCACGACGGCCTGGCCCGAGATGCGAGCAGCACGCCCACCGGGGACGGTGGCGCGAGCGGGGATGGCGGCGCGAGCGCGCTGGGCAGCGGCGCGGACGAAGTCGAGATGGCGCACGGAGTTCCTGACGTAGATCTCTCCGGGCATCGGACGCCGGACGGCGCGCACGCAGCAGCGTGCCGGACCCACGTGACGGGGCCCAGCACGACGGCGCGCGGGGCCTCCCAGCTTCTTTGCCGGTCGTGCACCGCGCGGCGTACCCGTCGTCCGAGGCTTCCCCGACCCCGGCCAACAGCGGTCCACCGTGACCGAATCGAGATGTGTTGTCAAACCCGAGGGGTCGGGAGCATGACCCCGCGCGAGCCCGCCGGGCACCACCACCTCCAGGCTCCGGCGGAGGCTGATGATCACGCTGGCGGCCGCGAACAGGTCGTCGTCCGTGCTGCTGCGGGCGCGGCGGACGGCGTCGACCAGCCGGTCCAGGGCCGCCTCCGCGGAGCGCGCGTCGTCGGCGTCCGCGGTGGCCACCGCCGTCGACCGCAGGACGCCGGCGAGCTGCGCGAGTGCCTCGGCCGTGGGCGGACGCAGCTCGGGTCCCAGAGCGGTGCGCTCGTTCTCCCAGCGTTCGGAGTCCTCGAGCAGCTGGGTCATGTCCTGGACTGCGAAGGTCAGCCGCTCCAGCGCCTTCGCCTGGTCGTACTGGTCGTCGGCCGCCTGCTGGTGACGCTGCACCCGGCGGTTGCCGCGCCGCGCCTCGGTGGTCTGTCCCACGACCCGGCGCATGTCCTCCAGCAACGGCTGCAAAGACCGGCCGCGCTCCTGCGCCGAGGGCGGCTCGGGCTGCGCCAGCCCGTCGGCCAGTGCGTCCAGCTGGTCGGCGAGCGCGTCACTCAGTCGCTTCAGGCGCACCTGCGACGGAGCCAGCGGCAGGGGCGGGACCGCGGCATTCACGGTCATCCTGATCACCGCGCCGAACAGGGTCAGACCGGCGTAGCCCACGACGTAACCAACCGGGTCACCGCCCCCGATGATCAGCACGAACAGGGCGGCGGTCGGCACCCAGCCAGGCCAGCGTCGCTGCCACCGATGCCCGGCACGCCAGCGCCATCCGGGGGTGTCGCGCCCAGGTGCGTCGCGCCGCGCCGGGCCAGGCGCGGGACGCAGGTCGTGAGCCACAGGCACTACGAGACCACCACCGGACCCCGGCGGCGAGCCGGGCGCACCCGCCAAGGGTCCCTCCGCGGCCAGACGCGCCGGCGTGTCCCGCCAGAGCGGGACGCTTGGCGGGGCGGCCGGCTCACCAGTCGCCGTACACGGACTCCGTGGTCTCCCTGAGCCGGTGGCACATCGCCTCGAGGCCGACGTCCAGCACCTCGGCCATCACCCGCACCGTGTGCGGCACGAGGTATCCCGCGTTGGGCCGGCCGCGGTGCGGCGCGGGCGCCAGGAAGGGCGCGTCGGTCTCCACCATCACCCGCTCCGGGCCGACCAGGGCCAGCGCGTCCCGCAGGCCGCCGGCGTTCTTGAACGTCACGGTCCCGGCGAACGAGAGGTAGTAGCCGCGCCGGGAGCACTCGGCCGCCATCTCGGCGTCCCCGCTGAAGCAGTGCAGAACTGTGCGTTCCGGGGCGCCCACCTCGGCCAGGACGGCGAGGACGTCGTCGTGGGCGTCACGGTCGTGGACCTGCAGGGCCAGGTCGAGGCGCTTGGCCATCTCGATGTGCGCGCGGAAGGACGCGTGCTGCCCCCGGGACGCCGCGTCGTCACGGGGATCGGTGCGGAACCAGTCGAGGCCCGTCTCGCCCACGACCCGGACGCGTGGGTGCGCGGCCAGGGCCTCGATCTCGGCGAGGGCGTCGTCCAGCGTGCCTGCCCTCGCCAGCACCGGCGCCTCGTTCGGGTGGATCGCCACGCCGCCGACCAGCTCGGGGTGCTCCTCGACCGCCCCGACCGTCCAGCGCGCGGACTCCAGGTCGCACCCGATCTGGACCGCACGGGGCACACCCACCGAGGTCGCGGCGTCGAGCAGGTCACGCAGGGTCGCGTCACCCGCGGTGGCGTCGTCCGTGGCCACGTCGTCCCGTCGTCCGATGTCGAGGTGGGTGTGGTTGTCGACGACGGGAACCGGCAGCGGCTCGGGCAGGGGCGGGCGCCCTGGGCCCGGGGCTGGGGTGCTCACGATCCGGCCTCGTCCTCCAGGCGGGCCAGCTCGTCGTCCACGATCGTCGGGTCGAGCTTGCGGAACACCGGAACCGGCGGACCGACCGGCGTGCCGGGGACGACGGTCACGGACTCCCAGCGCGGGCCGCCGGTGTAGTCCCCGGTGATGACCGGGTAGGCCGCGCCGCCGTCAAGGTCGTCGACCTCCTCGATGCGCGGCATCGGTGCGACGACGTCGGTGCCGCCCATCACCTCGTGCACTGCCTGCGCCGAGAACGGCAGGAACGGCGCGAGCAGCGTGTTGCAGTCGCTGACGGCCTGGGCCGCGACGTGCAGCACCGTGCCGAGCCGCCCGGGGTCGTCCTTGATCTTCCAGGGAGCGGCGTCCGAGAGGTAGCGGTTCGCCTCGGTGACGGTGCGCATGGCCTCCCCGATGGCCTGCTTCTGCCGGTGCCGGGCGATGAGGCCGCCGACGGTCCCGAACGCGGCGCCGGTCGTCTCCAGCAGCGCGCGGTCGGCCTCGGTCAGCGGGCCGGCGGCCGGGACCTCGCCGAAGTTCTTGTGGATCATCGACGCCGTCCGGTTGACGAGGTTGCCCCAGCCGGCGACGAGCTCGTCGTTGGTGCGGCGCACGAACTCGGCCCAGGTGAAGTCGGTGTCGGAGGTCTCCGGGCCCGCGACGCAGATGAAGTAGCGCAGGGCGTCCGGCTGGTACCGCTCCAGCACGTCGCGCACGAGGATCACGACACCCCGGCTGGAGGAGAACTGCTTGCCCTCCATCGTGAGGAACTCAGCTGAGACCACCTCGGTCGGCAGCTGGAGGTCGCCGTACCCCCCGGGCTCGCCTCCCCTGTCGCCACGGCCGTCGTACGCCAGCAGCTCGGCCGGCCAGATCTGCGAGTGGAACGTGATGTTGTCCTTGCCCATGAAGTAGTACGACAGGGCCTGCGGGTCGTTCCACCACTGGCGCCAGGCGTCGGGGTCGCCGCTGCGGCGGGCCCACTCGATGGACGCGCTCAGGTACCCGATGACCGCGTCGAACCACACGTAGAGCCGCTTGGTCGGCTGGTCCTCCCAGCCCTCCAGGGGCACCGGGATGCCCCAGTCGATGTCGCGGGTCATCGCGCGCGGGCGCACGTCCTTCAGGAGGTTGGTGCTGAACCTGATCACGTTGGGCCGCCACGTGCCGCTGGCCTCCCGCTCGGCCAGCCACTCCCCCAGCGCCCCGGCCAGCGCGGGCAGGTCGAGGAAGAAGTGCTGCGTCTGGACGAAGTCCGGTGTCTCGCCGTTGATCCGGCTGCGCGGGTTCTTCAGGTCCGCGGGGTCGAGCTGGTTGCCGCAGTTGTCGCACTGGTCACCTCGGGCGCTGGGGTACGCGCAGATCGGGCAGGTGCCCTCGATGAAGCGGTCGGGCAGGGTCCGGCCGGTGGACGGCGACACGGCGCCGGTCGTCGTCCGCTCGACCATGTAGCCGTTGCGGTGGACGGTGCGGAACATCTCCTGCGCCACCGCGTAGTGGTTGCGCGTCGTCGTCCGGGTGAACAGGTCGTAGCTGAGGCCGAGGGCCACGAGGTCCTCGACGATCACACGGTTGTACCGGTCAGCCAGCTCGCGGGCGCTCACGCCCTCCTGCTCGGCCTGCACCAGGATCGGTGTCCCGTGCTCGTCCGTACCGCTGACCATCAGCACGTCGTGACCCGCCATCCGCATGTACCGGCTGAACACGTCCGAGGGCACGCCGAACCCCGCGACGTGGCCGAGGTGGCGCGGGCCGTTGGCGTACGGCCAGGCGACAGCGGAGAGGACGTGCGTCATACGAGCCAGCCTAGTGAGACCCCCACCCCACTGATCGTCGGACCGGTCTGGGGGTGATCACCCCCCCCACGGCCCGACGATCAGCGGGTTCGGACCAGTGCAGGCGATCAGTGCAGGCGGGTCAGGCCCTTGCGCAGCTGGCGGGCGGCCTGGGCGATGCGCTGCTCGTTCTCGATCAGCGCGAAGCGGACGAAGCCGTCCCCCTGGGCGCCGAACCCCACGCCGGGGGAGACGGCGACGTCGCAGGCCTCGACCAGGTGCGTGGCGAACGCGATCGACCCCATGTCGCGGTAGGGCTCGGGGATGCGGGCCCACGCGAACATCGTCCCGCGTGGTCTCGGGATCTCCCACCCGGCCCGCGACATGCCCTCCCACAGGGCGTCACGCCGTCGCTGGTAGACGTCGTTCACCTCGACCGGGTAGTCGACCGCCTCGTTGAGGGTCACGGTGGCGGCGATCTGGATGGGCTGGAACGTGCCGTAGTCGAGGTAGCTCTTGAGCTTGGCGAGCGCGGCGACGACCTCGGCGTTGCCGACCAGGAAGGCGACGCGCCAGCCGGCCATCGAGAACGACTTGGTCATCGAGTACAGCTCGACGGCGACCTCGTCGGCGCCCTCGCACTGCAGGATCGACGGTGGCAGCCACCCGTCGAACGCGGTCTCGGCGTAGGCGAAGTCGTGCACCAGGACGACGTCGCGCTCCCGGGCCCAGTCGACGAGGCGCTGCAGGTCGGCCAGCTCGACGGTGGCCGTGGTGGGGTTGTGCGGGAACGACAGGACGACGACCCGCGGCTTGGGCCAGCCGTACTCCCACGCCTCCATCACGTTGGTCACGTAGTCCTCGTCCGCGTCGTCCCCGGCGCTATCGGTCTTCGGGCCGATCGCCACCTGCCGGGCGTCGGCGCCGGCGAAGTAGGGGCCCCAGATGTGGATCGGGTAGGACGGGGAGGGCACCAGCGCCGCGTCGCCGGGCTGCAGCAGCACCCACATCAGGTGGCTGAAGCCCTCCTTGGCCCCGATCGTGCTGATCACCTGCGTCTGCGGGTCGAGCGTGACGCCGAACCGGCGCTGGTAGAGGCCCGCGACGGCCTCGCGCAGCCGGGGGATGCCCCGGGAGGAGGAGTAACGGTGGTTGCGCGGGTTGTTCGCCGCCTCCGCGAGCTTGTCCACGGCCAGCTGCGGCGAGCGGATGTCGGGGTTGCCGAAGCCCAGGTCGACGACGTCACGCCCGTCCCGGCGTGCCTGCTGCTTGAGCCCGTCGATGATCGTGAAGACGTACGGGGGCAGGCCCTGGATCCGGCGGAACTCCATGCCCGGCGACGTTAGTGGACGCCGGCCGCACCGGTACTGCCGGTGCCGTCGCCGGTCCGGCGGTCCTGGCGCGCGGCGACCGCGAGGTCGTACAGGGTACGCGCGGGGACGCGGCGGCGACCGGCGACATCGCGCACGGCGTCCTTGAGCCGCTCGCCGTCGGCGACCAGGGTGAGCACCTCGGGGACGAGCGCGGGCGGGTCAGCCATCGCCGGTTCGGCCCCGGCCACCACGACCGTCACCTCACCGCGCACGTCGCCGGCGTCCGCCCACGCCACCAGCTGGCTCAGCCGGCCGCGCACGACCTCCTCGTACGTCTTGGTCAGCTCGCGGCACACCGCGCCGGGCCGGTCTCCTCCGAACGCCTCGGCCATTGCCGCCAGGGAGGCCGCGGTGCGGTGCGGCGCCTCGAAGAACACCATCGTTCGCGGCTCGTCGCCTAGCGCGGAGAGCACCCTGCGTCGCTCTCCGCCCTTGCGTGGCAGGAACCCCTCGAAGCAGAACCGGTCGGTGGGCAGCCCGGAGACGGCGAGCGCGGTGAGCACGGCACTGGGGCCCGGGACCGCGGTCACGTGGACGCCGGCCTCGACGGCCGCAATCACCAGCCGGTAGCCGGGGTCGGAGACCGACGGCATGCCGGCATCGGTCACGAGCAGCACCGTGCCGCCCTGCTGCGCGACATCCACCAGCTCGGCGGCGCGGGCGACCTCGTTGTGCTCGTGGCAGCTGACGACCCGGCCGGACGGCGTCACGCCCAGCGCCGCGGCGAGCCGCCGCAGGCGTCGGGTGTCCTCGGCCGCGACGACGTCCGCGCTCTCGATCAGGCTGGCCAACCGGCCGGGCGCGTCGGCAGGGTCGCCGATCGGCGTGCCGGCCAGCACGAGCCGGCCCCGTTCCTCGCTGCTCACCTGCGCATCATCGCGCACGGCCGAGCTCCCACCCGTGCCGCCGGACCTGCCGAAGTCTCTCCGACACCCGTTTCCGGGCGCCGGGACGGGTTCGGCCGGCCCGGAGGTACGCACTCGTTAGCGTGAGGTCAGTGAGTCACCGCGAGGACGCCGGCCCGGGCGAGGACGCCGGCCGGGTCGAGGAAGCCCGCCCGGGCGCCGACGCTCGGCGCGTCGTCCCACCGCAGGTGCTCGTCGTGGCCGGCGCGGTCAGCGTGCAGACGGGCGCAGCGGTGGCCACCCGGCTGTTCGACGACCTCGGCGCCACCGGTGTCCTGGCCCTGCGGGTCGGGGTCGCAGCACTGGTCCTGGTGCTGTTCACGCGCCTGTGGCGGGTACGGCTGCGGCGCGAGGACCTTCCGTCCGTCCTCGGGTACGCCGCCGTCCTCGGTGGGATGAACCTGTTGTTCTACCTCGCGATCGAGCGCATCCCGCTGGGCGTCGGCGTGGCCCTGGAGCTGCTCGGGCCGACCACGGTGGCCCTGCTCGGCTCTCGGCGCGCCCTCGACCTGGTGTGGACGGCACTCGCGGTCAGCGGCGTCGCCGTGCTGGTCGCACCGCGGTTCCTGGCCGGGTCGACGGGCGGGCTCGACCTCGTCGGCGTCGCCCTGGCCCTGGCCGCGGGAGCCTGCTGGGGCGGGTACATCGTGATGGGGGCGCGGGTGGGTGCGCGCGTGCCCGGGACGGCGGGACTGGCGTGGGCGCTGCTCGTCGCGAGCGCCGTCCTGGTGCCGCTGGGTGTGGTGGGCGCGGGCACTGCCCTGCTCGTGCCCGAGCTGCTGGCGGCCGGGGTCGCCGTCGCCCTGCTCTCGGCCGTGCTGCCGTACTCGTTGGAGCTGACCGCGCTGCGCCGGGTCTCGACGCGGGTCTTCGGCGTGATGACGAGCCTGCAGCCGGCGGTCGCGACACTGGCGGGCTTCGTCGTCGCGGCGCAACGTCCTGGGCTCGTGCCCCTGGTCGGCATCGCGCTCGTGGTGGCGGCCAGCCTAGGAGCCGCGCCCTGGGGACGCCGCCGGGCCGCCGGCTCGGCGAGGCCGGACGAGCCCGACGTCCCTACGATGCCGGCGTGAGCGAGCGTCAGCGAGCGAACCAGCAGGAGGAGGCGTGACGGCCACCGACGAGCGACCGGGGACGCCGGCCGCCCCGACGTCGCCAGAGTCAGTACTGCGCCGGCACCTGGTGGGCCGCAGCGCGCACGACCAGCTGTGGGGCTGGGTCGCGCCGCTGGTCGTGGGAGCGCTCGCCGGCGTGCTGCGGTTCTTCCGCCTCGGCGAGCCGCACCAGCTCGTCTTCGACGAGACGTACTACGTCAAGCAGGCCTACTCCTACCTGCAGGTCGGCTACGAGCTGCGGTGGCCCGAGGAGGCCGACGAGTCGTTCACCGCCGGAACGCCGGACGTGTTCAGCGAAACGGCTGACTTCCCTGTCCACCCACCCGTGGGCAAGTGGATGATCGCGGCGGGCATCCGGGCGTTCGGCGTCGAGAGCTCGTTCGGGTGGCGGGTCTCCGCGGCGCTGGTCGGGACGCTCATGGTCGTGCTGCTCGCCCGCATCGCGCGCCGCCTGCTCGGCTCGACGCTGCTGGGCGTCACGGCGGGGCTCCTGCTCGCGGTCGACGGCCACCACCTCGTGCACAGCCGGACCTCCCTGCTCGACATCTTCCTCGCGTTCTGGGTGCTTGCTGCCTTCGGCGCGCTGCTGGCCGACCGCGACCGCACCAGATCCCGGCTCGCCCAGGTCGTCACCGCGCGCCGCCGAACCGGCAGGCGGGTGTCCGGCTGGGGCCCGTGGCTCGGCGTCCGGCCATGGCGCCTCGCAGCAGCCGTCTGCCTCGGCCTGGCGGTCGGCACCAAGTGGTCGGGCCTGTTCTTCGTCGCCGCGTTCGGGCTGATGACTGTGCTGTGGGACGTCGCCGCGCGCCGGGCTGCCGGGCTGCGCACCCGGCGCACCAGTGGCCTGTTCACGCAGGGCCTGCCCGCGACGGTGACGATGCTGCCGGTCGTGGCGCTGGTGTACCTCTCCTCGTGGGCGGGCTGGTTCGCCTCCGACTCGGCGCACCTGCGCCGGTGGGCGGCCGAGCACCCCTCGGGCAGCATCGTGCCCGACGCCCTGCGTTCCTTGTGGAAGTACCACCAGGACATGTACACCTTCCACCGAGGGCTCGAGTCGGAGCACCCCTACGAGGCCCACCCGTGGTCGTGGCTCGTGCAGGGTCGCCCGACGTCGTTCTTCTACGAGGGCTACGAACGCGGCGAGATGGGCTGTGCCGTCGCCGCCTGCTCAAAGGCCATCACCTCGGCCGGCAACCCCGTGGTCTGGTGGGGCGGCACGCTCGCCGTGGTCGTCCTGCTCTTCTGCTGGCTGCTGCGCCGCGACTGGAGGGCCGGCGCGATCCTGGCCGGCCTCGCCGCCGGGTACCTGCCTTGGTTCGCATACTCCGAGCGCACCATCTACGCCTTCTACTCCGTGACGTTCGTGCCGTTCGTCGTCCTGGCGCTGACCTACGTCCTTGGGATGGTGCTGGGGCCGCGCCGCGCGTCGCCGTCCCGACGGACGGTGGGCGCACTGGCGGCCGGCGCCGTGGTGTTGGGCGCCGTCGCGGCGCTCGCCTGGTTCTGGCCGGTGTGGACCGCGGAGGTCATCCCCTACGCCCAGTGGCGGGCGCGGATGTGGCTCCCCAGCTGGATCTGACGTGGACCGCCGTCGTCCGCGGTCACCGGGCCCCGTTCGCGGTCACCGGGCCCCGTTCGTGGTCACTGGGCCTCGTCCGGACGACCACGGGCGCCGACCGCGCGGTCGGCGCCCTTCGCCTGCGGGTGGAGCTGAGGGGACTCGAACCCCTGACCCCCTCGTTGCGAACGAGGTGCGCTACCAGCTGCGCCACAGCCCCGCGGGCGGTTGAAAGATTAGCACCGGGGCACGGTCGCCCCGGACGACCGGGAGGGCTGCCTACTCCCCCGAGGCCCGGCGTCGTTCGAGGACGGCGTCCAGGTCGAACGCCGCAGGCGGTGCCTCGCCTGAGGTGGCGGGCTTCGGGTGTGCGGTGTGTGCGGCCTCGGTCAGCGGCCCTGTCGTCGGCAGTGGCGCGCTCCGCCGCTGGGGTGCCTGCGCCTTCAACGTGTAGGTCGGGGGCGGCACCGAGACCGGCGTCCACCCGGCGAGGTGGTCGAGGCTCACGAGGTCGGCGGCGGCCTCCCGCAACGTCGCCACCGGGCCCGGGACGGCGTCCGCGAGCAGCACCCAGTGTGTCGCGCCGGCACCGTGCGACCCCTCTGACGTCGCGGGCTGCGCTGAATCGGGCATCGACGCCC
>JBBSNO010000056.1:0-13824 GCA_038232615.1 Actinomycetales bacterium
CGCCGAGCGCGCCCAGCGCCCAGGGCCACCACGGCTGGGTCGTCGCGTCGGACGCCGCGTCGAGACGCAGCGGCCCGTCCAGCGCGGCCAGGCTGCCACTCCACCAGAGCACCGCCACGACACCGCCGACCAGCAGGACCACGGCCAGCAGCACCGCGGCGACCCGGTCGGTGGCGATGACTGCGCGGCTCATGGCGATCCTCCGTCGGTGCGTGTGGTGACGCGGACTCTCGGCGGCGGCTGCAGTGCCGCCAGGCGCGCCTCGACGGCCTCGCGCACCGCCGCCTCGGTGGACGGGTCACCGGTCGAGACCACCCGGACGGCGACCTTGCGCAGCGTCGCCGAGGCCGACGCCGAAATGACCCCGGCCACGCTCTCGGCGGTGCCAGTCACCAGCTGGGCGACGTCGCGTGGCGCCATCACGACACCGGTACGGGCTCGGACCGCCACGACCTTGCGCGGTCGTGGCCGCAGCGCCGACAGCAGCAGGGCGAGCCCGAGGAGCACGGCGAGGACTCCGCCGAGCAGCACCCACAGGTCGTGACGCAAGCCGTCCGCGGACTCGATCGCCGTCTCCACCCACCCGGTGCCACCGACCAGGCCGGTGGCGACGAGGGCGTCGTGGACGCCGACGACCCCGCACCCGACGACGACCAGCGACAGCAGCAGGCCGACGGCCGCGACGGCGCCGTTGCCGACCCGTGGCCTCGCCGGCGCCAGCACCTCACCGTGCTCGTCGGCGGTGGGCGACCCCGTGGTAGGCAACTCGGCGGTGGGCGACGCGGGGTTGCTACTCACTGGACCCTCCCGCGGGTCGGGGCGTCCTCGTGCACGACCTTGGCGGCGATGACATCTACCGTGTCGACCTGGAGGCCGGCGAGCTCACCCAGTCGAGAGCGCACGATGTCGCGCACACCGGCGGTGACGTCGACCAGCGACGCGGGCCAGGCCACGGCCACCTCGACGGTGATGCGGACGCGGTCCCCGGCGACCTGGGCGTCAGCCTTGGGGTACCGGCGCCCCACGGCGCGCCCCAGCGCGGAGCCGGCCGGCGTCACGCCGGGGACCTCACGGGCTGCGATCGTCGCGATGCGCTCGACGACGCGGTCGGCGACGACGAGTCGACCGCGACCCCCCGGCTCGTCGTGGGAACCGGCGTCAGCCACGGCGCCGGTTGCCGAGCATCTGCCCCAGGTCGATCTCGCCAGCGAGGTGGCCACCGGCGACGTAGCCGACGACGCCGAGAACGAGGGCGATGAGGAAGCCGAAGAAGCCGCCGACGGCGGCGGCGACGCCGAGCAGCAGGCCTGCCAGCAGGCCGATGGTCGAGGTGGTCACGGGAAGCTCCTGGAGGGGTTGTCGGATCGGTCAGGACAGGTCGGTGTAACGGAGCGCGCCCGGGGCTCTGCGCGGCAGGCGTGTCCGGAAGGAGCGGACGTGCCTCCTGGTGCGGCGCAGGCGCCGTCGCAGCGAGCGCCGCACCAGCGTCCACGGCGTTCGCCGCAGCTCGACCCGTCCGCCGGCGAGGCGCCGCGACGGTCCCACCGCGTACCGGGCGTCCACCTGCGCGACCGAGGCCAGGTAGGCGTCGAGGTCGCCGCCGACGTCCGGGTGGTGGTCGCGGGCGACCCGTCGGCGGGCACGGCGCCAGGCGGCCCGCAGCTGCGGGTCGTCCGGGCCGTGCCGGGTCACGGCGTGTCCCGCGTCAGGAGCGGGGCGGGAGGCGCTGCGGGGGCGACGTCCTGGACGCAGACGTCGACCGGCGTCCCGGTCAGCGGCTGCACCGCGGCACGGACGGCGTCGGCGGTCGCGAGCACGTCTACCCCCCAGGTGAGCACGACGTGCACCTCGGTGACGTCGTCGCGGACGCGGACGCCCACCACCTTGCGCCCGGGCAGGTGGGTCGCCACCTCGCCGAACGTCCCCGGGTGCATTCCCGCCACCCCGGGCACCGCGACGGTTGCGGCCAGGACCAGGTCGGCGAGCTCGTCCGTCACTGGACGCGGGACGGGGCGCGCTGCTCCTCGCCGTCGTCGCCCTTGTTGTCCTCGCCCTCGAGGAAGACGTCCTGCACCTCGATGTTGACCTCGGTGACCTCGAGCCCCGTCATCCGCTCGACGGCGCCGATGACGTTGCGGCGGATGCCGGCCGAGAGATCCGAGATCGAGACGCCGTACTCCGCGACGAGCTGCACGTCCACGGCGGCCTGCCGCTCACCGACCTCCACCGCGACTCCCTGCGCGTGGTTGACCCGGCTGCCGGGGAAGCGCTCGCGCAGGGCGCCGACGGCGCGGGCGGTGCCGCTGCCGAGGGCGTGGACGCCGGTGACCTCGCGGGCAGCGATACCGGCGATCTTGGCGACGACCGCGTCCGCGATCGACGTCCGTCCCTGCGGCGTGACGAGGCCGGTGCTGTCCGAGCTGCCGCTCTTGGTCACCGATTGCGCGGCGGGGGTCTGGGTCTTCTCGGTCACGACGTCCTCCTGATGGCTTGTTCGCTGCGTGTGGACGACGGTGAGATGCACCGACGCCGTCGGTCTCACGGGTCACGCTGCTGTGATTTGGGCCACCTCGCAACCGGAAGCACGTGCCTGCGTCCGTTCGCGAGCAAATCGCGTCAGGCGCGACCCTCCGCGATCAGGCACAGGCGACGCAGCGCCTCGACGTTGCGAGGCACCAGCACGAGCCGGCGCAGGCGCTCGGGCAGGAGCGTCCCCGGCCCCTTGGTGGCGTCCTCGTCCAGGATCACGACCGTGCCGTCGCCGTCCGGTTCGAGCCGCACCTCGATCGTGGCCTCGCCGACGGGCCACCCCCTCGCCTGAAGCAGCACCCGGCGGTCCGCCTTGCACTCCAGCGCCGTCGTCCCGTCGTCGATCAGGAACGGCCAGATGCCCACGGAATGGTGGATCCGGGTACCCGCCGCAGGCCAGCCCCGCTCGACCGCGCGGATGCGGGACGAGCCGACGACCCAGCCCGCGTACGACCACCCGTCGGCCAGGACGGCGTAGACCTCGCTCGGGCTGCAGTGCGTGCGCCTGGTCACTACTGCTGCCACGGTGGGTCCTCCTTGGTTCGTCGTCCGAGCAGACCCCATCCGGACCAGGGTCCGTGCACCGCCTCGCCACGCATCGACGGCTCCAGCACGTTACCGGGATGGGGTTCCACACCGCGACCGGTCATGCCCCCGGCGCGCACGAGCGGTCCGACGATCGCGTCGTACACGGCCGGGAGCAGCGTGTGGCCCAGCACCATCAGGGGGTTGGCCAACCCGACGGCGATCTCACCGCGACGACGTCCGGCGGCCCGGAGCACGGCGGCGGCCACCTTCTCGGGCGGGTCCACCGGCGGCGGCGGACGGCCACCGCGGCCGCTGTAGCTGCCGGCCTGGGTGTAGACGGGCGTGTTGACGGCGCCTGGCGAGACCGAGGTCACGTGGACGCCGGGGACGTCACGCATCTCCTGGCTCAGCAGCCGCGTCAGGCCTCGCACTCCCCACTTGCCGGTCACGTACGAGGACAGGTACGGCACGGTGACCCGACCCAGCACCGACCCCACGACGACGAGGGTGCCCCGGCGCTGCTCGCGCATCACGGGCAGCACCGACCGTGCGACGTTCGCCGTCCCGAGCAGGTTCGTCGTCACGGCGCGGTCGAAGACCGTGGCGGGCACGTCCAGGAACTTCCCGTACGCGATCACCGCCGCGGAGTGGACGCACACGTCCACGACGTCGAAGCGGTCCACGGCCGCGGCCACCAGGGCGTCGCACCGACGGGCGTCAGTGACGTCCGTGGGCACGACGAGCACGTCGGGCGCGCCGGCGTCCCGGCACTCCCGCTCCGTCTCGGCCAGCGTCCGCCGCGACCGCGCAGCGAGGACGAGGCTGGCTCCCCGGCGCGCGTAGGCCTGCGCCGTCGCCCGTCCGATGCCGCTGGAGGCCCCGGTGATCAGGACGACCTCGGTCACGGCTCCTCGTTCCTCGTCGCCGTGACCGTCCCCCTGTGCCTGATGGTTCGCTCGCTCCGCTCGCTCACGGTGCGAGGACGACCTTGATGCAGCCGTCCGTCTTGCGCTGGAACATCTCGTAGGCCGCCGGCGCTTGCTCCAGGGGCAGCCGGTGGGTGGCCAGGTCGAGCGTGCCGAGCGGGTCCGCGTCGTCGAGCACCAGGGGCATGATGTCGTCGACCCAGCGCTTCACGTGGGCCTGGCCCATCCGCAGCTGGACCCCCCGGTCGAACATCTCCATCATCGGCATCGGGTCCATCTCGCCGCCGTAGACACCGCTGACGGACACGGTCCCGCCACGGCGCACGGCCTTGATGGCCGCGTGCAGGGTCGAGAGGCGGTCCACGGCCATCTTGTCCGTCATCGGCTTCGCGACCGCGTCGGGCAGCATGCCGACGACGGCGTGCGCGGCCTTGCCGAACGGCGACCCGTGCGACTCCATCCCGACGGCGTCGATGACGGCGTCCGGTCCACGGCCTCCGCACATCTCGATCAGGTCCGCGGCCACGTCGTCGTGCTCCCGCAGGTCGAACGGCTCGACCCCGTGCGTGGCGGCCAGCGCCAGGCGTTCAGGCACCAGGTCGACGCCGACGACACGGTCGGCCCCCAGGTGGCGGCCGATGCGGGCCGCGAACTGCCCGACCGGACCCAGACCCATCACCGCGAGGGTGCCGCCCTTCGGCACGTCGGCGTAGATGACCGCCTGCCACGCGGTCGGGATGATGTCCGAGAGGTAGAGGAACCGCTCGTCCGGGTGGTCGGAGGGGACCTTGATCGGCCCGAACTGCGCCTGTGGCACGCGGAGGTACTCGGACTGGCCGCCGGGCACCGACCCGTACAGGGCGGTGTACCCGAAGAGCGACGCGCCCTTGCCCTGCTCGCGCACCTGCGTGGTCTCGCACTGGGCAAACAGGCCGCGCGAGCACATCCAGCAGTGACCGCAGGAGATGTTGAACGGGATGACGACGCGGTCGCCGGGCGCGATGTGGGTCACCTCGGCTCCGACCTCCTCGACGATGCCCATCGGCTCGTGGCCGAGCACGTCCCCGGGCGCGAGGAACGGTCCCAGCACCTCGTACAGGTGCAGGTCGGACCCGCAGATCGCTGTCGAGGTCACCTTCACGATCGCGTCGGTCGGCGTCTCGATCCTGGGGTCGGGAACGTCCTCGACCCGTACGTCACGCTTGCCCTGCCACGTCAGTGCCCGCATCGGTGTCCCACCGGTTCTCTCGTCGTCAGCGCCGCCTGCCCCGTCAACGTCGCACGGCAGCGTCCGTGGCGCACCCGGAGGACCGCAGGGGACCGTCCGAGCAGGTTTCGGCGCGCGGGGAGCGGACCGGATCGGATACTGCTGTGGGCACGACGCACGCTCGCGGACGACGAGGAGGAGCCATGTCAGAGCACGACAGCGGTGAGCAGCGCGACGCGGCGCTGCAGGCGATCGTGGACCGCCTGACCGACCGGCACGCCGGTGACGACCCCCAGACGGTGCGTGCCGACCTCGAGCGGCAGCTGCGCGTGGCCGACCTGCCCGTCAGGTCCGAGAAGTGGCTGGGTGACACTGCGGTCGAGATCGCTGCCGGGCGACGGCTCGTGGTCGACGGGCGGCAGGGCCTGCGCGCCGATCCGGACGACGACATCGGCGCCAGTGCCGAGACCGGTTCGCCGGGGCGACCGGAAGACGCCCGGCGGGACTGAGCGGCGTCCGTCTACGCTGGGAGAGGACTGCGCTTGTTCACGACCCGACCCGAGCTTGCCGGCACGTTCGGCATGGTGACGTCGACCCACTGGCTGGCCAGCGCGGCCGGCATGGCCGCGCTGGAGCGCGGCGGCAACGCGTTCGACGCCGCCGTGGCAGCCGGGTTCACCCTCCAGGTCGTCGAACCCCACCTCAACGGACCGCTGGGCGACATGCCGCTGCTCTTCGCGACGGCAGGGGGCCGGCCGACGGTGCTCTGCGGTCAGGGGCCTGCCCCAGCGGCCGCGACGCCCGACGCCTTCGCCGGCCTGACGCGGATCCCGGGCACCGGTCCGCTCGCGGCGTGCGTCCCCGGGTCCACGGACGCCTGGCTGCTGCTGCTGCGCGACCACGGGACCCAGTCGCTGGCCGACGTCCTGCAGTACGCCACCGGCTACGCGGCCGGAGGCTTCCCCCTGCTGCCGCAGGTCGTCGCCACCCTCGAGCGTGTCGCGGAGATGTTCACCCGCAACTGGCCGACGTCGGCGGAGCTGTGGCTGCCCGGTGGGCGGCCGCCCCGGGCGGGCGCCCTGTTCCGCAACCCGGCCCTCGCCGCGACGTACCGACAGCTGGTCACCGAGTCCGAGCGGGCCGGCGGCAGCCGCGAGCAACAGCTGGACGCGGCACGACGCTGCTGGCGCGAGGGGTTCGTCGCGCAGGCTGTCGTCGCCTCGAGCCGTCGCGCGGTCCGCGACTCCTCCGGAGACGTGCACGCGGGACTGCTGACCGCGGACGACCTGGCCGCCTTCGGGGCCACGTACGAGGAACCGCTCTCGGTCGACTTCGACGGCTGGACGGTCTGCAAGACAGGGCCGTGGGGGCAGGGACCGGTGTTCGGCCAGGCCCTGCGGGTGCTGGACGAGCTGGGCGTCGGTGACCTGGACGTGCTCGGACCGGAGTTCGCCCACGTGGTGGTCGAGTCGCTGAAGCTCGCGATGGCCGACCGCGAGGCCTGGTACGGCGACCCAGGCCACGTGGACGTACCCGTCGAGGCTCTGCTGTCGCGTTCCTACGCCCGTGAACGGGCGCGGCTCGTCGGGAGCGACGCCTCGCACGAGCTGCGCCCGGGAAGCCCCGACGGGCGGACGCCGGTGCTCCCGGCACTCGCCGGTGCCGCGGACGACCGGGACGGCGGCTCGGGCGCGCTCGGCGAGCCCACCGTCGGGAGCGCCGGCGAGACCAGGGGCGACACGTGCCACGTCGACGTGATCGACCGCTGGGGCAACCTCGTCTCGGCGACGCCGAGCGGCGGCTGGCTGCAGAGCTCGCCGACGGTCCCGGAGCTGGGCTGCCCGCTCGGGACCCGCGCGCAGATGTTCTGGCTCGACCCGGTCTCCCCCAGCGTCGTGGCGCCGGGCAGGCGCCCGCGCACGACGCTCTCGCCGACCCTGGTGCTGCGCGGTGACGAGCCGGTGACGGCCCTGGGCACCCCGGGCGGCGACCAGCAGGACCAGTGGTCGTTGCTGTACTTCCTGCGCCTCGTCGTCGGGGGCATGAACCTGCAGCAGGGCATCGACGCACCCGCGTTCCACACCACCTCGTTCCCGTCGTCCTTCTATCCACGCTCCATGACGCCGGGCGAGGTCGTGGTGGAGTCGCGCGCCGGTGACGCGGTCCTGGACGGGTTGCGGCACAACGGGCACCGCGTCACCGTTGCCGAGCCCTGGTCTCTGGGCCGGCTGTCCGCTGTGTCGCGCGACCCCGCGACCGGCATCCTTCGAGCCGGCGCGAACCCGCGCGGCATGCAGGGCTACGCCGCGGGGCGCTGAGACAGCCGTCCCACGTGTGAGTCGCCGTTGCGGGCGCACCGCCGACCGGCAATGCTGACCCGTGTGTTGAGGACGAGCGTGCCGAGGACCCGCGTGCTGATCAGCCGCCGCGCCGTGGACCTCCTGCGCGTCGCCAGCGCGATCTGTCGCTGAACGCAGGCTCCCAGACGCCTCGACCCGGCTCGTCCGGGCCGGTGCCGGTCCCGCCGTCGCCGCGTTCTCCGATCGGATCCGCATGCTCACGCTCGTCCTGCTCGTCCTGCTCGTCCTGCTCGTCCTGCTCGCCCTCGTAGGCCTCGGCGCCGCTCTTGTCGACGGCAGCCTCGGCATGGCGTACGGCGTCACGTCGACGACGCTGCTGCTCGCCATCGGCACCAACCCCGCCGCGGCGTCCGCCACCGTGCACCTCGCCGAGATCGGCACGGCCCTGCCTCGGGGGCCGCGCACTGGAAGGTCGTCGCGAAGATCGGCGTGCCGGGCGCGCTGGGGGCGTTCGCCGGCGCGACGCTCCTGTCGTCCCTGTCGACAGCGGTCGCCGCCCCGGTGATGTCGCTCGTCCTGCTGGCCCTGGGGCTCTACATCTTCGTGCGCTTAACGTTCCAGTCACTGCCGCAGGGGAACCTCGGCAAGCCGCTGCGCAAACGGTTCCTCTCCCCTCTCGGCCTGCTCGCCGGCTTCGTCGACGCCACCGGAGGCGGCGGATGGGGTCCGGTGGGGACGCCGGCGATCCTCGCGAGCGGACGTCTGGAGCCACGCAAGGTCATCGGGTCCGTCGACGCGAGCGAGTTCCTCGTGGCCGTCGCAGCCAGCGCCGGGTTCATTGTCGGCATCGGGTCGCAGGGCCTGATCGCCACGTGGGGTCATCGCCCTGCTGATCGGTGGCGTCGTCGCGGCACCGGTCGCGGCCTGGCTCGGGGCGCCACGTCCCGCCACCCCGCGACGCCGCACCCCGACGAGGTCTCACGAGTTCCTTGATCGCCGGCGCGGAATTCCTTGATCGCGGGCAACGAGTCCCTTGATCGCTGACCTGGGCGTCATCAAGCAACTCAGCCCCGCGGTCCAGGCGTGATCATGCCACTCAGCCCAGGGTGGGTCCGGTCAGGGCCAGTGGGGGGACAGTCGGACGACGTCGCCGACCACGATGACGGCCGGCGGGCGCACGCCGACGGCCAGGGCGCGCCCGGCGACGGACGCCAGGGTGCCTACCGTGACGCGTTGACCGGGGCCGTACCCGTCCTCGACGACGGCCACGGGCGTGGACGCCGGTCGCCCGCCCTCCACCAGCGCCCGGCACGTCTCGTCGAGACGCGTGACACCCATTAGCAGCACCAGCGTGTGGTCGGTGCCACCCGGCGCCTGCGCGATCGCCTCATGGCCCGTCAGCACGCTGAAGCCGCGGGCCACGCCGCGGTGCGTCACGGGGATCCCGGCCGCGGCGGGTACCGAGACGGCGCTGGTCACGCCGGGAACCACCTCTACCTCGACACCGGCGCGACGGCACGCCTCGACCTCCTCGCCACCGCGACCGAGGACGAACGGGTCACCACCCTTCAGGCGGACGACGCGCCGGCCCGCGAGCGCATGCTGCACCAGGAGCGCATTGATCTCGTGCTGGGGGACGGGATGGTTACCGGGGGTCTTGCCGACGTCGACCACGGTCACGCCGTCCGCCAGCTCGTCCAGCAGGCCGCGCGGACCGAGCCGGTCAACCACCACCACGTCGGCGTCCGCGAGAAGGCGGCGCCCGCGCACGGTCACGAGCCACGTCGCGCCCGGGCCCCCGCCGACCAGGGCCACGGACCCGGCGGCGCCACCACGCCGGTGCCGGCGCAGCGGCAGGTCACCCGACTCGAGACCGACCGCCACGGCGGACCGCAGCGTCGTCGCGCGACGCGGGTCACCTCCGGCGGTGACCGCCACCACGACGTCGTCCACCCGCGCCACTGCCGGCGTCCACGCGGACGACGCGGCGGCGTCCCCCGCCCCGACGCACCAGACCCGCATCTCGTCGGCGTCGGACGCGACGCGGGCGTCGACGTCGGCGTCACCGGTCGCGGTGTGCACCAGCCACGCCCCCTCCAGGTCACCCGGGGCGTAGTCGCGTCCCCGCCACTGCAGCCGCGCGGCATCGGCCGCGTCGCTCAGGTCCTCGCAGAGCCAGGGCGCGACGACGGTGACGAGCGCTCCGGCGTCCAGCAGCGCCGTCGCGCGCCGGGCTGCTATCGGTCCGCCCCCCACCACCACCACCCGCCGTCCGCGGACGCGCAGCATCAGGGGGTACACGTTCCCTGCCTCGGCCGCGTCCACGTCAGATCGCGTACGCGCCGGGGCGCTGCTCGGGGTGGCGGACGGCGGCGGGCGGGTCGCCCACCATCCCCGCTGCCGGGGTGACGCCGTCCGCGGGGTCGATGAGCAGGAATGCGCCGGTGCGGCGGGCAGTGACGTACTCCTCGGCGGCGACGGGTGAGGCGAGCCGGAGCCTGACGCGACCGATGTCGTTGAGCCCCAACGAGTCGGTCGGCACCAGCTCCACTGCGTCGAGGTCGAGCCGGCCGACGACGTCGCGGACCACAGCCTGCACGGTGCGAGTGGTGTGCTTGAGCAGCACGCGCGCACCCGGTCGCAGCGGCGTGCTCGCCAGCCAGCACACGGTGCCCTCGACGTCCTGGGTCGGCACGGGCGCTTCCGCGGCAGCGGCAAGGAGGACTCCGCGCGCCACGTCGACGTCGTCGGCCAGCCGCAGCGTGACCGACTGGGGGGCGAACGCCTCGCCCAGCTCGGCCACGACGCCACCGGCCTGGGGTCCGTCGATGCCGGCGACCGTCGTCCGGGTCCCCGACGGCAGGACGACGACCTCGTCACCGACCCGGACGGCGCCGGAGGCCACCTGCCCGGCGTACCCGCGGTAGTCGCGCAGCCGCGGGTCTGCGGCCGCCGACTGCGGCCGCAGGACGACCTGGACGGGGGAGCGGAAGGGCTCGTGGGTCGGGTCGTCCGCCGGCGGTAGCGCCTCGAGCTGCCCCAGCAGGGTGGGGCCTGCGTACCAGGGCGTGCGCGCGGAGCGGTCGACGACGTTGTCGCCGTCCAGCGCCGACACCGGCACCGTGACGAGGTCGGGGACGCCGAGGTCGCGGGCGACGTCGGCGAGCTCCTTGACTACGCCGGTGTAGACGGCCTCGTCGAAGCCGACCAGGTCGATCTTGTTGACGGCGACCAGTACGTGCGGCACGCGAAGCAGAGCCGTCATGGCGAGGTGGCGACGCGTCTGCTCCAGGACTCCCATGCGGGCGTCCACGAGCAGGAACACGACGTCGGCGGTGCTTGCGCCGGTCACTGTGTTGCGGGTGTACTGCACGTGACCGGGGCAGTCGGCGAGGACGAAGGACCGTGCCGCTGTGGCGAAGTACCGGTAGGCGACGTCGATGGTGATGCCCTGCTCGCGCTCGGCGCGCAACCCGTCGGTGAGCAGCGCGAGATCAACAGCGTCGGCGCCGCCCGTGCCGAAGCCGCGGTCGCGGCTGACGCGCTCGACGGCGTCCATCTGGTCGGCCAGCACCGACTTGGTGTCGTGCAGCAGCCGCCCGACGAGCGTGGACTTGCCGTCGTCCACCGATCCCGCCGTCGCCAGGCGCAAGAGCGTCGCCATCAGAAGTACCCCTCCTTCTTGCGGTCCTCCATGGCGGCCTCGGAGATGCGGTCGTCGGCGCGGGTGGCGCCGCGCTCGGTGAGGCGGCTGGCGGCCACCTCGACGACGACGTCGGCCACGGTCACTGCCTCGCACTCGACGGCACCCGTGCACGACATGTCGCCGACCGTGCGGTACCACCGTGCGCGTCTCGACCCGCTCGCCCTGCCGTGGCTGGGAGTGCGGACCCACCGCCAGCCACATGCCGTCGCGCGCGAACACCTCGCGCCCGTGGGCGTACTACAGGGCAGGGAGCTCGATGTCCTCTCGTTCGACGTAGCGCCAGACGTCGAGCTCGGTCCAGTTGCTGAGCGGGAAGACGCGGCAGTGCTCGCCCGGGCGGTGCCGCCCGTTGTAGAGGTTCCACAGCTCGGGGCGCTGGTTGCGCGGGTCCCACTGCCCGAACTCGTCGCGCAGGCTGAGGATCCATTCCTTGGCGCGCGCCTTCTCCTCGTCGCGCCGGCCAGCCGAACACCGCGTCGAAGCGGTGGCCGGCGATCGCGTCGAGCAACGGCTGCGTCTGCAACGGGTTGCGGGTGCCGTCGGCGCGGTCGCGCAGGCGACCGTCGTCGATGTAGGCCTGCACCGACGCGACCTCGAGCCGCAGTCCGAGCCGCTCCACGGTCGCGTCTCGGTACGCCAGCACCTCGGAGAAGTTGTGCCCGGTGTCGACGTGCAGCACGGCGAACGGGACCGGCGCCGGCCAGAAGGCCTTGGCCGCGAGATGCAGCATCACGACCGAGTCCTTGCCACCGCTGAACAGCAGCACCGGCTTCTCGAACTCGGCGACGACCTCGCGGATGATGTGGATCGACTCGCTCTCCAACGCGTCGAGCTGGGAGAGTCGGCGCCCCGTGGTGGCCGGCCCCGTGGTTGCGGTCATGACCCCTCCCCGGGGGCGTGGATTCCGCACTCCGTCTTGGCCAGCCCCGCCCAGCGCCCCGCCCGCGGGTCCTCGCCCGGCGCGGTGCGGCGCGTGCACGGGGCGCACCCGATCGAGGGATACCCGTCGGTCAGCAGCGGGTTGAGGAGCACGTCGTGCAGCTGCGCGTAGTCGAGCAGGTCATCGGAGCTCCATGCTGCCAACGGGTTAACCTTGACCAGGCCGTGCTGGTGGTCGAACGCGACCAGCGGCGTGCCGGCCCGAGTCGGTGCCTCGTCACGCCGGACGCCGGTCACCCAAGCCTCGTAGCTGGCGAGCTGCTCGGCCAGCGGCTCCATCTTGCGCGTCGCACAGCAGCGGGCCGGGTCGCGGTCGTGCAGACGCGGGCCGAGCTCCGCGTCCTGCTGCTCCACGGTCAGCTTCGGCATCACGTCGACCACGGTCACCGGCATCCTGGCGGCGACGGCGTCACGGGTGCTCCTGGTCTCCGCGAAGTGGTAGCCCGTCTCGAGGAAGAGCACGTCGACGCCGGGCGAGAACCGCGAGACCAGGTGCGGCAGGACAGCGTCCGCCATGCTGCAGGCGACGGCGAGCGAACCCCCGAACTCGGATGCGGCCCAGGCGACGACCTCCTCCGCCCGGGCGTCCGCCAGGCGCCTCCCCGCATCGTCCGCGAGCGTCCGCAGCTCGTCGGTGTCGCGCCGTGTTCTCGTCGTCATACCAGCTCTTCCGCCTCGGCCCGGTGGGCCCACTGGGCGAACGTCTCGTCGTCGGCACGGGCAGCCGCGTACCGGCGCACGACCCGCTCCACGTAGTCGGGCAGGTCGGCGTTGGTCACCTTCAGCCCCCGCACCGTGCGACCGAGGCCGGCCTCGTCGCGGTCCGTCGAGGCGAGACCACCACCGAGGTGGACCTGGAAGCCGGGCTCCTGGCCGCCGTCCGCGGTCGGCACCAGCTGGCCCTTGAGCCCGATGTCGGCCGTCTGGATGCGCGCGCACGAGTTCGGGCACCCGTTGATGTGCAACGAGATCGGAGTCGAGAGGGGTCCGTCGACGAGGTCGGCGAGGCGCCACTCAAGCTCCGTGATCGCGGCGGCCGCGCTGACCTTAGTCTCGACGATGGCGAGCTTGCAGTACTCGATGCCGGTGCAGGCGATCGTCGAGCGGCGGAACGGGCTGGGGCGCGCCGAGAGTCCCAGGGCGTCGAGTCCCTCGACGAGCGAGACAACCCGCGCGGGAGGGACGTCGAGCACCAGCAGCTTCTGGTGGGGCGTGGTGCGGATGCGCTGCGAACCGTGGGCTTCGGCCAGGTCGGCCAGGTCGGTGAGCACCTTGCCCGAGACACGGCCGACCACCGGGGCCGCACCGACGTACCGGCGACCGTCGGCCTGGTCGTGCACGCCCACGTGGTCGCCGGGGCTGGACGGGCGCGGCGGCGCGGGGCCATCGTCCAGCACCCTGCGCAGGTACTCGGTCTCGAGCACCTCCCGGAACCGCTCCGGCCCCCAGTCGGCGAGCAGGAACTTCATCCGTGCCCGGTGGCGCAACCGGCGGTAGCCGTAGTCGCGGAAGACCGACGTCACGCCCGCCCAGACGTCGGCGACGTCGTCCGGAGCCACCCATGCCCCGAGCCGTACGGCCAGTCGCGGGTTCGTCGAGAGCCCGCCGCCGACCCACAGGTCGTACCCGGGGCCGAGCCCCGGGTGGACGACCCCGACGAAGGAGATGTCGTTGATCTCGTGCACGACG
>JBBSNO010000057.1:0-13794 GCA_038232615.1 Actinomycetales bacterium
CAGACCTGGTCGTCGAACTCCTGCAGGAAGGCGGGGCTGATGGTCATCGGTCCTCCTCGGAAGGGCGTGCAACAGGCGGTGCTGGTCGGGCGGGTGCTGGTCGGGCGTGTGCTGGTCGGACGTGTGCTGGTCGTGCGGCTCGGGCCGACGGTGTCGTGCAGCGGACGACGGCAGCGGCGCCCTGGTCGACGCCGGTCATCAGGTGCTCCAGGAGCGCGCTCGGCTCGTGGACGGCGAGGCGGCGCGGTGACCAGGCGAGCACCTGGCCGAGGCCGGTCGGCTCGGTGTCCAGGACCCCGGCGCTGCACAGCAGCAGCACGTCGCCGTCCACCAGCTGCGCCGTCTCCTCGGCCCCGGGCTGGGCCGGCAGCAGTCGGGCGCCGGACGGGCTGACCAGCAGGGCCGGGGGCGAGCAGCTGGCGCGGACGACGACGGAGCCGTCGGCGGACAGCCAGGCCTCGGTGGCGCTGTGCCAGCGCAGGTCGCCGGCGCGTGCCGGGACGCCGGGCGGGGGCCGGTCGGCGACCCGCAGCCGCGTGTAGCTGGGCCCGTGCTGGGCCCAGGCCACGCCCCCTCCGCGCTCGAGGATGTCGAGGTCCCACTCGAAGTGGGTCTCGGTCTCGGTCCGTGCGGCAGTGATGGTCACGGTGCCCTCACCTCGCTGGCGAGCTGGATGTCGAAGACGCCGGAGAGCCCGGCCCGGTTGAGCATGTCGACGCTGCCCTGGCTGGGCCCGCGGACGACGACGTGGCTGCCCCGCGAACGGCAGTGGCGCTTGGCCCAGAGCAGCGCGGCCACGGTCGCGGACGACAGGCGGGTGACGCCCGCGATGTCGACGACGAGCTGCTGGTTGCCTTGGACCAGGTGCGTCATGACGCCCGACCTGAGCTGGGTCAGCCCCTCCAGCAGCGAGTCGTCGTCGAGGGCCACGACAATGGTGTCGTCGTCGAACTCGGCGGCCACTGCTGCGGTCATGGTCTGTCTCCTGTTCGCCGTCCGGTGCCGTTCGTCGTCCAGCAAGACTGACCCCGCCACATTGCGGACGTGACGTCCGTTTCTTTGCGGTTCTGTGACGACTTGCCGGGCACTTCGTCACGTGGTCAGGAGCGCGACGTCGCGACTGGCACGATGTGGCGCGTGGGAGCCCGCCTGCTGGTCGTCGAGGACGACGACGGCATCCGTTCGTCGTTGTCCCTCGCCCTGCAGGACGAGGGGTACGACGTCGTCGCCACGTCCAGCGCCGAGGACGCCCTGGACGCGCTGCGCGGCGCGCCGATGGACCTGATGCTCGTCGACCTGATGCTCGGCGGCATGGACGGGTTCACGTTCATCCGCACCGTGCGCCCGACCAGCGACGCGCCGATCATCGTGCTGAGCGCACGCGCCGACACCCACGACATCGTCGCAGCGCTGGAGGCGGGCGCCGACGACTACGTGACGAAGCCGTTCGAGCTCAAGGAGGTCACCGCCCGGCTGCGGGCGCTGCGACGTCGCGGCGGCCGACCACCCGAGCCCGAGCAGGCGCAGGACCTCGTGGTGCTGGACTCCGAGAGCCACCTGGTCCTGGACGCCGGTGCCGGCCGGGTCCGCAAGGGGGACGGCGACGTCCACCTCACCGTCACCGAGTTCCGGTTGCTCCGTGAGCTCGCCTCGCCGGCGGGCCGGGTGCTCAGCCGCCAGTCGCTGCTGGCGAGCGTGTGGGACCGGGGCTTCTTCGGCGACGAACGCATCGTCGACGTCCACGTGCGCCGCCTGCGCACCAAGATCGAGCCTGACGCCGGCCAGCCGCGGCTCGTCGTCACGGTGCGAGGTCTCGGGTACCGGCTGGACACCAGGTGACCCGGCGCCGGATCGCGCCCTGGCCGCTCGGCCTGCGCGCGAAGGTCACGGTGTCCTTCGCCGCCGGGGCCCTGGTGCTCTCGGCCCTGCTGGCGGTCGGCACGTACCTGGTGGCGCGCGACTACCTGGTGGAGCAGCGGGCCGACACGGCGCTCGGCCAGGGCTTCGCCGACGCCTCGTTCGTGCGCGAGGGGCTGCGGACGGCGGGGACGTCGGTCAGCGACGCCCTGGGCAACGTCTCGCCACCGCGCGACACGGTCGTGTTCGTCCGGCGCAGCGACGAGTGGTTCTCGTCGTCGCTGACGCAGGGTCGGGACGACGTCCCGGTGGCGCTGCGCGAGCAGGTGCGCAGCGGGGCCGCCGGGCTGGTGTGGACGAGCACCCAGGACGGCCCCGGCCTGGCGGTCGGCGTCCCCGTCCCGGCCGTGGAGGCGGAGTTCTACGAGGTCGTCGCGACACCCGACCTGCAGCGCACGCTGGACACCCTGCTCACGGTGCTGGCGGTCTTCGCGGTGCTGACCACGCTGGCGGGAGCCCTGCTCGGGCGGTGGGCGGCGCGGCGGGTGCTCGCACCCCTGGACGTCGTCGCCGGGGCGGCTGCGCGGATCGCCGGCGGCGAGCTGCAGACCCGGCTGCCGTCCACGGAGGACCCCGAGCTGGTGACCATCATCGGCTCGTTCAACACGATGGTCGACGCGTTGCAGGAGCGCATCGAGCGCGACGCGCGGTTCACCGCCGACGTCAGCCACGAGCTGCGCTCGCCGCTGACCACCCTGACCACGAGCGTCGCGGTGCTGCAGACGCGCCGGGAGTCGCTGCCGGAGCGGTCGCAGGCGGCGCTGGACCTGGTCTCGGTGGAGCTCGGGCGCTTCCGTTCCGCGCTCGACGACCTCCTCGAGCTCGGCCGGCTCGACGCCGGTGCGGCGGGCCAGGTGCGCAGCCGCGTCGACGCCCGTGACCTCGTCCGCAACGCCTTGCAGGTCAGCGGCCGGTCGGCGAACCTGCTCACCGGCCAGAGCCCGGAGCGGCTCGTCGTCGACGTCGACAAGCAGCAGATGAACCGCGCCCTGGTGAACCTGTTCGACAACGCCGACCGGCACGGGGACGGCCTGGTGGCGGTCAGCGTCCTCGGCAACGGGGGCTGGGTCCTGGTGAACGTGGACGACGCCGGATCCGGCGTCCCGCCCGACGAGCGGACACGGATCTTCGAACGCTTCGTCCGTGGTGGCTCGCGGGGGTCGCGACCCGGTACCGGTCTCGGGCTCAGCCTCGTCGCCGAGACGCTCCGGGCGCACGACGGCCTGGTGCGCTGCGTGGAGGTGCCCTCCGGCGGTGCCCGCTTCGTCGTCCGCCTGCCGCGGGCGGGGGAGGAGGGCTCGTGAGGGGGCCCGCAGCGGCAGCGATGGCGTTGTCCGTCGCGGCGCTGCTGGTGTCGTGTGGCGTCCCGCCCGAGGGCACGCGTGCGGTGCCCTCGCAGGACGTCCCCTACGGCCTGCTGGACCCGCCGCCCGCGCCCGACCCGACGCCGACAGCGCAGGGGCCGGGGACGACCTCTCCCCTGCTGTACCTGCTCGACGACGAGGACCAGCTCGTCCCGACACCGCTGACGGTCGAGGCCACCGGGCTGCGTCCCGTCGTCCGGCAGCTGCTGGAACAGCTCTCCGACGGGCCGAGGGAGAACCAGCGCGACGCCGGGCTCGCCAGCGCGCTCGGCCCGGACGTCAACCTGAGCCTGGACGGGATCAGCGGGTCGACGGCGCGCGTCGAGGTGTCGCTGGCGGCCCGGGAGCCGACGGCCGACCGCCTTCCGCTGGCCGTCGGGCAGGTGGTGCTGACGCTGACGTCGGTCGAGGGCGTCGACCAGGTGCTGCTCGTGCAGGACGGCGAGCCGACGGAGGTGGCGCTGCCGGGTGGGGCGCGGACGTCGGATCCGGTGGGTGCGGGCCAGTACCGGGCGCTCGTCGCTCCGGACGAGGTGCCCCTCCCCACCAAGGCCGAGCCCACGCCCACGACCTCGCCCTGAGTGCCCGCTGCGGACCCTGGACGTGAGAACTCGGCGATCGTGCCCCCGGTAGGATTCGAACCTACGACGGCGTTTCCGCGCCGGATTAAAAGTCCGGAGTCATCGGCCACTAGACGACGAGGGCGTCGGCGGGGGAGAACCTAGCGGACGACGCGCGGCGGTCCCCCGGTCCAGGTCGTCGGTCCGATGCCGCTCACCGGCGGGGCAGCACGCCGTCCGGGAACACCCCGCTGGCCAGCACGGTCTGCTGCAACGGACGCGCGAGCTCGGTCAGGCGCCGCGTGCCGTCGCGCCCCAGGTGCGCCCAGCCCTGCAGCGCCGCGGCCTCGGTGCGCTGCTCGACGTCCGCGCGCACCGCCCGCCCGGCCTCGGTGAGCCCGCCGTCGCCGCCGAGCAGGCCACGCTCGCGCAGCCGGTCCTCGCCGCCGGCCCACTCCTGATCGGTCCACCCACGGCTGGACCTCATGAACGCGGTGGTCCCCGTCGCCGCGCCGCCGGTGACGATCGACTCCACGGGGTCCAGCCCCGCCCCCACCAGCGCGGCCACGTGGCCGTCGCCGCGGTGCTCACGCAGCAGCGTCGCCGCGTGCCAGAGCTGCAGCAGCGGGGCGTCCGGCCACGGCAGGGCGCTGGTGGCGGCGTAGAGCGGACGGCCTGGGACGGTCAGCCCCGCGCAGGCCTCCCGGGCGAGGGCGGCGGCCTGGGACACCGCCGGGCCGTCGGCGTCCTCGCCCAGGAGGCGGCGCAGGGTCGCCGAGACACCCCGGTACCGGGCGGCGGTGACCTGCTCGGGCGTCGTCACCTCCCACACGGCGGGGATCGCGGCCCGGACCGCGACGGGCGCGAAGACGTAGAAGGTGGCCTGCACGACCTCCGCCGGGACGACGCCGAGCGGGGCGGAGCGGGCGGCGAAGTACGCGACACCGGCCCGTAGTCCCAGCTCCTTGTAGGCCGCGCGCGGCTCGGGCGCGAAGTAGCCCGGCGTGTGCAGGGTCTCCAACGCACCCCAGCAGCGGCGGGCGAGCCTCGTCAGGTCGTCGGGCGTGCCGTTCACGGAGGGCCTCCGGGTGGGGTGTCGTCGTCCAGGCGGCCCGACCGGCGAGCCGCCAGGAGAACGTAGCGAAAGCGGTCAGCCGGCGCGCAGGGCGGCGCAGTCCCCGGCGTCGGGGGTGTCCTGCAGCACCTCGACGGCGAGGGCGCGGACGACGAGACCGACGACGAGCGGGTCCGTGGGCAGCTGGCCGTGGGTCACCTGCGCGTCACCGCAGACCTGCTGCAGCTCGACGTTGACCGCGCCGTCCAGGCGTGCCGAGTCCGGTGGGGTGACGACCTGGTCCTGCGCCGTCCAGATGCTCGTCCACCGCGGCCCGTCGGGCGTCTCCTCCAGCCCGTCGAGCACCTCGCTGCCCTCGATGAGCTGACGGCAGGCAGCCGGGCAGGACGCTGGGGCGAACGTGGCCGCCAGCGCCGCGACGCCGGTGCCGTGGTGGGGCGAGCCGAGGGTCACGATGCGGCGTGCGACGTCCGCGCCGGTGAGCTCGTCGGCCCACAGTCGAACGGTCACCCCTCCGGCCGAGTACCCGACGACGTCGACCGAGGCGGCGCCGGCGGCGAGCTGCGCGCGGGCCGCGGCGTCGAGAGCCGACGCCTGCTCGCGCAGGTCACCGGTTCCGTCCCCCACGGCAGTGACGACGACCGCCGTCCTGCCGCGGTCCTGCAGTGCCGCGGCGAGCGAGGCCAGGGCCGTGGTGTCACCGCCGTACCCCGGCACCAGCAGGACCGGGCCCGGCTGGTCCTGAGCCACGGCGGCCGGTGTGTCTCCGTCGCTGCCGGCGAGCAGCACGATGGCCAGGGTCACCGCCCCGACGGCCACGACGGCGACGAGACCTGTCACCAGGGGACGGCGAAGGGCCCCGCCGTGACGACGGGGCCCTTCGGTCGTGCTGGGGTGGTTCAGCGTCCGAGATCAGACGGGGCGGACGTTCTCCGCCTGCGGGCCCTTCGGGCCCTGCGTGATGTCGAACTCCACGCGCTGGTTCTCGTCGAGCGACCGGTAGCCGTCCGACTGGATCGCCGAGAAGTGCACGAAGACGTCGGCGCCGCCGCCGTCCTGGGCGATGAAGCCGAAGCCCTTGTCGGCGTTGAACCACTTGACGGTGCCCTGAGTCATGTCTTGCTCCTTCGGTAGGGCGGGACGATCCGGCGGTATTGCCGGACCGGGCTGCCGCGGTGCGGTCTCCCGCACTCCTGACCGAGGTCTGGAGCCAAGAAAAACCGCCCGTCGGAATCACACTCCGCGGGCGTTCTACAACGAGCCACAAACTGCAATCTCAACCGGGGGAGACGCTAGCACGCCCACGGCCCGTTCGGTGACGTCGTCCGCGCGAAATGTCCCGCCCGCGCCGGCGGCGAGCCGAGCACGCCGCGGGCCTGGCCCTGCTGTACGCCGGTGCCACCGTCGCGCTCGCCCCCTCCGCCGTGTCCAGGCTGCTGCGACGTCGCTCGCGCCCACCGAGGTCGCCGTCCTCACCGCGCTGGTCGCCCCGGCGGTGGCCGGCGCCAGCCTCGTCGCGGAGCGGGCAGGCTACGAGCTGCTCGGCTTCGACCTGGAGGTCCTCGCGCTCACGGTGGCGCACTTCCACTTCGCCGGGTTCGCCGCGGCACTGGTGGCCGGGCTGGTCTGCCACGCCGTCCGCAGCCGCTGGGCCGACGCCGCCGCGCTCAGCGTGCCCGCCGGGACCGCGCTGGTGTTCGCCGGCTACCTCGTCGGTGACGCCGTCGAGCTGGTCACGGTGTCGCGAACGCACTGGGATTTGGGGTCTGCGGGCTGCTGGCGTGGAAGCGGCTGGCCGACGAGCGCGCCGCCGTCCCCACTCCCTCGCCGTGATCATGCAACTCAGCCCAACACTGGTTTGCCCTGGGTTGCTTGATCACCCATGATTGCGGAGCGTCAGGCGCAGTAGTGCTCGACGACGTCTGTCAGCAGGTTCGCCGTGAGGATCACGTCGTCGACCGCCACGTGCTCGTCGGGGGAGTGGGCGTGGCTGGCCTGCCCCGGGCCGTAGTGCACGGTGGGGATGCCGAGCGCCGCGAGTAGGCGGAGGTCTGAGCCGTAGGGAGCGCCCTGGACCTGCGGCGCCGCGCCCGTCCGACGCTCGTGGGCCGCTGAGAGGACCCCGACGAGGGGGTCGTCGGCCGCCGTCATCCCGCTCGCGAACTGCCCTCCGACGAACTCGACCTCGGCCGGGTGCTCGCGCAGCCATGGGGAGCGTGCGCACGCCTCGGCGACGGCGTCGCGCAGAGCGTCGCGGGCATGTTCGGTGTCCTCGCCCAGCGCGACCCCCATCCGGCCCTCGGCCACGAGCAGGTCGGGCACGGTGCTCGCCCAGTCGCCGGCGTGGACCGTCCCGACCGAGATGCCGTAGGGCAGCGCCAGGTGCTGCATCAGCGGGTCGACCCTGGCGTTGCGCCGCGTCTCCAGCGTCTCCATCGCCTGCCACAGCGGCCAGAACTCGGCGACCGCGTTGACGCCCTCCTTCCGGCTCCCGCCGTGCGCGGCCCGGCCTGGCACGGTGAGCCGGAAGGTCAGGGCGCCGGCGTTCGCGCACACGACCTGGCACGACGTCGGCTCCGGGATGACGGCGACATCCCCCACGTGACCTCGGGCCAACGTCGCGAACGTGCCCAGTCCCCCGTCCTCCTCGCCGACGACGCACTGCACGAGCACGCGGCCACGCCGGGGCAACCCTCTCTCGCGCAACGACTCCAGCGTGGCGAGCACCGCGACCAGTCCGCCCTTCATGTCGCACGCGCCCCGTCCGAAGACCGCCTCGCGGCCGTCAGGAGCGGCATCGCGGCGGGGCAGGAACGCGGGCGAGGTCCACAGCCGGTCGTCACCCGGCGGGACGACGTCGACGTGCGCGTTGAGGACGACGGTGGGCCCGTCCGAGGCGCCGTCGGGCCCGGTGAACTCACCGACGAGACCCCACGCGGCCTCGCGATGCACCTCCATCCCGGGGAACCGCGGGTCGGCGGTCAGGGTCTCGAGGTCGAGCGACCACAGGTCGACGGCGCAGCCGAGCCCCTGCAGCCTCTCGGCGAGGCGGTGCTGCACGATCTGCTCGCCCATCGTGCCGCTGACGCTGGGCAGGGTCACCAGGGCCTCGAGCTCGACCGCCATCTCCTCGCGCTCCACAAGCGCACCGTAACGGGGTTCGGTGACCCGTCGGGCTCAGGCCCCTGTCGTACCGGCCAGGGCCTCGTCCAGCGCCGCTTCGATGCCGTACGCCGAGCCCGTCGACACGTTCGCCTCCCAGCACTCCGCCGTCGGGAGTGCCCTGACCTTGTCGACGGACCCCGCCAGGGCGAGAGTCTCGGCGGTCGTCATCGGCAGCTCGGCCTGCTGCCGCAGGGACTCGACGGCTCCCAGCAGCCGTGCGGCCCGCTCGGCATCGCCACGCTCGGCGAACACCGAGCAGAACAGGCCGATCACGTCGGCCGTCAGCGCGGGGTCACCGAGGGCGACGGCCGCCGCCGCGTGCCGGCGAAGCTGCTGATGCGCCTCGTCCAGCCGCCCGCCGGCCAGCAGCAGGCCGGCGAGGTTCACGTCGTCCACACCGAGGGCCCAGGCGTCGCCGCACTCGGCGTCGAGTGCCCGGGCCTCGTGCAGCAGCTCGATCGCCCGGTCGTGCTGCCCGGCCTCGCTCTTAAGGGTCGCCAGGTTCGACAGGGCGCTGGCCAGCCGCTCCTGGTCACCGACCCGGCGCGCCGTCGAGACGCTCTCCGACAGGAGCGCTCGAGCAGTGTCGGGGTCGTCGAGCGCGCGGTGTGCGAGGCCCAGGCTGTTGAGCTCACGCGCGACCATCGTCAGGTCGCCGTCGCGGCGCCAGAACTCCAGGCAGGTGACCAGCGCGTCCCGCCCCCGCTCGGCCTCGCCGCGCTGCAGCAGGAGCACCCCCAGGCCGTGCAGCGTCGACATCATGGCGGGGCTCTCCTGGCCGGCGGCCGCCTCGACGGCCAGGCCCGTCCACCGCTTGCCCTCGCCCTGGTACCCGCAGGCGTACCAGAACCAGGCGAGGCCACGGCATAGCTGCAGCCCGGTCTCGAGGTCGTCCGGCGTCGCGGTCCTCCCCGGCTCGTCGGCGGCGAGCGACCAGGCGAGGGCCGAACGGAGGTTGTCCAGGCTCGTCTCGATCCGGTCGCGGGCGTCGAGGTACTCGGTACCCCGCAGCCGGGGCGCCTCGGTGTCGACGACCGACAGGTAGTGCTCGGCGTGCCGGCGTCGGGCACCCGCCAGCTCGCCGGTCGCGGCCAGCTGGTCGCGCGCGTACGCGGAGATCGTCTGCAGCAGGCGTACCCGGGGTTCACCGTCGGGGCCGTCGCCCACCTCGGCGAGGCTCGCGTCCACCAGGTCGCCCACGTGGGTCAGCGGATCGGCCCCGTCGTCGACCACCGCTGCCGCGGCGGCCAGGTCGAACGGGCCGCTGAGCACTCCCAGCTGCCGGAACGCGTGTTGCTGGGGCGGGTCGAGCAGTTCGTAGCTCCAACCGATGGTGGCCCGCAGCGTCCGCTGCCGGTCCGGCCGGCCGGGCTGGGCGGCGGTCAGCTCGAGACTCTGGTCCAGGCGGGCGCGCAGGCCGCGGGCTCCCAGGAGCTTGACCCGGGCGGCGGCGAGCTCGACGGCCAGTGGAAGGCCGTCGAGCGCGTGACAGATCTCCGCGACGTCGGCCGAGTTCGGGGCGCCGAGCGTGAAGTCGGGCCGCACCATCTGGGCACGTTGCACGAAGAGCTGCACGGCACCGGACGCCGCGACGTCATCAGCCGCCGCGCCGTCGGCCGGCAGCGTCAATGGCGGGACCGGGTGCTCGTACTCCCCGCCGCAGTGCAGCGGTCGGCGCGACGTGGCCAGCACCCGCAGGCGGGGCGCGGCGCCGAGGAGCTCGGCGACGATCGTGGCGGCGTCGGGCAGCTGCTCCAGGTTGTCCAGGACCAGCAGCGCCTCTCGGGCTGCGACGTACTCCAGGAACGTCGGCGGTGTCCGGGACTCGCCGGCCACGCCGAGCACCTCCGCGATCGTCGTCCACACCGCCTCGGTCGAGATGACCGACTCGAGCGGCACGAAGTAGACACCGTCCGCGAACGCGTCCTGCAGCAACGCCGCGAGCGCCACGGCGAGGCGTGTCTTGCCGCTGCCGCCGGCACCGGTGAGCGTCAGCAGGCGGACGCCCTCGCGGGAGACGAGCTCGCGCAGCTCGCGCAGCTCGCCGTCCCGGCCGACCAGGGACGTCGGCGAGTTCGGCAGGTTGGACCCCGCCCCCAGGCTCCGCAGCGGACCGAAGCGGCGCGGCAGGTCGTCGGCGGTGAGCTGGTAAAGGTGCTCGACGCCGGGGAGGTCCTTCAGCCGGTGCGGCCCCAGGTCGAGGAACGACAGCCCGTCGAGCCCCTGGTGCGTGGCGATCCCACGGGTCGCCGCGGAGACGACGACCTGCCCGCCGTGGGCGCACGCGGCGATCCGCGCTGCGCGGTGCACGTCCATGCCGACGTACCCGTCCTCGTGAGGCATCGGCTCGCCGGTGTGCAGGCCCATCCGGACACCGACGTGGACTCCGTCGGGCCACGCCCGCGACGCCAGCTGCCGCTGGGCGTCGGCGGTCGCGCTCACCGCGTCGGCCACCGAGTCGAAGACGACGAAGAAGCTGTCGCCCTCCGTGCCCATCTCGCGCCCACCCCACCGGTCGAAGGCCGTGCGCAGGATCGCGCGTTGGGGGGCGAGCACCTCCACGTACCGGTCTCCGAGGCGCGCGAGCAGCTGCGTCGACCCCTCGATGTCCGTGAAGAGCATCGTGACCGTCCGCATCAGTGCCCGCCGTCCTCGCGGCGGTGCAGGTCGGCCAGCACGCGCAGCCGGTCGAGGTCGACTACGTCCGCTCCGGCGACGGCCAGGCGGACCGGCGTCACGGCCACGAGCGTCGAGGTGCGCCGACCACCCTCGAGCAGGGCGCGCTCGCCCAGGACGGCTCCGGGGCCTACCTCGGCGACGGGGACCCCGCCCACGTCGACCCGCAGGACGCCGTCGAGCAGCAGGAAGAGCTCGTCGCCGGGCTCGCCCTCGCGGACCACCGTCGTCCCGGAGGGCACCCGCCGGACCTCGGGCGTCCGTCCCGAGCGCATCAGGTCCACGGAGAGCTGACGCTCGAGCTCGCTCTCGGCGGCCACGACGAGGGTTGCGGAGTCCGCGTCGCCCCACGGGGTCCGGACGCCGAAGGAGTGGGCCACCCAGGTCCTGGCGTCGGTGAGGCCGCTCTTGAGCGACAGTGCGCCGTCGGGCCCGTAGACCCAGTGCCGCGGGAAGGCGCTGGCACCCGTCAGTGCGACCTCGCCGCGGCCGTCGGCGTTCAGGGTCAGCGCGAGCGTCGTCCAGACGACTGGGGACTGCCACTGGACGAACGGCGGGTGCCGGACCGGACGCGGTAACGGCAGAGCGGTGCGTCCACCCACGGTCTGGGTGAAGACGGCACGGTCGGCACCGACCTCGGGGGCGGACTGCAGGACGGGCAACGTGAACCCGGGAAACGTGACACCGAGCCGCGCCAGCCGGACGGTCGTCGAGCCCATCACCAGTCCCGAGTCCTCTGACCAGCCGGACGCCGTCACCCGGCCGTCGTCCACCTCGATCCACGCGCCCAGCATGTTGGCGAACCGGACCCGGTCGTCGGACGCGAGACGCCGCACGTCGTCGTGGCCGGCGACGCGGTCCGGCGGCGGCTCGTCGTAGTGGGTGAAGCCCGCGTCGAAGCTGCTACGCAGCGGCCCGCGCAACGACTCCGAGGGGATCCACGACACGGACACCGCCGTCGACTCGATCCGCATCGGTGCCTCCCGGGACGCGTGAACAAGAGGGGGACGAGCATAGGGAGGCAATCGCCGTCGCGGCGAGCGGTTCTGCCTCTATCGTCGTCGGACCCACGACGACCCACGAGAGGGGCGTGATCGCCATGCAGGTGACCTTCGACTCGGACGACCCGCTGGACGACGTGCTCGAGGTGGTCAAGGCCATCTACGGCGTCGAGCTCGTCGTGAACCGCGGGTCGGGCAGGGTCCGGCACGACTAGCCGGCGGTCCAGGCGAGCAGGTCGTCGAGCGGCCAGGTGTTGACGACGCGGTCGGCGGGGACCTCGCACTCCGTCGCACGGGCGCAGCCGTGGTCGAGGAAGTCGAGCTGTCCGGGCGCGTGCGCGTCGGTGTCGATGCTGAAGAGGCATCCCGCCGCCACGGCCTCGCGCAGCAGCCGGCGCGGTGGGTCCAGCCGCTCGGGTCGGCTGTTGACCTCCACCGCGGTGCCGCTGTCGGCGCACGCGGCGAAGACCGCGGCCGAGTCGAACGTGCTCTCGGGTCTGGTGCCGCGACCGCCGGTGACCAGCCGGCCGGTGCAGTGCCCCAGGACGTCGGCGTGCGGGTTCTCCACCGCGGTCAGCATGCGGCGGGTCATCGCCGGGGAGTCGGTCCGGAGCTTGGAGTGCACCGAGGCCACGACGACGTCGACCCGGGCAAGCAGCTCGTCGCTCTGGTCGAGTGTGCCGTCCTCGTTGATGTCGCACTCGATACCGGTCAGCAGCCGGAACGGTGCGAGACGCTCGTTCAACGCCGCGACCACGTCGAGCTGCTGCTCCAGGCGGTGCGCCGACAGCCCGTTCGCGACCTTCAGCCGGGGCGAGTGGTCGGTGAGCGCGAGGTACCCGTGGCCGAGCTCGACGGCGGTCACGGCCATCTCCTCGATCGGGCTCCCGCCGTCGCTCCAGTCGCTGTGCGAGTGCAGGTCACCCCGCAGCGCCGCCCGCAGCGCCTCACCGCCCACGGCCAGCGGCCCCAGGTCCGCCTCGAGCCCTGCCAGGTACCTCGGCGTCGCCCCGCCGAGGGCCTCGACGACGACGGCGGCCGTCTTCGGCCCGATGCCGGGCAGGTCGGTGAGGGTATGGGTCTTGACCCGGAGCTCGGCGTTCCCGGCCGGCAGACCAGCCAGCGTCAGTGCCGCCGTCCGGAACGCCTTGACGCGGTAGGTCGGTGCCATCGAGCGTTCCAACAGGAACGCCACTCGTCGCAGTGCCGTGACCGGGTCCACCACCCGAGATTACCCACCGGACCCACCAGGAACCCGGTGGCCGCCGGCGGGTTCGGCGGACTCGGTCGGACGATGACACCGACCGGTGGGGCTGGCGTTGGAGGGTTTGGTCAGCGCAGGTGACGGCGGGGCACAATCCCCTGCGATGGACGACGACAGCCCGGATGACGCCACCGCCGGCGGCTCCTCGCTCGCACCGGGGCCCGGGCGCGGCGCGCTGCTGCGCTGGCTGGCCGTCGTCGCGGTGGCGCTGGTGGGAGCTGCCACGGGCTGGGTCCTCGCGCCCGGTAGCCAGGCGTTCGTCGGTCCCCTCGAGGTGTTGGTGGAGGTCCGCCCGAGCCTGGAGCCTGGCGTGCACGTGCAGCTGCCGCCGGTGGGTGACGTCTCCTTCGACACGCACACGGCGCCGGTGGCGGTCAACGCCTCGGTGCTCTCGGTCGACCCCGAGCAGGCGCAGCAGCTGATCGCCTCTCCACAGAACCTGCTCGCGCTGCAGCTGAACGCCCCAGCGGTGCTGCGCGACGCTGCGACCGAGGCGGTGGCGTGGGCGGCCGGGTGTGCCCTGGCCGGCGCGCTGCTGCTCGGGCTCGCGGTCTACCGGGGCGGGCGGCGCCAGGTGCAGGCGACCGCCGTCGCCCTCGTCCTGCTGCTGAGGCTGGGCGGAGCCACCGCAAGCACCTTCAACGCCGCCGCCCTGGCCTGGCACGTCTCGGCGAGGGCGTCCCGCTGGCCCTGACCGCAACCTTGCTGTACTTCGGCTCGTCCGGGGACCGCCAGGGCCAGCTGCTGGCGTACGACGACGTGACCGTCGGCG
>JBBSNO010000058.1:0-13783 GCA_038232615.1 Actinomycetales bacterium
ATCGCCACCGCGGACTTGCCGGTCTGGCGGTCCCCGATGATCAGCTGGCGCTGGCCCCGGCCGATCGGCGTCATCGCGTCGATCGCCTTGATGCCGGTCTGCAGCGGCTCGTGCACCGACTTGCGCTGCACCACCGAGGGCGCCTGGAGCTCGAGGGCTCGGCGTGCGTCGGGGGTGATCTCGCCGAGGCCGTCGATCGGGGTCCCGAGCGGGTCGACCACCCGGCCGAGGACGCCGTCGCCGACGGGCACGGCGAGGACCTCGCCGGTCCGCTTCACCTCCTGCCCCTCCTCGATACCGCTGAACTCACCGAGGACGACGACGCCGATCTCGCGGACGTCGAGGTTCAGGGCGAGACCGAGCGTGCCGTCCTCGAAGCGCAGCAGCTCGTTCGCCATCGCGCTCGGGAGACCCTCGACGCGCGCGATGCCGTCTCCGGCCTCGGTGACGCGTCCGACCTCCTCGCGCGACGCCGTGCCCGGGTCGTAGGACTGGACGAACGAGTCCAGTGCGTCCCGGATCTCCTCCGGTCGGATCGTCAGCTCCGCCATCTGCGTGCTCTCCTGAGTATTCGCTGGTACGTCGGGTTCGTGTCGGTCGTCGTTCGTTGCGCTGTCAGCCGGCGAGCCGGCGTCGTGCCTCGTCGAGCCTGTTCAGGACGCTGGCGTCGATGACCTCGTCGCCCACCTGCACCCGGAGTCCGCCGAGCAGGTCGGTGTCGACCTCGACGTCGAGGTGCATCGTCCGCTCGTAGATGCGGGCGAGCACCTGGGTCAGTCGCTCGCGCTGTTCCTCGGTCAGCGCCACCGCGGCGGAGACGCGCGCGACCATCCGGTCGCGACGCCGGGCCGCTGCCCGGCCGAACTCCTCGAGCACCTCGTGCAGCCGCCGGCCACGGGGGGCCAGGACCGCCTGACGTGCCAGCACCAGCGTCTGCGGGCGCACCTTGCCGCTGAGGAGGTTGTCGACGAGCACCGCCTTGTCTGCACCCGAGCGCTTGCGGTCGGCCAGGGCCGCCCTCAGCTCCGGGGCGCCGTCCACGATGCGGCCGAAGCGGAAGACCTCGTCCTCGACCGCGTCGAGCGCGTCCTCGTGCTGCGCCGAGGCCATCACGGCCAGGGCACCGAGGTGCTCGCAGGCGTCGGCGAGGTCCCGCGACGTCGACCAGCGGTCGCGGGCCATCCCGCTCACCACGTCCACGGTCGTGCCGCTCACGTGGGGGTCGAGCAGCCGCCCGACGAGCCCGGCCTTGGCCTCGGCGTCGCGCGACGGGTCCGTCAGAGCCCGACGCAACCCGACGGAGGAGTCGAGCAGCGTGGCGACGGCGAACATCTCCTCACCGAGGCGGCCGGCGTCCGTGTCGTCCCGGCCGGTGACCTTGTCGATCACCCCGCGGACACCGCCACGCTCCTGCGTGGCGAGCAACGGCTCGACACGGTCGACGGCCGCCGCGAGCGCGCCACGGCTGGTGCCCTGCATCAGGAGCCCTGACCAGCAGGTGACGTCTCGGCTGCCGCCTGGTGCGCCGAGCCCTTGCGCAGCGGCGTCGCGTCGGCCTCCTCCAGCTCGGTGAGGAACCGGTCGACGACCCGCGACTGACGGGCGTCGTCCTCGAGCGACTCACCCACGATCCGCGACGCCAGGTCGGTCGCGAGACGGCCGACCTCGCCGCGCAGCTGGACGATCGCCTGCTGACGCTCGGCTTCGATCTGCTTCTGCGCCGAGTCGGTGATGCGCTGGGCGTCGCTCGCGGCCTTGCCCTTCATCTCCGCCAGGATGGCGGCCCCCTCGGAGCGCGCCTCCTCCCGGATGCGAGAGGCCTCGGCGCGGGCGTCGGCGAGCTGCTCCTTGTACTCCTTCAGCGCCGCCTCGGCCTCGGCCTGCGCCTGCTCGGCCTGGGCCATCCCGCCCTCGATCGCCGCGGTGCGCTCGGCGTACATCTCCTCGAGTCGGGGAACGACCTTCTTGGTGAAGATGTACAGCAGGATCGCGAAGGAGATGAACCCGACGATCAGCTCACCGGGGTGCGGGATGATCGGGTAGGCCTCTTCCCAGAAGCCGCCGCCCTCAGTCTCGGCCGCCATGACGAGCGCGGTGGGTGCGAAGCTCACGATGTCTCCAGGTGACTTCTCGTGGTGGTCTGCTGATCAGGTGCTGGTGATCAGCGGAAGACGAAGGCGAGCGCGAGGCCGAAGATGGCCAGCGCCTCGGTCAGGGCGAAGCCCAGGAACGCCAGCGGCTGAAGCATGCCGCGGGCCTCCGGCTGGCGGGCGACGCCGTTGATGTAGGCGGCGAAGATCAGGCCGACGCCGATGCCCGGCCCGATGGCCGACAGGCCGTAGCCCAGGATCGCAATGTTTCCTTCCATTGCCTTCTCTCGTTCCTCTCGTTCGGGACACGTTCGCGTCCCAGCGGGTTTTCGGTGGTCGTCAGTGCTCGTCGGAGAGTGATCCGGCGATGTACAGGGCGGCCAGCAGGGTGAAGATGTACGCCTGCAGGAACTCCACCAGGATCTCGAACACGGTCATGACGAACGACATCGCGAACGGGCCGATCGACAGGACCTTCAGGGCCGGACCGCCCTCCAGCAGCAGGTACTCACCACCGAGGGTGAACAGCAGCAGCAGCAGGTGGCCGGCGAACATGTTGCCGAACAGTCGTAGGGCCAGCGTGACCGGCCGGGTGAAGAAGTAGGTCAGCAGCTCGAGGAAGAACACGAGCGGCTTGATCCACCCCGGCAGGCCAGGAGGCATCAGGCCCTTGAGGTAGCCGCCGAACCCCTGGCGCTTGATACCGATGTACAGGTACAGCACGTACACCATCAAGGCGATCGCCATCGGGAAGCCGATGCGCGCCATCGTGGGGTACTGGATGACCGGTGTGACGGCGAACAGGTTGTTCACCAGGATCACGACGAACATCGCGAACAGCAGCGGCAGGAACGGGCGGAAGTTCTTGTTCCCGATGATGTCCCGGGCGATGCTGTTGCGCACCAGCCCGTAGACGGCCTCGGTGGACGCCTGGCCCTTGCTGGGCACGAGGGTCAGCCGCTTCGTCGCGCTCACCATCACGGCCGCGATGACCACGACCGACAGGACCATCAGCACCATCGGACGCGTCACCGCGAAGGCGCCGGCGGTGCCGAAGAGCGGCTGCCAGAAGTCGGAGACCCCAGGCGCCTCGAATCCCTCGCTCGCGACGACGAGCGCGCTCAGGCTCACAGCGATTCCTCCGTGGGGCAGTCGTGGTGCTGGCGGACGGCGTGGTGTTGGTCGCGGGCATCGTGCGGTCGGACGAGGTCCTTCGAGACGCGGGCCGAACGCACGCGCAAGCCGGCGAGCGGCTGCAGGGAACGGCTCAGGACCGCTCCGTACCGTACCGGAACCAGATCGTGGCCAGGGCCACGGCCATCCCGAGCAGGAGCCCGACGAGCACCAGCCACGAGGTCCCGAGCCACTGGTCCAGCAGCCAGCCCGGCAGCCCGAAGCCCAGCAGACCCGCGAGCAGGTACGCCATCACGTTCCACGCCGCCGTCTCGGGCACCGGCTCCTCGCGCCGCGACTCGCTCGCGTAGTCCGGCCGATCTCGCAACGGTCCTCCTCCTCCGGGCGTGATCATGCAGTCCAGCGCCGTTCCGGGGAATGGACTGCCTGATCACGCCTGATGTCGAGCTCATGCTTGATCACCCTCGGTAAAGACCAGCGTCCGCATCCGCGAGTAGGCCCGCATCTCGAAACCGAGCCACACCGCTGCGCAAGCCATCGCCGTCAGGGCGAAAGCCATCCCGGAGAGCCACTCCGCGTCGAACAGCAGGATCAGCAGCAGACCGAGCAGACCGACCTTCGTGGTGTACGTCAGCAGGGCTGCGGCCATCACGCTCTGCGGGTTCGACCTCGCGGTCCGCCGCATCACCAGCAGGCTGGAGGAGAACGAGGCGACCACGACGACGGCGGCGAGCAGCGACCCGGCCAGACCCTCGGCACCGGCCCGGACGACGGCCACGACGACGCAGGCGACGGCCACGACCAGGGTCGGAACCAGCGCGCCGCGCAGCATCGCGGCGTACGGGTCGTCGGCGCCCGCGCCACTGGCCGGCCGGTTCACTCGCTCGCTGCGCTCGCTCACTCGGTGGCCGTCCTCGCAGAGGTCATCAGGTGGGTCGTCGGGCGGTCGATCACGCTGGCCGGATTATTGCCCACGACGCTTGTGAATGCTATCACAAGCGCAGCCGCCGGCCCCGCAACGGCCCCAGCGTGAGCAGCACCGACACCACGATCCCGGTCCCCCAGACGGGCAGTGCGACCGCCAGCGGGACGAAGGCGAGCGAGACCGCTCCGAACGCGATCACGGCCGTCCACAGGTACATGAGCCCGACCGCGCGGGCGTGGCTGTGCCCTAGGTCCAGGAGCTGGTGGTGCAGGTGGTGCCGGTCCGCGGTGAACGGCGACTGGCCGGCCCGTAGCCGGCGGAAGACGGCCAGCAGCAGGTCGACCATGGGGACCAGCAGCACCACGACCGGCAGCAGGACGGGGAAGAAGGCGGGGACGAGCTGCGCGTCGGACACGACGGTCGGGTCCACCTGACCGGTGACGGTGATGGCAGACGCCGCGAGCATCAGGCCCAGGAGCATCGCGCCGGAGTCACCCATGAAGATGCGGGCCGGGTTGAAGTTGTGCGGCAGGAACCCCAGGCAGCAGCCCACCAACGACGCCACGACGAGCGAGGCGAGGTTGGAGTAGTCGTCGGGACTGGCGTCCTGGGTCAACCGGTAGGTGTAGACGAAGAAGGCCGCTCCACCGATAGCCATCACCCCTGCGGCCAGTCCGTCGAGTCCGTCGATGAAGTTGACGGCGTTGATCGCCACGACGACGGCCAGGACCGTCAGTGCGAGGAAGCCGGGTCCCGAGCCGACGGTCAGCCCGGCCAGCGGCAGCGAGACGAGCTGCACCCCCTGCCACGCCAGCAGGCCGGCCGCCAGGGCCTGCCCGGCCAGCTTGGTCAGGGCGTCCAGCCCCCAGACGTCGTCCGCGACGCCGAGCAGGCACACCATGGCGCCCGACGCCAGGACGGCCCACGGTCCCGAGGACTCCGCGTAGACCCCAGCGAGGAACGGAACCTGGCTCGCTACCGCGAAGGACGCCGCCAGCCCGGCCAGCATCGCCAGCCCGCCCAGGCGCGGGGTCGGCACCGAGTGCACGTCGCGGTCGCGCACGGGTGTCATCGACCGGGTGCGCTCGGCCAGGCGCCGCGCCAGCGGGGTCGTCAGGTAGGTCACCGCCGCGGCGATCAGCATCACGAACAGGTAGACCCTCACGCGCCAGGCTGCTCCGGGTCGTGCTGCGGCTCGACCGGCTGCTGCCTCGGCGGTGACTGCTGCGGCGACGCGGACGGCGCCCGCGACTTGTCGAGCGAGACCGGCTCGGACGACTCGTGCTGGTCGGCGTCCGGCTCCGTCGTGTCTGTCGCGCCCGCCCCCGTCGCGCCCGGCGCGGTCATGTCCGGCTCCGTCGCGTCCGGCGCCCTCGGCGGGGTCTTCTCCAGCGACACCTTCTCGCCCGGCGCAGGCTCGCCCGGCGCAGGCTCTGGCGGCGCGTCGCCGTCCACGCCGATGATGCCGGGCACGATCTCGCGGAGGCGGTCCAGCGACAAGGCCCCCTGACGCAGCACGCGCAGGGGCTCACGGGTCGCGTCCACGATCGTGGAGGGCTCGGGCGACGAGCGCTCGCCCGCCTCGAGGTAGACCTCCACGGAGTCCCCGAGCTGCTCGCGGGCGGCGGCGGCGGTGGTCGCCGCCGGCTGCCCCGAGATGTTGGCGCTGCTGACGGCGAGCGGGCCGGTCGCGGCGAGCAGCTCGAGCGCGAAGGGGTCGTCCGGCATCCGCACCGCGACCGTCCCACCCGTGTCGCCGAGGTCCCACGACAACGACGGCTGCGCCCAGCACACGACCGTCAGCACGCCGGGCCAGAACGCGTCGACGAGCGAGCGGGCGTCGTCCGGCAGGTCCACCGCGAGCCCGTCGACGGTCCGGCGGTCCGGCACCAGGACCGGCGGCGGCATGTCGCGGCCCCGACCCTTGGCCGCGAGCAGGCTGGCGACGGCCTCCGGTGAGAAGGCGTCGGCGCCGACGCCGTAGACCGAATCCGTGGGCAGCACGACGAGCCCGCCGCGTCGCACCGCGGCCGCGGCCACGCGCATCCCCTGGGGCCGGGTACCGTCGTTGGAGCAGTCGACCATCGTCACGGGGGCGAGTGTGTCACCCGCGCACCCGCCGCGCCGTGACGCACCGCGGGCTGCCGGTCAGGTCGTCCTGGCCCCGGGCGTCGCGCCAACGTGGCCCGACCAGCAGGTCGAGCAGGCTCAGCTGCTGCACCTCGGCGTGCTCGACGACGACCAGACCGCCGTCGACTAGCAGCCGCGCAGCCGACACCAGCACGGCGCGAGGCACGTCGAGACCGTCGACGCCGCGTCCGAACAGGGCCACCTCGGGATCGTGGTCGGCCACCTCGGGGTCGACCGGCACGGCGCCCGGCGGGATGTACGGGGGGTTGGAGACGACGACGTCGACAGCCCCGTCGAGGTCGCCGAACGCCGTGGCGGCGTCCCCGAGCCGCAGGTCGACCCCGCTGCCGGCCAAGTTCTGCGCCGCCCAGGCATGGGCGTCACGGCTCAGCTCGACCGCGTGCACGACCGCCTGGGGCACCTCGACGGCCACGGCCAGCGCGATCGCCCCGGACCCCGTGCCCAGGTCGACGACGACCGGACGCCGGCCCGTCGCGGCCAGGGTGGCCGCGGCGTCGACCGCCAGGCCTGCGACCACCTCGGTCTCCGGGCGCGGCACGAAGACGCCCGGGCCGACGCGCAGGTCGAGGCCGCGGAACCCCGCCACCCCCGTCAGGTGCTGCAGGGGAACTCGCCGGACGCGCTCGTCGACCAGGTCGTCGAGGCCGAGCGGGACGTCGTCCCCGCGCAGCGCCCGCGCCACCAGCTCCCCCCGACCGACGCCGAGCAGGTGCGCGGCCAGCATCTCGGCGTCCGCCCGCGGGCTGGGCACCCCCGCCTGCGCCAGCCGTCGCGCCGCCTCACGGAGCGCCTCCGCCAGCGTCACCACCTACCCCGTGACCGCACTGATCGTCGGACCGAAGTGGGGGCGACCACCCCCAGAACGGCCCGACGATCAGTGGGGGTCATCGGCGAAGGCGGCCAGCCGGGCGGCCTGGTCGGCGTCCACGCACGAGGCGATCACGGGGTCCAGGTCGCCGTCGATCACCTGGTCGAGGTTGTAGGCCTTGTACCCGGTGCGGTGGTCGCTGATCCGGTTCTCCGGGTAGTTGTAGGTGCGGATCCGCTCGGACCTGTCGACGGTGCGCACCTGCGAGCGGCGGACGTCGGACGCCTCGGCGGCCGCGGCGTCGGCCGCGGCGGCCAGCAGCCGGGCACGCAGGATCCGCAGCGCCTGCTCCCTGTTCTGCAGCTGCGACTTCTCGTTCTGGCAGGAGACCACGATCCCGCTGGGCAGGTGGGTGATGCGGACGGCGGAGTCGGTCGTGTTGACGCTCTGGCCGCCAGGACCCGACGACCGGAAGACGTCGATGCGCAGGTCGTTCGGGTCCAGCAGGCCCACGTCGACTGTCTCGTCAGCGTCCGGCAGCACCAGGACCCCGGCCGCCGAGGTGTGGATCCGGCCCGCCGACTCCGTGACCGGCACGCGCTGGACCCGGTGCACACCGCCCTCGAACTTCAGCAGCGCCCAGACGCCCGCGGGACCGTCCTCGTCGCCGGACCCGGTGGGGTTGCTGCCGGAGGCTGCACCTCTGGACGCTGCACCTCTGGACTTCACCGCGACAGCGACGTCCTTGTAGCCGCCCAGGTCGGACTCGGTGGCGTCGAGGACCTCGGTCCGCCACCCACGCCGCTCCGCGTACCGCAGGTACATGCGCAGCAGGTCGCCGGCGAACAGCGCGGACTCGGCGCCACCCTCGCCGGCCTTGACCTCGAGGATCACGTCCCGGTCGTCGTCCGGGTCGCGCGGGAGCAGCCGGCGCCGCAGGCGCTCGGACGCCGCGTCACGCGTCGCCTCCAGCGCGGGCAGCTCGGCGGCGAACGACTCGTCGTCGGCCGCCAGCTCGCGGGCCGCCTGGGCGTCGTCGAGGGCGGAGCGCCACTCGCGGTGGGCCTGGACGACGCCGCTCAGCTCGGCGTACCGACGTCCCAGCCGACGGGCCAGGCCCTGGTCGGCGTGCAGGGCGGGGTCCGCCATCCGTGCCTCGAGCTCGGCGTGCTCGTCGAGCAGCGGCCCTACTGCCTCGAACATCGCACCCCTCCGCTTCGTCGGGCTCCGGACGCACGTCGGCGCCGGCCGCCCACCCTCGGGTGGGCCTCCGGCGCCGTCGGTCCGCTACTGGCTGGCGGTCGCCTCGTCGTCGGCGGCCGGCTTCTTGCCGTACCGCTGCTGGAAGCGCGCGACGCGGCCACCCGTGTCGAGGATCTTCTGCTTGCCCGTGTAGAAGGGGTGGCACTGGCTGCACACGTCGGCGTGGATCGAGCCGCTCGTCGCGGTGCTGCGCGTGGTGAACGCCGCGCCACAGGTGCAGGTGACCTCGGTGTCGACGTACGTGGGGTGGATGTCGGGCTTCACGGCGTTCTCCTCGGGGATCGGGTCGCCGGGTCGTGCCACGCCCCGGCGGGGTCGGCACGTGAACCGGAACCAACGCGTCAGTCTGCCAGAGACTGTCCTGCGACGTCGAAACGCCGCCCATCCGCCGGCTGTTCCCGCGAGAGCAACGAGACCGCCGAGACGCCATGGTCGGCCCGGTCGCCTCTCACGTCCGTGACTCACCACCCATTGGGCGCTCAGGTCGCGGCCCCGGTGCGCCGATGGGACTCGCACAGGCCGCGGCAAACCTTGCGACGCCACACGTAGAAGGAGCGCCCGTTGTCCGTACCCATCGTGCCCATCTCGGCCGACGTCCCCTCCGCGAGCGGCCGACTCACGTCGTGCGTACCGCCTCCCGAGACCCGTCGTCGCCAGCTGACGATCCGTGCCCTCGCCCTGGCTGCGGTCCTCACGACCACGATCTACCTCGTGTGGCGGGTGACGTCCACCGTGGACACGTCGGTGTGGTGGCTCGCCCTCCCGCTCCTGGGGCTCGAGGTGCACGCCCTGGTGAGCCTGGTGCTGTTCATGGTGCCGCTGTGGGACCTGGACGCCGTAAGTCCGCCGCAACCGGTCGACAGGACCTCGCTGCGACTGGCCGTGCTCGTCCCCACCTACAACGAGCCGCTCGATGTGCTTCTGCCGACCGTAGCCGCCGCGGTCAGCATCACGCTGCCGCACGAGACGTGGGTGCTGGACGACGGGGACCGGCCAGAGGTCGCCGCCCTGGCCGAGTCGCTCGGCGCTCAGTACCTGGCTCGGCCAGGTCGCGACCACGCCAAGGCCGGGAACGTGAACTTCGCCCTGGCGTACGTGGAAGCCGACGTCGTCGCGCTCCTGGACGCGGACCACGTCGCCAACCGGAACCTGTTCCGGCACACGCTCGGGTACTTCGACGACCCCGACGTGGCACTGGTCCAGACACCGCAGGACTTCTACAACGTCGACAGCTTCGAGCACCAGACGCGGCGCGCCAGGGGCTGGCGGCCCTGGCCACGGCGAGGTGATCGGGACGTCCGGTCGCAGCGCTTCAGCGAGCAGGAGCTCTTCTACCGCGCCCTGCAGCCGGGCCGCAACCGGTTCAACGCGACGTTCTGTTGTGGGACGGGCGCGCTGATGCGGACCCCTGCCCTACGGTCCGTCGGGGGCTTGGCCACGCAGACCGTGACCGAGGACATCCACACGACCATCCGACTGCACAGGGCAGGCTGGAAGACGCGCTACCACAACGAGGTGCTGGCGCGGGGCCTGGCCGCGGCGGACGCCGCCCAGTACCTCGTTCAGCGTGTGCGCTGGGGCACGGGCGCCATGCAGGTGCTGCGGCGGGAGAACCCCGCGTACGTCAGCGGCCTCACCTTGATGCAGCGAGTGTCGTACATGGGCCCCCTGCTCGGGTGGTTCGACTCGTGGCGGAGCCTGGGATATCTCCTCGTCCCGATCGCCGTCCTGACGACCGGCGCCGTGCCCGTCCGTGCCGACGCGCTGACGTTCGGCGTGGCTTTCGCAGTCGTCTTCCTGATGCAACGGGTGGCGCTGCGCGCGCTCTCACGTGGCATGGCACCGCAGGGCATCGCCACCGTATTCGAGCTCGTGCGGCTGCCGGGGACGCTGCTGGCGACGACGCGCCTCCTCTCCCGCAAGGAGCGCAGCTTCACGGTCACCGCGAAGGGGCGGGTGGGTGACCGCCGGACCCGGATGCATGTGCCGCGCCTGCTCACCGGTCTCCTGATCGCGACCGCCATCGGCGCCGCCTGGTTCGGCGCCACCCTGTTCGGCCTGACCCCCACGACGTACCGAGTCCCCGCGGCGGCCTACGCCGCCTTCGGGTGGCTCCTCGTGAACGGCGCGCTCTTGCTCGCGGCGATCCGGCGCATCCGCCTGGAGCGCTTCGGGGCCGAACGGCGCGCCTCGGTCCGTTTCGATGTCAGTGGCACCGCCGGGCTGGACGGGGCCCCCGCGGTCGTGCTGGACGCCAGCCTCAGCGGCGCACTCGTCATGCTGCCGCGGGACAGCGAGCGGACGCCGGCTGTCGGTGACGTGGTCGACCTGGACCTTGCCCTGGACGCACGCCGGACCCTCCAAGCCGTCGTCCGGTCGGTGCGGCCGCCGAGATCTGTCCGAACGGCTGATCAGGAACTTGGGCCCGATGGGTACGTCCTCGGGCTAGAGCTCACCCCTGGGCAGGAGCACGCGCGGGCGGCACTCGCCCTGGCCTTGTTCGCCAGCGATGCCGAACCCCGCCTGGTGGCGCCGCGCCAACTGCGACCGAACGACGTCGCTGCCCCGGTCACCACGGTCTCCGTCGAAGGCTGACCGGCCGGAGCAGCGCGTCAGTCGTCGTCGCCCCTGCCGCCGGGGACGGGTGTCGTCTTCTGCACCTGCATGAGGAACTCCGCGTTGCTGCGGGTGTCCTTGAGCTTGTTGATGAGCAGCTCGAGGGCCTGCTGGGAGTCCAGGGCGGTCAGGACGCGACGCAGCTTCCACGAGACGGCGAGCTCGTCGCGGCCGAGGAGGATCTCCTCACGTCGCGTGCCCGAGGGGTTCACGTCGACGGCCGGGAAGATGCGCTTGTCCGCCAGCCTGCGGTCGAGCCTGAGCTCGGAGTTACCGGTGCCCTTGAACTCCTCGAAGATGACCTCGTCCATCTTGGACCCGGTCTCGACCAGCGCTGTCGCCAGGATGGTCAGCGAGCCGCCGTTCTCGATGTTCCGTGCGGCTCCGAAGAAGCGCTTCGGCGGGTAGAGGGCGCTGGAGTCCACACCACCGGACAGGATGCGACCGCTGGCCGGGGCCGCGATGTTGTAGGCCCGTCCGAGTCGGGTGATCGAGTCGAGCAGGACGACGACGTCCTGACCCATCTCCACCAGGCGCTTGGCACGCTCGATCGCGAGCTCGGCGACCGTGGGGTGGTCGTCGGCAGGCCGGTCGAAGGTCGAGGCGATGACCTCGCCCTTGACCGTGCGCTGCATGTCCGTGACCTCCTCGGGGCGCTCGTCGACGAGCACGACCATGAGGTGGACCTCGGGGTTGTTGACCGCGATCGCGTTGGCGATGGCCTGCAGGATCAGGGTCTTGCCGGCCTTCGGCGGCGAGACGATCAGACCTCGCTGGCCCTTGCCGAGCGGGGCGACGATGTCGATGATCCGCGTCGTCAGGATGCCGGGCTCGGTCTCGAGGCGGAGCCTGTCCTGGGGGTAGAGCGGCGTGAGCTTGCCGAACTCGACCCGCTTGCGCGCCTCGTCCGGGCTCAGGCCGTTGACCGAGTCGAGACGGACGAGCGCGTTGTACTTGGCGCGGGGGCCCTGCCCCTGCTGCTCACCCTCACGGGGAGCCCGGATCGCCCCGACGACGGCGTCGCCCTTGCGCAGCCCGCTCTTCTTGACCTGACCGAGCGAGACGTACACGTCGTTCGGCCCGGACAGGTAGCCCGACGTGCGCACGAACGCGTAGCTGTCGAGGACGTCGAGGATGCCGGCGACCGAGATGAGGACGTCGTCCTCGCTCACCTCGGGCTCGTCGGCCATGCCGCCCATGGGGTCGTTGCCCCGGCTGCCACGGCGCTTGCGGTCGCGGTAGCGGTTGCGGCGACGGCGGCCGCCGCCCTCCTCGTCGTCGTCCTGCCCGACGTTCTGGTTGCCGCGGTCGTTGCTCTGACCACGGTCCCCCTGGTTGCCGCGGTCGTTGCTCTGACCACGCTCGCCCCGCGAGCGCTGGCCACGGGTCTCACGGTCACCGCGGGCGTCGTCGCGGTCCGCACGGTTCTCGGTCGTCTGGGCCTGCCGGGAGTCCGGCTGCCGGGCGTCGCCGTCCTGCGAGGGGGCGTCACCCTGCGCCTGGCGCTCACTGCGGCCCGCGGACCGCTCACGCCGGGCCCGGCCGTCCTGGGCCGGGGTCTCCTGAGCCGGAGCTTCCTGGCCGGCACGGTCGTTGGTCGCAGCGGCCCGGCTGGGGGCGCCGTTGGCCGGCGCGGCCTGGGCCGGAGCGTCCTGGGCCGGAGCGTCCTGGCCGGGGGTGTCCTGGGCCGGAGCGTGCCGGGGGTTCTGCTCGGCCCGCGCCTGGGCCGGTGCCTGCGCCGGGGCGGCGACCGGCGCGGGCTCGCGGCCGGCGCCCCCCTGGCGGGAGCGGATGGCGTCGAGCAGGTCGCTCTTGCGCATCTTGGCGGTGCCGGCCACGCCCATCTCGGCGGCGAGCGCCTGAAGCTGGGGCAGCCGCATCGCGGAGAGAGCCCCACGACGGGCGGGTGCCTCTCCGTTGGCCTGGCTCACCATGTCGAGCGCAGCAGGAGCGGCGGTGTCGGTATCGGTCACGAAGGATCCTTCCCCCTCGTCGGCAACCTGACCTTCAGAAGTCAGGCTGCGGGTGTCCGGCGGGATGCGCCGGGTGTGTAGTGCCACGCGCTCGTCGCAGAGGCGACGGCACAGGGAGTCGTGGCGGGCGCCACCTCTGCCGACCGGGTGCCGCGGCTGACTGGCCGACGGCTCGGTGGTTCGGGGGCGCGACCACCATAACACCCACCCGCACCCTCCGTGTTCCGGATCACCCATCCCACCGGCGGCGTGTCCGGTTGACCGCCTCAGGTGAGCAGCACGGCGCCGGTGCCGTCGACGCCGGGGGAGAGCACGCGCCACGTCGCGTCCGCGGCCGCGCGGACGCGACGTTCGACGTCGTCCGAGGCGGGACCCAGCACGAGCACGCTAGGCCCGGCTCCGGACACGACCGCGGCCAGGCCGCCGGACCGCAGCAGCTCCACGAGCGTGGCCGTCGCAGGCATCGCCGGCGCGCGGTAGGCCTGGTGCAGCCGCTCCTGGGTCGCGGCCAGCAGCAGCTCGGGGCTGCGGGTGACCGCCTGGACGAGCAGCGCGGCGCGACCGGCTGTGAAGGCGGCGTCCGCGTGCGGCACGAGGCCCGGCAGCATCGCCCGGGCCCTTGCCGTCGACAGCTCACCGTCGGGCACCGCGACCACGGCGACCAGGTCGCGATGGGGTTCGACACGGACGGCTCGCGCTCCCCCGGGGCCGGTCCACCCCACCGTCATCCCGCCGAGCAGGCTCGCGGACGCGTTGTCGGGGTGGCCTTCCAGGTCACTGGCCACCTCCAGAGCGGTGACGTCGTCCAGCAGCTCGGGCTGGC
>JBBSNO010000059.1:0-13737 GCA_038232615.1 Actinomycetales bacterium
GGTGACGGTCAAGCCGTCTCGCTCGAGGTTCACCTCCGCGCCCATCTGGTCGAGCAGGTCGCGCATCACGTCGCCGGCCTGCGTCGTCCACTGCGGCCAGCCCGGCACCGTGACACGTCCCCCGGTGACGGCGGCTGCAGCGATGAACGGGGCGGCGTTCGACAGGTCCGGTTCGATCGTGGCGTCGAGGGCGCCGACCGGTCCAGGCTCCACCCGCCAGGTGTTCGCCTGGGAGTCGTCGACGACGACACCGACGTCTCGCAGCGTCTCCACGGTCATCGCCAGGTGCGGTTCGCTGGGGATGGGTTTGCCGTCGTGCGTGACGGTTACCCCCTCGTCGTAGCGGGCGCCGACCAACAGCAGACCGGAGACGAACTGGCTCGACGCGGAGGCGTCGATGACAACGGTGCCGCCGCGCGCCGACCCCGCGCCGCGCACCGTGAAGGGCAGGGCGCCCCGGCCGTCGTCGTCCACCGTGACGCCGAGCGTCGCCAGCGCCCGCAGCATGGGACCCATCGGACGCTCGCGGGCGCGCGGGTCGCCGTCCAGCCTGACGTCGCCGCGCGCGAGCGCCGCCACCGGCGGGAGGAAGCGCATCAAGGTGCCGGCCAGCCCGCAGTCGATGCTCGTGCCACCGGTCAGGTCGGACGGCGTCACCAGCCAGTCGGCGACGTCGCGCGAGGGGGCCGGTACGTCCTCGATCCGTGCCCCCAGTGCCCGCAGGGCGTCCACCATCAGCAGCGTGTCGCGAGAGCGCAGCGGGGAGCGCAGCCGCGACGGCTGCGACGCGAGCGCGGAGATCACCAGGTAGCGGTTGGTCAGCGACTTCGAGCCCGGCAGCGCCACGGTGGCGTCGACGGGCGACGTCGCGGTGGGCGCTGGCCAACTCGGTCCGGGCATGCGGTCGAGGGTATCCGTCGGGTCTGGCCCTGGTGCCCCGGTGACCAGCGCAGACCGCCACCCAGACCCGATGAGGACCAGGTAGACGCATAGGCACTCATGACATGCTCAGCACATGAGTAGGCGCCTGCAGGTCGTCGTCGACGACTCGGAGTTCGAGGAGCTGCGCCGCGCCGCCGAGTTGCGGGGGACGACCGTCTCGGCGTGGGTTCGCGAGGTGCTTCGCCAAGCTCTTCGCGCGGAGTCCTCCGGTGATGTCGAGGTGCGGCTCGCTGTGGTACGGGCGGCTGCGCGGCACGACTTCCCCACCGGTGACGTCGATGAGATGCTCGCCGAGATCGAACGGGGATACACCGAGCGGTGATCTTCGTCGACTCCAACGTCCCGATGTATCTCGTCGGAGCCGAACACCCCAACAAGCAGCGGACGCTGGCCCTGCTCGACCGTGCCATCTCGCGTCGCGACCGGCTGGTCACGGACGCCGAGGTACTTCAGGAGATCCGCCATCGCTACGGAGCCATCGGGCCCGGGGAAGCGATCCAGCCTGCCTTCGATGCCTTGCTGGGTGTCATCGAGGAGGTTCTGCCCGTCACCGCCGCGACCGTGGAAATAGCCAAGCGGCTCATGCTGGGACGTCAGGACCTCTCGGCGAGGGACGCGGTGCACCTGGCCACGATGTCCGAGGCGGGTGTCACGAAAATCATGTCCTTCGACCAGGGTCTGGACGGTCATCCTGGCGTCGGGCGCCTGAACTGATGCGTGAGAGCGGGAGACGCGGACCCAGCCTGGCGCAAGGGCTTCCGCCCGAATCGGCTCAGCCGACGTGGACGGCGCCTCCCGCGCGGCGGGCCGCGAGCTTGGTCTCTCGCCGGGCGCTGCGGGTGGCTCGCCTGGCGTCCTTCTTCGCGTGCCCGGCAGCGCGCCTGGCGTCCTTCGCGGCGCGCTGGCTGCGCCAGGCCAGGCCGGGGCGTCCCTCGGTGTCCACCGATGCCAGCAGCACCCCGCCGAGAAGGCCGACGTTCTTGAGGAAGTGCAGCCTGGTCTGGCGCCGCTTCTCGGGGTCCTTCTCTGACCAGAACGGGTGCGCCGCATAGGTCGTGGGCACCGTCGAGAGCGCCAGCACGGTGGAGGCCAGGCGCGGAAGCCGGCCGAACGCCAGCAGGGTGCCCGCCGTGGCCATCGCGGCGCCGTTCGCGCGGATCAACAGCTCGGGGTCGTCGGGCAGGCGCAGCGGGACGGCCAGCGAGGACACGACGGGTCTCGCCGCCTCCACCTGCTTGGCCGGGTGACGGAACTGGTCGAGTCCCTGGTCGACGAAGACGGCAGCGAGCAGGGGGCGGGCGATACGGCGCACGACGGTCATGACCACCTTGCTACCGCATCCGGACCGTCGCGGCGAGCCGGAAACACGGCTGGAGCGGGTTGCCGTGGCAGGCTGGGCCTCGTGTGCGGGCGCTACGCGGCGAGCAGGAGCCCCGACGACCTCGTGGAGGAGTTCGAGGTCGTCGACCCCGTGGCGCTCGAACGGGCACGGGCGAGCGCGCTCGGGGCCGACTACAACGTCGCTCCGACCAAGACGGCGCACGTGGTGCTGGAGCGCCCGCCCTCCCACGACCGCGACGCCGGCCCCGTCCGCCAGCTGCGCCCCCTGGTCTGGGGCCTCGTACCGTCGTGGGCGAAGGACCGCAGCGCCGGTGCCCGGATGATCAACGCGCGCGCCGAGTCACTGCTCGACAAGGCGGCCTACCGCCGGGCCGCGACGTCGCGCCGCTGCCTGGTGCCGGCCGACGGCTGGTACGAGTGGCAGGCCAGCCCCTCGGCGACGGGCAGCCGGGGGAGGCCTCGCAAGCAGCCGTTCTTCGTCTCCCTGGTCGGCGGCCACGGCGTCGCGTTCGCGGGCCTGTACGAGTTCTGGCGCGACGACTCCCGCGACGCCGAGGACCCGGCGGCGTGGCTGACCACCTACGCGATCGTCACCACTGCCGCCGAGCACGACCTGTCGCGGGTGCACGACCGGATGCCGCTGGCCCTGCCGCGAGACCGCTGGGACGCCTGGCTCTCCCCGTCGGTCACCGACCAGGACGAGGTGCGAGCCCTCCTGCAGCCGCCAGAACCCGGTGGCTTCGTCGCGGTGCCGGTCTCGACCCTCGTCAACGACGTCCGCAACAGCTCGCCGGAGCTGCTGCAGCCCGTGCCGGCCGACGAGCTGGTGGGCGCTGTCGACCCCGTCACGGGGGAGCTGATCGGCACCCAGGACACGCTGTTCACGTGACCTGGTTGATGCTGTTCACGTGACCTGGTTGATCCTGACCTGGCCGTTCCGGTGAGCGGGCCCACTCGCCCACCGGACGCCGGCGTCCCCGGCGACGTCGTCGAGCTCGACACGTCGCTGGGCCCGGCCCGGGCCTACGTGCGGCGGGGCGCCCCGCACGGCGGTCGGCTCGTGCTCGGGCACGGGGCCGGTGGCGGGGTGGGTGCCCAGGACCTGCTCGCGGTCGCCGACGCCGGGGTCGCCGCCGGTTGGTCGGTGGCCCTGGTGGAGCAGCCGTGGAGGGTCGCCGGCCGGCGCGTCGCGGTGGCCCCGCCGCGACTGGACGAGGCATGGCTCCAGCTGGTGCCGGCGCTGCTCGACGGTGTGCTGGGACCGGGGGACGCTCTGGGGCTCGGCGGACGCAGTGCGGGCGCGCGGGTCGCCTGCCGCACAGCTGCCGCTCTCGGCGCCACCGGGGTCCTCGCCCTGGCCTTCCCGCTCCACCCGCCGGGGCGCCCGGAGCGCAGTCGCGCCCGCGAGCTCGTCGTCGACGCGCCGGTGCTCGTCGTCCAGGGACGTCGTGACCCGTTCGGCTCCCCCGGCGAGGTTGTCCTTGCGGCCCCTGCCGGCACCGCCGTCGCCGCGGTGGACGGCGACCACAGCCTGCGCCGCGACGTCCCCGCGGTGGTCGAGGCGGTCCTCGCCTGGCTCCGGTGACCCGGAATGACGTCCCGTGCGCGGACGTTCTCCCCGGTAGCCGACGCCACCGACACCCACGGGAGGACACCGTCGATGCTCGTTGTACTGGATACCGGTCACACGGTCGAGCAACCGCTGAGGTCCTTCGGCGGTAGCTCGGCAGGGGCACTAGGCTCGCCACCGATGACTGAGGACACGAGCCGCGCGCCCGAGGCGGAGACGACCGAAGAGCGCGTCTCCCGCTTCGAGGCCGAGGCGTTGCAGTACCTGGACCAGCTGTACTCGGCCGCGATGCGCATGACGCGCAACCCCACGGACGCCGAGGACCTGGTGCAGGAAGCGTTCACCAAGGCTTTCGCGTCGTTCCACCAGTACCGCCCAGGCACCAACCTCAAGGCGTGGCTGTACCGCATCCTGACGAACACCTACATCAACACGTATCGCAAGAAGCAGCGGCAGCCTCAGCAGGCGCAGCAGGACGACGTCGAGGACTGGCAGCTGGCGCGCGCGGAGTCGCACACGTCCCGGGGGCTTCGCTCCGCCGAGACCGAGGCGCTGGACGGGCTCCCGGACTCCGACGTCAAGGACGCCCTGCAGTCGATCCCCGAGGACTTCCGGATGGCCGTCTATTACGCGGACGTCGAGGGCTTCGCGTACAAGGAGATCGCCGAGATCATGGGCACGCCCATCGGAACGGTGATGTCCCGGTTGCACCGTGGACGCCGTCAGCTGCGGGTCCTGCTCGAGGACTACGCCCGCGACCGTGGTCTGGTCCCCGCGGCCACCGGGCCGGAGGCGGGATCGTGAGGGAGCGCAGCGGACGAACCCTCCGACGCAGTGCTGTGCTCACGACGACGGAGGAGGAGTCGTGAGCTGCGGTAACCACCACGACGTGGACTGTCGCGACGTCCTGGACCAGGTGTACGAGTACCTGGACTCCGAGCCGACGTCGGTGGACGTCGAGAGGATCAGGCAGCACCTGGACGAGTGCGCCCCGTGCCTGAAGGAGTACGACCTCGAGGTCGCACTGAAGTCGCTGGTGCGACGGTCCTGCGGGGAGGCCGCGCCCGACCACCTGCGGCTGCGCATCATGACCCGCATCACGGCGATCCGGGTCGACATGGACGGCACCGGGGTCTGACCCTGGGCCGCCGGAGCGGCCGTCAGCTGTTGGGACGGTTGCCGTGGTTGGCGCCGTTGGTCTTGCGGGCGCGGCGCTTGCGGGCGCGCTTGCTCATGGTGATCACTCCTCGTCGGTGGGTCCGATGTCATCGTCCCACACCGAGCGTCCGGCCTCGCTGGTCAGCCCACCAGCTGCCGGTTGAGGGCGTCGAGCACCGACCTGGCCACGGCGTCGGCGGCGTCGTCGCGGACCGGCGCCGAGCCGGTGAGCACCTGGTCGCCGGTGCGCGGTACCGACAAGGTGACGACGGTGAGGGCGACCTCGCGGGTACCGGCCGCCACGACCTGTGCGCTGTCGACCTCGCACCGCAGGCCGAGCAGGTCCTTGAGCGCCGAGAGGGTGGCCGCGGCGATGATGCGGGGACGGACCGGCGCACTGGTCGGCCCGAGCGCCGACCCCGTGAACGTGTCGTCACCCGCGGTCAGGACGACCTCGACGTGGCACTCCCCCCGGCTGGTGCGGACACCGACGGACCCCACCGCCGGACGGTGGGTGGCTTCGGGCTCAGGCTCAGGCTCGGGTTCTGCCTGCTCGGCGGCGACGGCGGGGACGGCGATGTCAGCTTCTCCGATCTGGACGACGCTGACCATCCGGTGGTCGATGTCGATCTCGTGCTGCGCCATGGCCAGCGACTGCACGTCGCGCACGACCTGCTTGGCAGGCTTGCCGGGCGTCGTGAGCACGTGGATCTCGGTCGGACGGGCGTCCGGCCCGGTCACGACGCTCACGGCCCGGACGCCGGGGATCTGGCGCAGGGACTCCTCGAGATCGGGGAGCAGACGAAGGGTGGTGGACACGGGCCCTCCCAGGCTTTGACCGGACGTGGGTCCCCCCGTCGAAGGGGGTCCTCCCGCGTGGATGGAGAACTTCGAGCGTACGCCAGAAAGCGACTTCCGGGACAGGTTCCGCAAACCGCCCGATCTGTCCTAGTCTGCACTGTCCGTATGGCAATGCTCACGCACCGTATTCGCCGAACCGCTTGACGGTGGGTAGATCAGGGCCTTCACTACACGCAGAGCACCGGCGTGCCCGGTGAGGGAACGGCCGGTGTCTTTGTGCCGGCGCAACCGTTCGCGGGGCGGCCGGGCGACAACTCCAGAGCGGGTGACCGGGGTCGGCAGCGGCGCAGTCAGTCGGTGTTGAACCAGATCTTCAGATCACATGTGCACTCCCGATTCGAGCGGAGCGGAGAGCGCGCGGACACTAGCGGTGTCCGTGACATCACCAGAAGGATGTGATGTCGAGATGAAGATGATCAAGGTGGCGGTGGAGCGCATGCTCTCCGCGGATGCCGGACACGCCTGGGACGGCCGCTGATGCCTCGCTGCCGGCCCCCGTCACCCGCTCTGTCCAGTAATACGATCCTCCCTTACTTCCTGGAGGAACCAGGTGCCGGCTGACATGCCTGTGCGCGTCCACGTGTACGTGTGGCTGTTGCTTGCCCTGACGCTGAGTTGCCTCGCAGTCTTGCTGCCACCCCTGGACTGGACAAGTGGAGAGTGGTCTGCGGCGGCCGTGCTGATCATTCTCGGGGCGGTCGGCTACTCGTGGTTCGTCACGCTGCCGACACGAGGAACGATCTCGTTCGGCTTCATCGTTTCCCTTGCCGCGATTCCTTTGCTGGGAATGACCGGCGCCCTTCTGGTCGGGACGGCTGCATCGGCGCTGCAGTTCAATGGGTGGACGAAGGTCGTCAGAGCCTTCAACTCCGCTCAGTTCGGGTTGGCGTCCTTGTGCGCTGCAGTTGTGTACGTCGCGGTCGGTGGCAGCACCTCGCTCGCCGAGGTGGCGCCCGGGGACTTCGTCGTCACCGTGGTCCTGCCGTTCTTCCTCGCCTCGGTCGTGCACTGTCTCGTCAACGTCGTTCTCCTGTCGGGCGTCGTGCACCTGCACAAGGGCGCGTCCTTCTGGGGCGTGGTGGTCACCACCCTGCGTCACTCCGAGTCGGACGTCGGCTACGCGCTCTTCGGACTGCTCCTGGCAGTGCTCTGGGAGGGCGCCGAGATCGGTCCTCTGTCCGCAGTCCTGGTGCTCGCGCCGCTCTACGTAGCGCGCTGGGCGTGGTCCCAGTTCGACGAGCAGCAGAAGGCGTACGACCGCACGGTCCGGGCCCTGGTGCGGGCGGTCGAGACCAAGGACCTGTACACGCGCGGGCACAGCGAGCGTGTCTCCCAGGCGAGCGTGATGATCGCGGGCGCCATCGGGATGGGTGAGCAGCGCACCGAGAACCTGCGCTTCGCGGGGATCCTGCACGACGTGGGGAAGATCGGCGTCCCGACGCGCGTGCTGCAGAAGACCGGGCGGCTCACGGAGACGGACTTCGCGGCCATCGCCCTGCACCCGGTGCGTGGCGTGGACATGGTGCGCGACATCGAGTTCCTCAGCGAGGCCTACGACGGGATCCTGCACCACCACGAGCGGCTCGACGGGCGCGGGTACCCGATGGGGCTCACCGCCGACGAGATCCCCGAGTTCGCGCGCATCATCGCCGTCGCCGACGCGTTCGACTCCATGACCTCGAGGCGGTCGTACCGTCAGGCCATGCCCGTCGCCGACGCCGTCGAGGAGCTACGACGGTGCGCGGGGACGCAGTTCGAGCCACGCTTCGTCGACGCGCTCGTGGTGGCCCTGGCGGAGGACCCCTGGACCGTGGCCCAGGTGACCCCGTCCGAGGACGAGCCGGCTGCCGGCGGCGTGACCCCCACGTTCGACCACGACGACCCGGCCGTCGAGCTGCCTGCACGCGCCCGGCGTCCGGCGCCCGTTCCCCGCCGGGAGATCCCGTGACGCCTCGGCCGGTAGCGCCCGGCGGCGCGAGCCCGAGCGGCCTGGTGGTCGTGCTGGGGGCGTTGGTGGTGGTCGTGGCCTTCGCGTCGACCACCATCACGTGGGCCTCCGAGGGCCTGGCGCGTGCCGACGTCCTGGTCGTCTTCGCGCTGCTCATCGCCGTCGGCGAGTTCCTGCGCTTCACCCTGCCGGGGGAGCGTGACGCCGCACCCATCGGCACGGCCATGGGGCTGGCGATGGCGCTGGTGCCGGACATCGGCGGTCAGGCCCCGGGGTACGACACCGCCACCGTGGTCGTGGTCGTCACCGTCGGTACCGCCGTCGGTGTCCTCCCGCACACCGTCGCCGGCCGCGGGCCGCGCGCCGAAGTCCTGGCCCGGCGGCTCCTGGCCGTCACGCTCGCGGCGCTGCTGTTCCGCACCCTGCCGTGGCCCGGCGTCGGAACCCTGGAGGATCTGGCCCCCGGGTGGGACGACGACCGCTACCTCGTGGCGATCGTGCTGCTCCTCGTCGCGCTCGCGGCGTCGGCTTTCGACGCCGTCGTCGCCGCCGTCGTCCGGGCCGGGCGGGACCACTCCCCGTTGCGTCCCGCCCTGACCGACGAGGTGCGGGCCGGGCTGGGGATCAGCGCGGCGATCGCTGCCACCGGCGTCCTGATCGCCCTCGCGGCGCGACCGATGGACCTGATCGCGCTGCCGGTGTTCGCCGTCCCGCTGCTCATCACGCAGTTCGCCTTCCGCCGTTACGCCGCCGTCCGCAGCACGTACCGCCAGACGATCCGGTCCCTCGCCCGGCTCACCGAGATAGGGGGCTACACCGAGACGCGCCACAGCCAGCGCGTCGGCGCGCTGGCCGTCGCGATGGGCCGTGACCTGGGCCTGTCCGAGAGCGACCTGCTCGACCTGGAGTACGCCGCGCTCCTGCACGACATCGGCCAGCTCTCGTTGACCGACCCCATTCCCGGCGGTGCCACGGTGGTCGCCGCCGCGGTAGACCAGCGTCGGATCGCCGAGCTCGGGGCCGAGATCGTGCGGCAGGCCGGGGTGCTCGACACCGTCGCGACCATCGTCGAACGGCAGGCGGACCCCTACCGCCGGGCGAGGCTGCACGACGTCGCCGGCGACCTGGAGGTCCCGCTCGCCAGCCGCGTCATCAAGGTGGCCAACGCCTATGACGACCTGGTGGGCGACTCCGGACAGATGTCCCCGCAGTCCGACGCGCTCGAGCGCATCCACCTGGGGATGGCGTTCGAGTACGACCCCAGGGTCGTCACGGCCCTGACGCGGGTGCTGGCGCGCCGTTCGTTCGACGCGGCTCGCGGGTGACCCGCCCCCGGTGGAATCCCCGTAGCGCACCCCCGTGGTGGAATCAGCACCGACCTGCACCACCGACCTGCCCGCTGACCGCGGGCGACGACGACAGGGGAGTGCCGATGGCCACGCTAGGGGCAGGAATCGTCCATGGCTGAGCAGGTCAGGGCCGAGATGGTGGCCAACGTGCTCCGCGTCGAGGTCGAGGTGGGGCAGGCCGTGGAGCCCGGGGAGACCCTGGTGCTCCTGGAGTCCATGAAGATGGAGATCCCGGTCGGACCCGAGACCGGCGGGCTCGTGACGCGCATCGCCGTCGCCGAGGGGGACGTCGTCCAGGAGGGCGACCTGCTCGTCGTCCTGGGCTGACGTCCCCCGATGACACCGCGCACGTTCGCCCGCCGCTTTCAGGTCGTCCGCGAGGTGGTCGAGGATCCACGTCAGCACGGGGTGGACTGCCTCGGCGTGGCTCGGGCGCCAGCGGCTCCGGCGCGCCCGCGAGCTGCTCGAGGCGACCGACCTGCCGGTGGAGGCGGTCGCGAGGCGGGTGGGGTACGGGTCGACTGTGGTGCTCCGCACGCGCTTCTCCGAGCTCGGGACCAACACCTCTGGCCTACCGCCGCACCTTCGCCGGCTCCCAGCACGCCTGAGGCGCTCAAGTCGCCGCGAGAGGGCACCGACAACCAGCAGGTGAGCACCGACACCACACTCGCGCCCGAGCGCACCGACGACGTGCTGCCCGTCGCCCCCTTCCTGCGTGCGCTGATGGAGCTGACCGGGTCCGACCTGCACTGCAAGGTGGGGTCACCGCCGCGCGTGCGGATCGACGGTCGGCTGCGCAAGCTGCAGGCGCGCGACCTCACGCCCCAGGACACCGCCTCGATGGCGCTCGAGATCATGAGCGACGACCAGCGCCAGACGTTCGCCCGCACCAACGAGGCCGACTTCGCTTACTCCCTCCCCGGGTTGGGACGGTTCCGTGTCAACGCGTTCCGCTCGCGCGGCTCGGCCGGCCTGGTGTTCCGGCGGGTGTCGGTCGGCGCCATCGCGCTGGACGACCTCGGCCTGCCCCCCGTGATCTCCGCCCTCTCGCTCGAGCCCCGGGGCCTGGTGCTGGTGACCGGACCGACCGGGTCGGGCAAGACCACGACGCTCGCGGGCATGGTGGACAACATCAACACCGGCCGCGAGGTGCACATCGTCACCATCGAGGATCCGATCGAAGTTTTGCATTTCGACAAGCTGGCGATGATCAACCAGCGCGAGGTGCGGCTGGACACGGCGGACTTCGCCTCCGCCATGCGTGCTGCGATGCGCCAGGATCCGGACGTCGTCCTGGTCGGCGAGATGCGCGACCCGGAGACGGTGAAGGCAGCGCTGGCGGCGGCCGAGACCGGCCACTTCGTGATGTCGACCCTGCACACGACGGACGCGCAGGAGACCATCACCCGCATCATCGACTTCTTCCCCCCGCACGAGCACCAGCAGGTCCGGCTGTCGCTGGCCGGCTCGCTCAAGGGGATCATCTGCCAGCGGCTCGTGCCGCGCGCCGACGGGCAGGGCCGCTGCGTGGTGATGGAGGTCTGCGTCGGCACCGGCCGGATCGCCGACGCCATCACCGACCCGGAGAAGACCAGCTCCATCGGTGAGCTGATCTCCGAGGGCGGCTTCTACGGGATGCAGACCTTCGACCAGCACCTCGTCATGCTGATCCGCGACGGCGTCGTCACGATGGAGGACGCCATGGCCGCCTCGAGCAAGCCGCACGACCTGGTGGTCGAGCTGCGCCGGCTCGGTCTGGTGGCCTGACCCGTCCGGACGGTGGACTCGTCAACGAGCACCCTTAGGCTTCCGCCGTGACCCTGGACGTCGGAGCCTCGGCGTCGGTGAGCTTCGACGTCACCGGCGCCGACACGGCGCGTGCCCTGGGCAGCGGCGACCTCGACGTCCTCGCCACCCCCCGCCTGCTCGCGTGGTGCGAGGCCGCGACCTGCCGGGCGGTCGACGACCTCCTCGACGCCGGTGCGACGACCGTCGGGACCCGCGTGCAGCTGCAGCACCTGCTGGCCTCGGCCGTCGGTGCCCGCCTCGACGTGCGGGCCGACCTGGTGCACGTGGACGGACGGCTGCTCCGCTTCGAGGTGGCCGCCACCGACGAGGCCTCCCGGCTCGTCGGCACCGGTGAGGTCACCCGCGTCGTCGTCGACCGCGACCGGTTCGCCTCCCGCGTCCCGCCGCCCGGCCCGCTGCCCCACCGCTGAACAGCGCTGATCACCGACCAGGGGGCGCTGACAGGTCGAGGGTGTAGCCCAGCAGCTCGATGCCGGGGACGGGCGACCAGTCGCGCGCGGTGTCGCGGATGAACCCCAGGCGCGCGTAGAGCCGGTGGGCGGCCGACATCGACGGCTGCGTGCAGAGCACCAGCCGCTCGGCACCGACCGCGCGCGCCCGCTCGACGCAGGCGACCACCAGCGCCTCGCCGGCGCCGGAGCCGCGCGCGGCAGGTGCCACCCCGAGCATGCGGAACTCCGCCTCGCCCGGCCCGCTGACCTCTGCCCACGGCGACGGTGGGACGGCGAACGTGACGCACCCGAGGACGGAGCCGTCGCAGACAGCGACCAGCACCTCCGCGTCGCGTGCCCGCGACCGCGCGTCAGCGATCTGGACCAGGTAGTCGTCGTGCGCCGCACCGTCGGCGGCGTAGGCGGCGGCTACCACGACGCCGGCGGCGTCCAGCTCGCCGGCCTCGGCGCGACGGACGGTCAGGCAGGGCTCCACGGCAGGCAGTGTGCCAACCTCTCGGGGTGACCGTCGCACGAGAGGGGACTCCGGGCTGGCGACCGGTGCTGCGCGCCCTGCCCTGCGAGACCGAAGGCCCTGGGCCGGCACGACCTCGCCCTGTTCGCGGGCGGCGTCACGTTCTACGCCGCGCTCGCCTTCGTCCCGCTGGTCATCGTGGCCACGCGGCTGACCCGGGTTGGTGGCGGGCCAGGACCGGGTGCGCGGGCTGGTGATGGAAGCGTCCCAGGCGCTGCACTCCGCCCTGGGAGCGGACGAGTTCGCCGAGCTGATGCTGGGCTGGGCGCTGGACGTGTCCTGGGTCGTCGTCGTGGTCTGCATCCTGCCGGCGAGCGTCTACGGGGAGGGGCTGCGGCGGGCGTACGCCGCGCTGGGGGACGTCGACGAGAAGATGCTCGGCTGGCGCGGGCCCTGGACGCTCTGCCGCTGCTGGCGATCACCCCCGCGGTGAACTCGCTGTTCAGCGCCGGGACGGGCGCACGGTGCTGGGCATCTACCTGGCCCTGAACGTCGACTGGGTCGTGGTGTCGTTGCCGCTGGCGTTCTCCTACCGCGTCGTCGCCCCCCAGCAGACGCCGTGGCGCGTCGCGCTGGCAGCCGGGTTCACCGCGGGGGCGTTCGTCGGGGGTTCCTCCAGGGCATCGTGCTGTTCCTGTCGCTGCCGTTCGACCTCGGCGCACCGTTCGGCGGACGAGGTCGGACCGGCGCTCGACCGGGCCGGCCCGGGTCACCATCTCCCCTCCTCCGCCGAGCGCGGTGACGACCTGGTCGTACCGCGTCTGCGGCGTCAGGTCGGCCACCACGTCGTACCCGTACAGGAAGTTCATCGCGCCCTTCTCCAGGCCCCACACGCCGTTGTTGCCGACCACCATCACGACCGGCAGCCGGTGGCGCACCATCGTGTCGACGTCCATCAGGGAGAAGCCGGCGGCGCCGTCGCCGAGCAGGAGGACGACCTGGGACGACGGCCGCGCGAGCCGGCGGCGATGGCGTAGCCCGGCCCGGTGCCCAGGCAGCCGAACGGACCGGGGTCCATCCACCCTCCCGGAGTGCGCGGTTCCACGAAGCGGCCGGCGAACGACACGAAGTCACCGCCGTCCCCGAGCACGACGTCCGCCCCCTTCAACGCCCGGCTGCGCGCCCGGGTGACGAGCTGCGGGTGACCCGCCGGCAGCACGCCGCGCCCCATCCCGTTGGTGATGACCGGCAGCCCGAGCAGCTCGGCGACCTCGCGCGCGGCCGCGTCGGCGCACCCGGTCCAGACGTCGGAGCCGAGCACCAGGACGGGGTGGTTGGCCTCGGCCAGGACGGCGGCCGCGGCGTCGAGCGCGCCGTCGTCCGGCTCGACCGCCGCAGCCGCGACCGCGGGCGACGGTGAGGTGTAGATCTGGCTGCGCGAGAACAGCACGTCCATCGGGACGTCGACGAACGCCGGCCCGCGGTGGGGCGTCGTGGCGGCCTCGAACGCCTGCCGGACGCCGGCACCGATGTCGTCGACGGAGGAGATGGTCGCGGCGTGGCGGGTCACCGGCGCCAGCAACGGGACGTGGTCCAGCTCCTGCAGGCTCCCGGTGCCCCAGCGCCACGCGAGTGCGCGGCCGCCCAGGACGACGACCGGGGAACCGTTGAAGTGGGCGGTCGTCACGGCCGAGACCGTGTTGGTCACTCCCGGGCCCGCAGTCACCACGGCGAGGCTGGGACGACGGGTCAGCCTCGCCAGGCCCGGCGGCGAAGACGGCCGTCTGCTCGTGCCGGACGTCGAGCAGCCGCAACGGGTCCGCGGCCTTGACGGCCCCGTCGTACACCGGGAA
>JBBSNO010000060.1:0-13711 GCA_038232615.1 Actinomycetales bacterium
CAAGGCGGGCAAGGGGATGATCCTGGACGAGCTGTGCGCCACGACGGGCTGGCACCGCAACCACGCCCGCAAGGCCCTGGCGCACGCCGGGCGGCCGAAGGTCGTCCGGCAGCGTCAGCCTCGCCCGCCGACCTACTCGGTGGAGGTGGTGGTGGCGCTGCGGTTCTACTGGGCGCGCCGATGGGCAAGCGGCTGGCCCCGGTGATGGCAAGCTGGTGGCCACGCTGCGCCGCTTCGGTGAGCTGGAGGTCAGTGAGGAGATCGCGGTGCTGCTGATCGCGATGTCGCCGGCGACGATGGACCGCCGACTGGCGCCGGACCGGGCCGCCCGGAAGGGCACCGAGGGCCTGTCCCGAGACGACGTGGCCGAGTTGAAGAGGCTGCGGTCGGAGAACGCCGAGCTGCGGATGGAGCGCGATGTCCTCAAGCGCTCGGTGGTCCTGTGGGTGAAGGAGGCGACGAAGTGAGCGTGGCGCGCTTCATCGTCGACTGCAGGACCGTGCTGTTGGCGCCGTACGCGTTCACCTGCCGGGTGCTGGGGGTGAGCGAGTCCTGGTTCTATAAGTGGCGTGAGCGCCCGCCCACAGCTCGCGGGGTACGCAGGTCGGAGCTGGATGCGTTGGTACACAGCCTGTTCACCGACTCGGGCCGCACGTACGGGTCGCCGCGGGTCCACGCTGACCTCATCGAGGCGGGGTGGACGGTGAGCGTGAACACGGTCGCGGACTCGATGCGCCGCCAGGGCCTGGCCGGGCGGAAGAAGAAGAGGCGGTCGAACACCACGAAGACCGACCGCAAGGCGCCCAAGTTTCCGGACCTGCTGGGTCGGGACTTCACCGCGCCGGCGCCGAACCGGCGCTGGTGCGGGGACATCACCAAGATCGGCACCGACGAGGGCAAGCTGTACCTGGCGACCGTGCTGGACCTGTACTCGCGGCGGCTGCTGGGGGCCCCGACCAGCGCCCACCCGGACGCGCAGCTGGCCTGCGCGGCGATCCAGGTCGCGACCGCCGTGCGTGGCGGGCGCGAGCAGATCGACGGCGTCGTGTTCCACACCGATTGTGCCGAGGTACACCGCGGCGGCCTTCACCGGCCTGTGCGACCGGCTCGGGATCACCCAGTCGATGGGCCGGGTCGGGTCGTGCTTCGACAACGCCGCGGCCGAGTCGTTCTTCTCCACCCTGGAGCACGAGGTGCTGTCCCGCCATCACTTCACCACCCGCGAGGAAGCGAAAACCGTTGTGACACAGTGGTGCTACGACTTCTACAACACCCGACGCAGGCACAGCTCGGCCGCTATGATGTCACCCATCGCCTACGAGAACACCGCCGTAGTCACTCCCGACGCGGCATGAGGAAGCCTCCACGAAACGAGGGGAAGCCCAGTCGAACGACTTGGCGTTGAGGATCTCCCCGAGCTTCTCCTGGGCGGCCACGTTGGTCTTCTTGTCGAACATGCGTGTCTCCTTCGAATGGCGGGTTGGACCTTTCCACCCCCACGCTGTCCGGGTGGGACTGCCATCCGAAACCGCACCAGATGGAGGAAAAATGGTCAACGTGGGTCTGCTGGTCACTCTGAACGCCAAGCCGGGCAAGGAGGGTGAGCTCGCCGACTTCCTCGCCAGCGCGCAGCCGCTGGCCGAGGCCGAACCGGGTACGGTCGCCTGGTTCGCCTACAAGGTGGACGACTCCACCTACGGCATCGTCGACTTCTTCGGGTCGGACGACGGCCGTCAGGCTCACCTGAACGGCCCGATCGCCGCGGCGCTGATGGAGAAGGCGGACGACCTGCTTGCGTCACCCCCGGACATCAAGCCGATCGACGCCCTCGCCTCGAAGCTGCCTAGCTGACCTGACACGACGGTCTGGCGTAGGGCCGCGGCCGGATTCCGCGGCCCTACGCCTTTCCCCGTCTACCCGCAGTACCCGTCCTACTCGGAGTACTCAGGGCAGTCGGGAGCCGTGGGGTCGTCCGCCGCCGACGTGTCGCCGTTCACGGCGCGCAGAGCGTCGATGCGGCCGTGGTCGAAGCACGTGTCGTAGCCGGACCGGCCGATGTCGACCGCCGTGGCCCGCAGGAGGCTCTCGACCTTATGCGGCGACAGTTTCACGTCTCCGTCCTTGCCGACCCGGCCGTACTGGCTGACGGTCAGCGCCGCGACGCCGGCAGCGTGGGGGGACCCCATCGACGTCCCCCGGATGCAGCCGTAGGTGCCGCCGGGGAACGTCGACAGGACCGTCGTGGTGCAGTCCCCGGTGCAGCCGTTGCCACCGGGAGCCGACACGTCGTTCGCGCCGGTCCCGAAGTTGGAGTAGCCCGCCTTCTCGTTCTGGCGGCCCAGCGCCGACGTCCCGATCACACCCTGCGTCTCGGCGGGGACGACCTCGCACTCGTTGTCAAGCCCTGCTCGTCCTGCGGGTGGGCGAGGTCGGTGTCGGAGTTGCCGAGCGCCGCCACCGGCGTGACACCCTGGCTGCGCGCGTACTGCATGGCGCGCTCGACCGCCTGACGGAACGCCCGCTGGGTGGGGTCGGACATACACTTGAACTCGGTCGACTCCTGGAACTCGTTGTCGTCGACGAAGAAGCTCAAGTTGATGACGTCGAGCTGCGCATCACCCGAGTAGGTGACGCCGTCCACCACTGCGCTCGCGTAGCAGAAGCCGCTGGTGTCGCAGACCTTGACCGGAACGAGGGTGACGCCGGGCGCGACGCCGACGATGCCGAGGCCGTTGGACTGCGCCCCGATGGTGCCGGCGACGTGGGTGCCGTGGAACTGGTTGTCGATGCACGGGTCAGGGGTGCCGACACCCGGGCCGTCCGGGACGAACGCGATGGAGTTGCGGCCCCGCGCGCAGTCGACGTTCGACGTGCCGTCGGAGTCCTTTGAAGTCGACGTGGTTGCCGTCGATGCCGCTGTCGAGGACGCCGACGTCCACGCTCCGGTTGCCGGCCTGGACCGCGTGCGCCTCGTCGGTTCGGATCTGTTGCATGTCCCACTGGGCAGGCTCGACCGGGTCGTCGACCGGGTCGGGGGCCGCGGCGTCGTACATCTTGACGCCGAAGTCGCTGCCGACGTCGTCGACCGGCGGCGAGAGGCCGACGAGGTCCGCGAAAGCCGGGTTCGCCGACTCGACGAGCAGCACGCCGATCTGGCTGGACATGTCGTTGACGACGGTCCCACCGGCCCCGGCGAGGACGCCGTCGATCGCGGCCCTGGTGCCAGTGGTCGAGTAGGTGCCGTCCGGGTCGGTCGCGCTGGCCAGGGTGACGATGTAGCGCTCATCGACCGGCCTGAGCGTCTGCTCCTGCGCGGTGGACGTGCGCCAGGGGGAGTGCGGGGTGGACTCACCCGGGTCAACGAGGCGAGGACGCCGAGGTCACGCGCGGCCGGAGTGGTCGACGCACGGCGTCAGGGTTCGTGGTGCAGCGCCTCTGCCGGGGGATCGAGCGCCGCGCTGGTGTGTCGGTGCCTGCGCGGCGCCAGCTCGACGACGTACATGGCCGCGAGCACCAGCGCGCCGCCCAGCAGCACCCGCGGTCCCAGGCTCTCCCCGCCGAGCAGCACGGCGAACACGGCCGCGAAGACCGGTTCGGTCGTCATCACGATCGCCGCCCGGGTGGCGGTCAGGTGCGCCTGCGCCCAGGTCTGCACGACCAGCGCGCCGGCACCGGCAGCGAGCGCCATGTAGAGGACAGCGGCCCACGTCCCGCCGTCCGGTGGCAGCTCGACACCGCCGGGCAGCGCGGCGGTCAGGCACACCCCGGCGATCACGATCATCTGCACGGTGGACAGCCCCAGGGCGTCGCGCTGCGTCGACCACGCGCCGAGCCCGACGATGTGCAGTGCGTACACCAGCGCCCCGAGCAAGGTGACGAGCTCGCCGGAGCCGACCGCGAGCCCACGCAGGCTCAGCACCGCCAGGCCGGCCGTCGCCAGGCCCACGGCCACCCACGTGCTCGTCGGCGCCCGCTGGCGCAGCAGCACCGTGGCCAGGACGGGTGTGAGCACCACGTACATGCCGGTGATGAACCCCGACACCGACGCCGGCGTGGTGGCCAGGCCCTGCGTCTGGAGGAGCTGCGCGACGCCGTAGACCAGGCCCAGGCACCCTCCTCGCCGCCAGGCGCGCGCGTCCAGGCGCCGTAGGGGCCGCCAGAACAGCACCACCATCACGGCGGCGGCGACGACGAACCGGACCGCGAGGAAGTCCGTGACGGGCAGGACGACCAGCACGTCCTTGATCAGGAAGAAGGTCGAGCCCCAGACGGCGGTGACCACGCTGAGCCCCAGCGTCGCGAGCAGCGTCACGCGGCCCGTCGAGGGACCCGCCGCCACGGGCGAGGTGCTCACGGCTGGTCAGACGATGGTCAGGGTGACGGTGCTGCCGCGTGGCACCGCGGTGCCGGCGTCGGGGTCCTGGTCGCGCACGGTCCCGAAGAACCCACCGAGCACCTCCTCCACCTCTACGACGAAGCCGGCGTCCTCGAGGACCGTGGTCGCCGGCCCGACCTGCTGGCCGACGACGTCGGCCACCTCCACCAGCGGGGGACCCAGCGAGACGACGACGGTCACGGTGTCGCCGCGGAAGAGCGTTCCGTCCGCGGGGCGCTGGCTGACGACGTCGCCCGCGGGCACGCCGACGTCAAACACCGCCTCGCCCTCGGCTGCGGCGAGGCCGGCGTCCTCGATCGTCGTGACCGCGTCGGCGAGGGAGTCGCCCGTGACCGCCGGGACGTCGACCGGCTCGCGACCGCTGGACGCCACCACCGTGACGGTCTCCCCGCGCCGCAGCTGCTCTCCCGGGGCGGGCGTCTGGGAGACGACGGCCCCCTCGGGCACCTGCTCGTCGAAGACGGGATCCCCCTGCGCCAGCTCGAGCTCGCCGTCCTCGACCAGGGCCGTGGCGTCCTGCACCGCCTGCCCCGTCAGGTCCGGGACGGCCACGAACTCCGACCCGCGGGAGACGAACAGCTCCACGGTGCCGTCCCGGCGGATCTCGCCACCGGCGTCCGGCTGCGTGCCGATCACCTGACCGGCCGGCACCGTCTCGTCGAAGCGGTCGGAGACCAGGGCGCCCAGGCCGGCGACGGCGACGGCGTCCTGCGCGGTGGCGACCGGCTGGCCGACGACGTCGGGGGTCGTGGTGAACGCACCCGGGCCGGCGGTGAAGAACCAGCCGGCGCCGCCCAGGGCCATGGCTGCCACCAGGACGGCGACGAGCGCGAACAGTCCGCGGCGGCGGAGCCGACCGCCGGGGCCGTAGCCCCAGTCGTCGTGCCCCAGCGTGTCCGGGTCTGCTGCCGGGTCGTCCTCCGGGTCACCGACCGGCAGTGCCCGCGCGTGCTCGCGCCGGCGGCCCACGACAGCGGTGCGGTTGCCGGCGATGGTCGTCGTGTCGCCGCGCGCGCCCGACGTGCCACGGGCGGGGTGGGGACGGCGACCCAGGTCGTGGGTGGACATCTCCGCCCGGAGCTGGAGGACCTCGCGGTAGAGCTCGCTGGCGTCGCTCGGTCGTTCGTCGGGGTCGCGGGCCGTGCACCAACGCACGAGGTCGTCGATCTCCTCGGGCACGCCCTCGCACACGGTGGAGGGCGCCGGGACGTCGGTGTGCACGTGCTGGTAGGCCACCTGGATGGGCACCTCGCCCGTGAACGGCTGCTGGCCCGTGAGCATCTCGAAGAGGATGATCCCGACGGCGTACACGTCGGTGCGGGCGTCGGCCACCCCCCGCAGGACCAGCTCGGGGGAGAGGTACGCGACGGTGCCGATCAGCATCCCGGTCGTGGCGGTGCCGGTCGCGCTCGCGGCGCGGGCCAGCCCGAAGTCGGCGACCTTGACGCGGCCGTCGTCCGTCAGCAGCACGTTCTCGGGCTTGACGTCACGGTGGACGACGCCGGCGCGGTGCGCGGCCGACAGCGCGTCGAGCACAGGTTCGACGAGAGCGAGTGCCTCGCCCGCGCTCAACTGCGCACGCTCGTTCATCTCCTCGCGCAGGGTGGTGCCGGCCACGTGCTCCATGGCGAGGTACACGGCGTCGCCGTCCGAGCCCTGGTCGTAGACCGCGACGACGTTCGGGTGCGATATCCGTGCGGCCGACTTCGCCTCGCGGTGGAACCGGGCCACGAACTGCTCGTCGTCCGCGAGGTGGGGATGCATGACCTTGAGGGCGACCTCGCGGTCGAGCCGGGTGTCGGTGGCGAGGTAGACGGTGGCCATGCCGCCCCGGGCGATGCGGGAGGCGACGCTGTACCGGCCGTCGACCACGCGGCCGACGAGCGGGTCAGACAGGGTCGTGTCCACGGCCCGGAGTCTACGTTCGCGGCGAGGCGCAACCTCGGAGCCTGCGGCCTGCGCGTCGCCTCGCGCACGCAGTCCCGCGCGCAGGCGCCCGGAGCGTGACCGACGCCCGTCGCCGCGTCCTGGGCGGAGGACGTCGGTGACGGGCGTCGGGAAGGTGGCCGGCGGCCGCCGTGCTCAGCGGCGGCGCGTCGGCTGGCTCAGCGGTAGCGCGCCATCAGCGTCTGCACGTTGGCGACGTAGCGGCGCGTGTCGGCGAACATGCCGTTGCGTCGGACCGAGGTCTGGCCCTGGTAGTAACCGGCGATGGCGTCGGCCCGCGAGGGGCTCGTGCGGCTCAGCGCATCGATGATCGCGACCCCGGCGCGCGCGTTGTCGTGGGGGTCGAGCAGGTCGACCGGGCGACCGGTCAGCTCGGCGGCCCAGCGACCGGAGGACGGGATGACCTGCATGGTCCCGACGGCGTTGGCGGGGGAGACGGCGCGCTGGTTGAAGCCCGACTCCTGGAACGCGATGGCCTGGGCCAGTGCCGGGTCGACGCCCTGCTCACGGGCGGTCGCCGCCACGATCGAGCGCATCTGGTCGCGGCTGGGCACCGAGCGGCCCGCGAGGACGCCGCGGTTCGCGGTGGCGGCCGCGACCGTCGCGTTCGGGTACGTGCGGCCCGCGAAGGTGTTGGGCATCGGGGCGGACGTGGCCGGCACGGCGATCGACTGGCCGACCCGGATGGTGCTCCAAGAGTCCAGCGACGGGTTCGCCGAGCGCAGTGCGGAGACGGTGGTGCCCGAGCGCGCTGCGATGTGGCTCAGCGTGTCGCCGCTCCTGACCGTGTACGAGGCCGGGGCCGGGGCGGCCTCCCGCGAGCTGCTGCGTCCGCCCGGCACGTCGAGGACCTGGCCGGGGTGGATGATGCTGGACGCCGTCAGCCCGTTCGTCTGAAGCACCGAGGCGACCGAGACGCCGGCGCGGACGGCGATGTGGCTGACCGTGTCACCGGCCCGAACCGTGTAGCCCGAGGTCGCGGGGGTGGACGCCGGGGCGGGCGCAGCCGCGCCGGTGGGGAGCACGAGCACCTGGCCGGCGCGGATGAACCCGCGGGCGTCCAGGTCGTTGGCCGCGATGATGTCCTTGATCTTGATGCCGGTACGCACGGAGATGTGCCCGATGGTGTCGCCCGCCTTGACCGAGTAGGTCGGGGCGGCAGCGGGGGCCGCGGGATGGGCGACCACGGGATGCGCGGTGACGGCGCCGAGCCGGGCGGCGACCGCCACGGGGGACGCCAGCACCTGCGGCACGGCAGCGGCTCCGGCAGCGCGCGGAGCGGCCGTGCGCACGCGCTCGGGCTCCTCGGCATCCACCGGTGCCGCGTGGGCGGCGGGGGCCTGCAGGACGGCGCCCCCGAGGGCGGCGACCACCGCGAGGCGGACGGTGCGGGCTCCGGCGCGACGCAGGGCGTCGGCGTCGGCGGGCTCGGTGCCGATGGCGGCACCTGCGAGCTGCGGCATGGAGGATCCTCGGTGTCGTGGAGCGCGGCGCGGACGAGCCCGTGCCTGGAGGGGTGTGTGGGTTCCGTGTGACTTGTGTGGCGAATGGGAAAGTACACGAAAATCCCCTGTTGCACGGAACTACAGCGGTGTAATTCGTATCGACGGGTGATTCGGACGGCGGATATCGTCGGTGTTGGACCCGGGCACCGGCGTCCGCGGGTGCGTGGGAGGCTTGCCGGGTGGACTCCTCGCCCGACACCTCCGTAGCCCCCGACGCGGCTTCGCCCGACGACGCGGCTGCTGCTGAGGCGGGGCTGGACGCGCTCGTGGGGCAGTGGCTGCCCCTGCCTGACGTGGCCGAGCTGCTCGGCATCGACATCAGCCGGGTCCGCCGCCTGCTCGACGACGGCGTGATCGTGGCCCTGCGAAGCGGCCACCCCAAGGTGCTCAGCGTGCCGCGCGCGCTGGTGGACCCCGAGCCGCTGCCCGAGCTGCGTGGCACGCTGACCGTCCTTCAGGACGCCGGCTACGACCTCGAGGACGCCCTGCGCTGGCTCTTCACCCGCGACGACACGCTCGGGGACGGCACGCCCGTCGCGACCTTGCGGGCGGGGCACAAGACCGAGATCCGGCGTCGGGCCCAGGCCCTCGCCTTCTGACCCTGCTCGAGAGACCACGCCTGCACAGAGGGGCTGTGGCCGCGAGAGATGGCAGCTCTAACGGACTTCGACAGGAACGCGGTGCCCGCTCGATCTCGCCAACCGAAGGTCCCGGGTGAGCAGTGGGCAGTCGAGCGCTTCGGCAAGGACGATGTAGGCGGCGGCGTACGCAGACACGTTCGCGCGCAGCTGGAATGCCCGCCGTCGCGATGCGTCAGCCGACGGCCAGCGTCGAATCTCGAGGTCGTCGTAGTCGGTCAAGGCGTCTTCCGCCCTGGTCGCGCTCAGGGCGCCGCGAAGGACCAGTCCACGCAGGGCCGAGACGATCTCGAAGTCCAGGAGAGCCGGCGCATGGAGCTCTTCACCGGCCAGGAACGCCCGTAGGTCGTGTGTTGTGTCAGCGGTCGTGAGGGCGTCGACCACCGCCGCACAGTCGACCACTATCACGAACGCCGAGCCTGCGAACGGACTTCACGCTCACCACGGGCCTCCTGCAGCACATCGACGGCAGACTCGCTCGCTTGTTCGGCGCGCCGAGCGGCCCGGTCGAGTACCTCCTTGACCGTCGGACGGGCGACGTCGCGCTCGATGAGGCCCAGGAGGTAGCTGTTCAGCGACTCTCCGCGCGCAGCCGCACGAGCCTTGAGTGCCCGCCTGTCGTCGTCCGGAACGTTCCTGATCTGCAAGAGCGAACTCATAGGATGCATACTACTACTCAATGAATGCAAGTTGCAGCGGTAGTGGCTGGGCGTCCCCAGTCGGCGGGGAGCAGGGTCAGGCGGCGTGCCAGCGCCGCTCGTGACGCCGCGCGGACCGGGCACGAGCCAGCGCGGGGACGGCGACCGCGAGCCGACGCGGGACGGGCACCGAGACGCGCTGGTCGAGCACCCGGTAGCCGGCCTTGGCCACCGCACCGAGGATGCCGCCGTACAGGACGAAGGCGCACCGGATCGCGTCGCGGCTCGTCGGGTGCAGCATGTCGATGCCCGGCTCGGCGCGCTCGTACAGGGCGCGCGTGCGGTCCACCTCGAAGGCCAGCAGGTCCCGGACGTCCCGGGTCAGGACCCCGTGCCGGCGTCCGTCCAGGAGGTCCGCGCGGGTCACGCCGAAGCGGGCCATGTCCTGGGTCGGTAGGTACGTGCGGCCGCGGTCGAGGTCCTCCCCGACGTCCCGGATGAAGTTCGACATCTGGAACGCCTCGCCCAGCAGGCGAGCGTGCTCCGCGGCATGCCGGTGCTGCGGCTCCAGCACCGGCAGCATCTGCAGCCCGATCACCGCCGCCGAGCCGTACATGTAGTGCTCGAGGTCGGCGTACGTCGGGTACTCGGTCGTGGTGATGTCCATCCGCATGGACGACAGGAACGCCTCGACGTGCGCGCGCGGGACGTCCCACCGGCCCATCGTGTGCAGCATCGCCCGCGCCACGGGGTCCTCGCCACGGCCACGGTCGAGGGAACGCAGAAAGGCGTTCCCCCAGGTGAGCAGGGCGTCGGGATCCGGCTGGGTGAGCGAGTCGACGAACTCGTCGGCGAACCGGGCGAAGCCGTACAGCGCCCAGACGTAGGGGCGCTTCGCGGGTGGCAGCAGAGCCGTCGCCAGGTAGTAGGTCCGTCCATGCTCCGCGTGCAGCCGCCGGCACGTCTCGTAGTCGGCGCGCAGCAGCGGGTCGGTGATCCCGGCTGCGTCGAGGCAGCGCGCGGCGGGGCGGCTCGGTCGCACCGGTGGCACCGGGACCCCGGGTCCAGGACCAGCCGTCACCGGTACGCCCGCGAGCTGTAGGAACGGTCCCTGCCGACGATCCGCTCCGCGGCGAGGCGACCCGAGACCAGCACCATCGGGACGCCGACACCCGGCTGCGTGCCCGAGCCGGTGAACACGACGTTGTCGCCCCACAGGTTCCCGGGTCGGAAGGGGCCGGTCTGGCCGAAGGAGTGCGCGGACGCGAACGGTGCCCCTGCCTCCATGCCGCGCGCCTGCCAGTCCAGCGGGGTGGTGACGTGCTCGACCTCGATGCCGTCGCCGAAGCCGGGGTAGCCGCGGGCCTCGAGGGTGTTCACGACGTGCTCGCGGTAGGGGGCCGCCAGCCGGGTCCAGTCGACGTCCGACTCGAGGTTCGGCGTCGGGAACAGCACGTAGTACACGTGTCGCCCCTCGGGGGCGAGCGACGGGTCGCTGACCGTGGGGGTGCTGAGCAGCACGCTGGGGTCGCTCATCAGCCGGCCCCCGGTGAGCTCGGTGAACACCTCGCGCCAGGCGTGGCCGAACAGGATGGTGTGGTGGGCCATGTCGGGGTAGGACGTGGTCGACCCGGCGAGCAGCAGGTAGCAGGACGGCGAGTACGTCAGCGGCTTGAGCCGGGTCGGCTTCACACCGAGGAGCTCGCGGTAGGCGACCGGCAGGTCGGGGTTCAGCACGAGGGCGTCGCACTCGACGCGCTCGCCGTCGGTGGTCACGACCGCGCTGGCCCGGCCGCCGGAGTGCTCGACGTGGTCGACGTCGGTCGAGTAGCGGAACTCGACCCCGTGCGCGGCCGCGGCGGCCGCCATCGCCACCGGGACCGCGTGCATGCCGCCCTTGGCGCAGAAGACACCGGCGACCGAGTCCATGTACGCGATGACGGCGTAGATGGCCAGTGCGTCGTAGGGAGACAGTCCCGCGTACAGCGACTGGAACGAGAAGACCCGCTGGGTGCGGTCGTCCTTCAGGTACTGCTCGACCTTCGGCGCGAGCTTGCGGAAGGCCCCGATGGCCGCGAGCCTGGCCATGTTGACGCCGAGAAGGTCCAGCGGTGAGTCGATGCTGCGGTCGATGAAGTCGCGCATCTCGTAGCGGTACAGCGTGGAGACGAAGTCGACGTAGCGGCGGTAGCCCGCGGCCTCGGCACTGCCGCAGACGCGCTCGACCTCCGCTGCCATCTCGTCCGAGTCGGCGTGCACGTCGAGCTGGGAGCCGTCGGCGTAGCGGGCCCGGTACAGCGGCGAGACCGGCTCGAGCGTGAGCCAGTCGGCCATGTCCTCACCCACGGCGTCGAAGCAGTCGGCGATCAGGTCGGGCATCGTCAGCACGGTCGGCCCGGTGTCGAAGCGGTAGGTGCCCTCCGCGGTCGTCGTCGTGACCACTCCCGCGCGGCCGCCGGGCACCGGCTCGCGCTCCAGGACGGTCACCCGCCGCCCCGCACCGGCCAGCCGCATCGCAGCGCTCAGGCCCGCGAGGCCGGCGCCGACGACGACGACGTGGTCGGTCCGGCCGGTGACGGTCCGCATCCGCCCCGGGACCAGTGCCGGTGCCCACCGCCGCGCCGTGCGTACCGCGTGCCCGGCCGCGCCCATCAGGCGGCCCGGGACGTCGCGGCGTCCACCAGGCCGGATAGCACCTCGCGGGCCTCCGCGGTGATCGGCGCCGTCGCCAGCGCGGCTCGCGACTGCCGGACCAGGTCGACGATCAGCCGCTCAACCGTCGCCAGGGCCCCGGTGCCCACGATGAGCTCGCGCAGCCGGACGACGCCGCCGTCATCGAGGCCCGGGTCACCCAGCAGCCGGCGCACCAGGGCAGCCTGTGCAGGGTCGGCGTGGCGGACGGCCAGGGCCACCAGCACGGTCCGCTTGCCCTCGCGCAGGTCGTCTCCCGCGGGCTTGCCCGTCTCGCCGGGGTCCCCGAAGACCCCCAGGACGTCGTCGCGCAGCTGGAACGCCTCACCCAGCGGCAGCCCGAACGCCGAGTAGGCCGCCAGCACGTCCGGCCCCGCGCCCGCGAGGGTGCCGCCCAGCAGGAGCGGGTGCTCGATCGTGTACTTGGCGCTCTTGAAGCGGATCACGCGGCGTGCGCGCTCGACGGGGTCGGGGTCCGCGCCGGCCAGCGGGTCGAGGTCCGAACCGTGGACGCTGCCGGTCCGGCCGCCGCCCGTCGCGGCGACGGCCTGCTCGAGCATGTCGAGGTACTGCCCACCCATCAGCTGCGTGCGCATCCGGTCGAAGACGGCCTTGCCGGCCGCGACCCGATCGGCACCGAGCCCGCACGCCGAGAGCACCTCGTCGCTCCACGACAGGCACAGGTCGCCTGCCAGGATCGCCCCGGCGTGGCCGAAGCGCTCGGCGTCGCCGGTCCAGGTGTTGCCGCGGTGCAGGGTGGCGAACCTGCGGTGCACGGCGGGCATCCCGCGCCGCGTGTCGGAGTGGTCCATCACGTCGTCGTGGATGAGCGCGGCGGCCTGGAACAGCTCGAGCGCCGCGGCGGCGCGCACGACGCAGTCGTCGTCCTGGCCGCCCGCTCCCCGCCAGCCCCAGTAGCAGAACGCGGGACGCAGCCGCTTGCCGCCGGCGACGAGGTCCTGCACCGACTCCACGAGCGGAGCGCACTCGGGGCTGACCTCCTCCAGCACGTCGCCCTGGTGCGCCAGCACGTCGTCCAGAACCTTCTGGACGCGGGTGCGCAGACCCTCGACGTCCAGCGGGTGCCCCTGGTGCGGGGGCTGCGGGTCGCGGCCTGACGGCGACGGGTCGAGCACGGGCCGCCTCCTGGAGGACGTCGTCGGGTCGCGGGGAGTGCGTACCTGGGGCAAGCCTAACGGGGGCCGCCGAGCGCGGCCGGTCCGCAGACCTCCTGCTTCGTCGCCGTAGGGTGTGCGGATGGCCCTTGGACGCCCCCTCGTCGGGCCCGCCCGCGCCCGGAGCGTGCACGAGACCCTCAGCGACCTGCTCGCGTCCGGCGGTCGCTCGTTCTCCTTCGAGTTCTTCCCGCCCAGGGACGACGAGGGCGAGCAGGTGCTGTGGTCGTCGATCCGGCGCCTGGAGCGGCTGGCTCCCACGTTCGTCTCGGTGACCTACGGGGCCGGTGGCAGCACCCGCGACAGGACCGTGCGGATCACCCGGCGGATCGCCGCCGAGACCACGCTCACCCCGGTCGCGCACCTCACGTGCGTCGGGGCGTCGCGCAGCGAGCTGCGCGGGGTCGTCGGCCAGTACGCGGACGCCGGCGTCAGCGACGTGCTCGCCCTGCGCGGCGACCCGCCGGGCGGTCCCACCAGCCGGTGGGAGCCGCACCCCGAAGGCCTCGACCACGCGGTCGACCTCGTGCACCTGCTCAAGCGGCTCGGCAGCTTCAGCGTCGGGGTCGCGGCCTCGCCCTACACGCACCCCGAGTCGCCGAGCCTCGAGCACGACGCACGGGTGCTGGCGATGAAGGCGGAGGCCGGGGCCGACTTCGCCATCACCCAGCTGTTCTTCGACGCCGACGCGTACTTCGAGCTCGTCGACCGGGTGGCAGCG
>JBBSNO010000061.1:0-13577 GCA_038232615.1 Actinomycetales bacterium
CGCCGGCGCCAGGTGCACGACGACGTTCGCACCCACGTGCAGCAACCGCGGCCAGGCGACGACGAGACCGTGCGCCCTGGCCACCGCCGCGGCCGCGGTCGACGCGGAGGCGGCGTTGACCGGCGCGGCCCAGCTCACAGGTTGTCGATCGGCACCGTCGGCAGGTCCTCCCCCGGTGGCAGGTCGAACCCCAGCACCTGCGAGTAGAACGACAGCTCGCTGTCCAGCGCGGTCCGGATGTTCGCGGCCTGCCGGAAACCGTGCTGCTCCCCCTCGAACGCGACGTACGCCACCGGCACACCCTTGGCGCGCAACGCATCGACGATCATCTCGGACTGCGCCGGTGGCACGACCTCGTCCTGCAGCCCCTGCAACGTGATCAGCGGCTTGTCGAAGCCCTCCAGGTGGTGGATGGGCGAGCGCTCGAGGTAGAGGTCACGACGCTTCGGGTAGGGCCCGACGAGCCCGTCGAGGTAGCGGCTCTCGAACTTGTGCGTCTCCTGGGCGAGCGCCTCCAGGTCGGCGACGCCGAACGCGTTGGCACCGGCCGCGAACGTGTCCCCGAACGCCAGCGCGGCCAGGGTCGTGAAACCGCCGGCCGACCCGCCGCGGATGCAGAGCCGGCCCGGGTCCGCACGGCCGGAGTCAGCCAGGTGCCGGGCCGCGGCCTGGCAGTCGTCGACGTCCGCGATGCCCCACTGCCCCTCGAGCTGCTTGCGGTAGGCGCGGCCGTATCCGGTCGAGCCGGCGTAGTTGACGTCGACGACGCCGAAGCCGCGGCTGGTCCAGTACTGGACCCCGAGGTCGAGAGCAGGCCGGGCCGCGGACGTCGGACCGCCGTGGATCTTGACCAGCAGCGGTGGCAGCTCGCCGTCCGGGGCGTCGTGCGACGGCGAGGTGGGTGGGTAGAACAACGCGTGCGAGGTGCGGCCGGCGCTCGGGAAGTCCAGCGGCTGGGGCAGCGAGAACCAGGCAGGATCCAGACCCAGGTCGCGTGCCGGCCGCACGACCTCCTGGTCGGCGACGGAGCCGTCCGACAGGCGAGCGCGGTGCAGCGCGGGCTCTGCCGTGGGGGACGCTCCCACGTAGTAGACGTCGTGCCCGCGTGAGGTGACGCCGCCCAGCACGGTCGAGGGCACCGCGAGGTCGTGCAGCGTGTCGCCGTCCCAGCCGGCCAGGTGGTCGAGGCCGTCGCGCTGGTAGGCCAGGACCACGCCGCCGTCGTCCAGGAGCGCGTACCTCGACTGACCGAAGACCCACTGCGGGACGCCGATCTCCGCATCCAGCAGGACGACTGGCTGCACACCGCCGTCCGTCGTCCAGCGGTACAGGTTCCACCAGTCGGTGCGGTCGGACACGAACCACAGGGCGCCGTCCGGGGCCCACTGTGGCTCGGAGACCGATTCCCCCGGACCACCGGCCACGACCTCACCGTCGACGACCAGCCGGGTGTCGTCCCACGGCATGCTCGGGTGGTCCCACTCCACCCAGGCGAGCCGTGTGCCGTCGGTGGACCAGCGCGGGCTGGAGACGAAGTCCGACCCGGAGACCAGGACCTCCAGCTCGGAGCCGTCCGTGCCCATGGCCACGATCTCGTTGACCACCTCGGCGGACGTCGAACCGACGGGATGGTGCTCCCGCACACAGGCCATCCGCCGTCCGTTCGGGTGCACGACCCCGTCCGCCCAGCGGTCAGCGCGGGGCGAGGCCGGCTCGGGGGTGACCGGCTGCGGGTCGCTGCCCGGCACGAGCCGGTAGAGCCGCTGGTCGGCCCAGTTCGCGAACCACGCCACCCCGCCGGCGACCCACCAGGCGCCGCCTCCGTACTCGTGCACCGCCGTGCGGGCGTCGTAGGGCGCCGGGAGCACGTCGACGCCGTCCCGCACGAGCACGGTGCGCCCGCCCTCGGCAGGGCGCGACTCGGCCCACCAGACGCTGTCGCCGTCGACCGCCACGGCGCCGAGACCCACCGACGCCGCGACGACCAGCTCTGACGTGATGGGCGTGGGCCAGGATCCGTGGGGCAGCTGCGTCCGCGTCGTCACCCGCGCGAGTCTGCCACCACGACGCCGGGGCTCAGGTCCGCCTCGGGCGGCATCCACGCAGCGGGATCGGCCGCTACCTGCTCGCCGGAGCGGATGTCCTTGACCTCGTGGCCGCCGTCGGCGCCGGTGAACCCGACGAACGGGATGCCTCGCCGGTCGGCGAAGCGGATCTGCTTGCCAAACTTCGCGGCGGAGGGCGCCACCTCGGTCGCGATGTCCCTTCTGCGCAGGCAGGAGGCCACGCCGGCCGCGGCGCCACGCGACTCCTCGTCCGCCAGGGCGACCAGGACGCAGGTCGGCACCGAGCGGGTCGACGTCAGGCCGCGCCCGAACAGCAGCCCGAGCGTCCGCGAGACGCCGAACGAGATCCCGACACCGGGGTAGGTCGTCCTGCCATCGCTGGCCAGGGAGTCGTACCGGCCCCCGGAGCAGACCGACCCGGCCGACTCGAAGCCGGCCATCTGCGTCTCGTAGACCGTGCCAGTGTAGTAGTCGAGCCCGCGGGCGATCCGCAGGTCGGCCACGACGAGGCCGGGCGCGGCGGCCGAGGCGATATCCATCACCCGCACCAGCTCGTCGAGCCCCTCGTCCAGGAGCGGGTCGCTGACGCCGAGTGCCCGGACCCGGTCGACGAAGGAGGAGTCCGGGGTGCTGATCGCCGCCAGCCGCAGGCACGCGGCTGCCTGCGCACGCGAGAGCCCCGCCTTCTCGACCAGCTGCGTCGCCACGGCGTCCGGCCCGATCTTGTCGAGCTTGTCCACCAGTCGCAGCACCGCGGTCGGGTCGTCGGCGCCCAGGCCGCGGTAGTAGCCCTGGATCAGCTTGCGGTTGTTGACCTGCACGGTCATCCGTGGCAGCGGCAGGGCGGCGAAGGCCTCGGCCATGACCAACGGCATCTCCGCCTCGTAGTGCAGCGGCAGGGTGCCCGAGTCGACGACGTCGATGTCGGCCTGCAGGAACTCGCGGTACCGACCTTCCTGCGGCCGCTCCCCTCTCCACACCTTCTGGATCTGGTAGCGCCGGAAGGGGAACTGCAGCTTGCCCGCATTCTCCAGCACGTAGCGGGCGAACGGCACGGTCAGGTCGAAGTGGAGGGCGAGCTCGCGGGCGGGATCACCCTCGGCGTCGTCGTCGGCGGCCAGGCGCCGCACGCCGTAGACCTCCTTGTCGATCTCGCCCTTGGTCAGCAGCTGCTCGACGGTCTCGACCGCACGCGTCTCGATGTTGGCGAAACCGTGCAGCTCGAACGTGCGACGCAGGACGTCGACCACCTGCTGCTCGACCATCCGCTCGGCCGGGAGCCACTCCGGGAAGCCGGACAGGGGTGTGATGCGGGCCATCAGCGGGAGACCTCGGCGAGGTACGGGTTGGTGCCGCGCTCGCGCGCGATGGTGGTGGCGGGCCCGTGGCCGGGGAGCACCAGCGTGTCGTCGGAGAGCGGCAGCACCTTGTCGCGCAGCGACCGCAGCATCGCCGCGTGGTCGCCGCCGGGCAGGTCGGTGCGCCCGATGCTGCCGGCGAACAGGACGTCGCCGGAGAGCACGGTGCGGGTCGCCCCGGAGCCGCCGTCCAGTCCGTCCGGGACGCCGGGAAGGGCGAACATGACCGACCCCTCGGTGTGGCCGGGGGCGTGCGACACGCTGATGTCGAGGCCGGCGATCGACACGGTCTCGGCGTCGGCGAGCGCCCGGACGTCGTCCGGCTCGGTCCACTGCGCGGCCTGGCCGAACTGCTGCGAGAGCATCGCGACGAGGGAGGGGTCCATCGTCGCGAGCGGGTCCTCGAGCCGGTAGACGTCGTCGGTGTGCACCAGGGCGGGGACGCCGTGCGCGCCGCAGACCGGTGTCACGGAGTACACGTGGTCCAGGTGCCCGTGGGTGAGCAGCACGGCCGCTGGCTTGAGGCGGTTGTCGCGCAGGACCCCCGCGAGCTCGTCGAGGACGCCGATCCCGGGGTCGACGACGACGCACTCCTGCCCCGCCCCGGGCGAGAGGACGTAGCAGTTCGTCCCGAAGGCGGCAGCAGGGAAACCGATGACCAGCACGCTTCGAGCCTATCGAGGGCGGGACGCGCCGTCGGTGAGCGCCCGCGGGTCCGTGGCCTGGTACCCGGACCGCCTCGAACTCGACCGTTGCGGACTCGACCGCTCGCGACTCGCCCACGGGTTCGACCACGGGTTCGAGCAGTCAGACGCCACGCATAGACTGCCCGCCGGTCGAGCGCTGTCAGCAGAAGGAGCAGGGGTGTCGCCGAACAAGCGCGAACGCGAGTACGCACGCAAGCGTCACGCGGAGTGGCAGGAGCGGCGCGAGACGAAGGCGCAGCGACGTGCCCGTCGCCGTCAGACCGCCGCCGTCGTCGTGGCGGTGGTGGCGGTGTTCGCCGTGGCCATCGGCGCCTTCGTGCTGACGCGTCCCGACGGCACGGCCCCCGACACCGCGGCGACGCCGACGGACGGCACGACCGATGCCGCCGACCAGGACGCTCCCGCTGACGCCGAGAACCCCTGTCCCCCCTCGACGGCGACGCCGAATCCCGAGCCCGCGCAGCTCGACGCGGTGCCCGACCCGGCCGGCGCCGAGGGGCGCACGTGGCAGGTCACCCTGGAGACCTCGTGCGGGCCGATCGGCCTGGAGCTCGACGGCGCTGCCGCGCCCCAGGCGGTGGCGTCGTTCCTGGAGCTCTCGCGCACCGGCTTCTACGACGCGAGCCCCTGCCACCGGCTCACGACCGAGGGGATCTTCGTGCTCCAGTGCGGGGACCCGACCGCGACCGGGCAGGGCGGGCCGGGCTACTCCTACGGTCCGGTCGAGAACGCCCCCGCGGACGACGTGTACCCGGCCGGGACCCTGGCCATGGCGCGGGTGGGTGACGACGCCGAGAGCATGGGCAGCCAGTTCTTCCTCGTCTACGAGGACTCCACCATCCCCAGCGACTCCGCCGGGGGCTACACGATCTTCGGCCAGATCACCTCGGGGCTCGAAGTCGTGCAGCAGGTCGCGGACGGCGGTACGGGCGAGGACGGCACCGCTCCCGCCCGGTCGATCAGCATCGAGGGGGTGACGATCCAGTGAGCCAGCCGGACGAGCAGGACGCGGTCACCGAGCCGGACGCCGGCGGCGAGCCCGCCGAGCAAGAGGCGGTGGCCGAGCAGACAGCGGTCGCCGAGCAGGAGGCCGTGGCCTAGCAGGAGGCCGTGGCCCAGCAGGCCCCGGCGCAGCCGGACCTAGCCGAGCCCGAGGCGAGCGCCGGCACCGAGGTGCAGACCGGTAGCGGCCTCGACCAGGAGACGGACCAGGCCGAGCAGGAGGCCGTCGCAGCCCAGCGGTCGCAGCAGCCCGAGCCAGCGGCAGGACCCGAACGGGCGTCAGCGCCTGCACCCGACCCGGTCCCTGCGCCGACCCCGGAGCCCGACCCGGTCCCGGAGCCCGAACCGGTCCCCGAGCCGTCGCCCGAGCCGTCCGACGTCCCGGTGCCGTCCGACGTCCCCGAGCCCGCTCCGGTACCCGAGCCGTCCGCCGTCCCCAAGCCGTCCGCGGTACCGAAGCCGTCCGCCGTCCGCAAGCCGTCGGCGCCGCAGGCTCCCGCCGCGCCGACGGTACCGGCGTCCGTCAGCGGCGGGGTGCCGTCGGAGCACGCCCGCGCGTGGGGCCGGGTGGCGGACGACGGGACGGTCTTCGTGCGGACCGGTGACGACGAGCGGGAGGTCGGCTCGTACCCCGACGCCTCGGCCGACGAGGCACTGGCGTACTTCGGTCGCAAGTACGACGACCTCCTCGCGCAGGCCGACCTGGCCGAGCAGCGCCTGCAGGTCCACGACGCCCCGGTGCAGGAGATCGGTCGAACGGTCTCGCGCCTGCGCAGCTCGCTCACGACGGCCCAGGTCGTCGGCGACCTGGACTCGTTCGCCCGCCGGCTCGACGGGTTGACGGCGCAGGTCGGTCGACGTCGGAAGGAAGCGGACACCGAGCGCGCCGTGGCGAAGGCGCAGGCTGCGGAGCGGCGGCTGGTGCTCGTCGTCGAGGCCGAGGAGATCGCCGCCACCGACCCCGAGCGGATGCAGTGGAAGAGCGCCGGCGACCGGCTGCGTGAGCTCTTCGACACCTGGAAGGTCCAGCAGCGGGAGACGCCACGGCTTGACAAGGGCACCGAGGACGAGCTGTGGAAGCGGTTCGGGCACGCGCGGACGACGTTCGACCGCATGCGCCGGCAGCACTTCGCGCAGCTCGACCAACGCCACGGTGAGGTCAAGGCCGTCAAGGAGAAGATCGTCAAGGACGCCGAGGCCCTGGCCTCCTCGACCGACTGGGCCACCACCTCGAACGGGTACCGCGCGCTGATGGACCGCTGGAAGGCCGCCGGTCGGGCGGGACGCCGGGACGACGACGCGCTGTGGAAGCGGTTCCGCGCGGCGCAGGACCAGTTCTTCGCCGCACGGTCCGCCGACAACGCCGCCCAGGACGAGGAGTTCCGCGCCAACCTCGAGGTCAAGGAGGCCCTGCTGGGCGAGGCCGAGTCGCTCGTGCCGGTGACCGACCTGGCGTCGGCCAAGAGCCGCCTGCGTTCCGTCCAGGACCGCTGGGACGACGCCGGCAAGGTGCCGCGAGCCGACCTCGCCCGCACGGAGCAGCGGATGCGTGCCGTCGAGGAAGCCGTTCGCTCGGTCGAGGACGCGCGCTGGACCCGGTCGAACCCGGAGACCAGGGCCCGCGCCGAAGGGGCACTGGGACAGCTCGAGGAGTCGATCTCCACGCTCGAGAACGAGCTGGCGGCAGCGAAGGCGTCCGGTGACTCACGCGCCGAGAAGGACGCCGAGGCGGCGCTGGCGGCCCGGCGGGCGTGGCTCGACCAGGTGCGTCAGGCCGCGGACGAGCACAGCCGCTGACCCGGCGTCCACAGCCTCCCAGCGGCCGCAGCTCGCGACGGAGCACCATGTCCGGGTGCCCTCCGCCGTCCGCTGGCTGCTGCCCGCCGCCGCCTGCTCGCCGCAGGCGCCGCTGAGGGCTGGGCAGACCGAGCGCGCCGAGGTGCTGGAGGCGATGCGCCGGGAGGGCTTGCTGGTCCACGTCGTCGGCGGGGTCTACCTGCCCGTCGACGTCGCGCGCTCGGCCCTGGCCCGGGCAGCGGCGCTCGCGCTGCTGGTGCCGGCCGGGGGCGTCGTGGGGCTGGTGACGGCCGCGTGGTTGTACGGCGCGCCGGCCGACCCGGAGCCGGTCGACGTCCTGGTCCCCCACTCGGCGGGGCCACGTCCCGTCGTCGCGGGCGTCTGGGAGCACCGGACGACGATCCCGGCGGCCGACGTCACGACCCTGGCTGGTCTCCCGCTGACCAACCTGGCCCGCACCGCTGCCGACCTCGCGCGGTCCGACGACGAGCGGGCGCTGCCGGCGCTGAGGTGGCTGCTCGACCGTCGGGTCACCGAGCGGGCGGTGCTGGGGGTGCTGCGGACCAACGGGCGTTTCCGCCACAACCGCCGCGGAAGGATGCTGCTGCGCGAGCTCCGCGCCGAGCGGCCAGCCCTGGCGCGTGCACCCCGAGCAGCACCGGGTCCTTGATCGCCGCCGGGTGGACTGCCCACGACCAGCCCGGGGTCAGGTGGGCTCGCCGCGTCGCCCGGTGAGCCGGTAGACGTCGAAGACGCCGTCGACGCGTCGCACGGCGGCCAGCACGTGGCCGAGGTGTGCAGGGTCGCCCATCTCGAAGGCGAACTTGGAGACGGCGACCCGGTCGCGCGAGGTGGCCACGGTCGCCGAGAGGATGTTCACGTGGCTGTCCGAGAGGACGCGTGTGATGTCCGACAGCAGGCGGGCGCGGTCGAGGGCCTCCACCTGGATGTTGACCAGGAACACGCTCGCGGCGCCGACCGACCACTCGACGTCGACGATGCGGCCCGACTGGTGGTTGAGCCCGGCCGCGTTGCCGCAGTCCTGGCGGTGCACCGACACACCGTGCCCGCGCGTGACGAACCCCATGATCGGGTCCCCGGGCACCGGCGTGCAGCACCGCGCGAGCTTGACCCACACGTCGTCCACTCCCTTGACGACAACACCCGGGTCGCCGGTCCGCGGCCGCCGCGCCCCGGAGGTGGAGGGGATCGTGGCCTCGGCCAGGTCCTCCTCGTTGCTGTCCGCGCCGCCGAGAGAGGCCACCAGCCGCTCGACCACGTGGGCTGCCGACACGTGCCCCTCGCCCACGGCCGCGTACAGGGCGGAGACGTCGGAGTGACGCATCTCGTCCGCGAGGGCGACGAGGGACTCGTGCGACATGAGGCGCTGGATCGGCAGGTGCTGCTTGCGCATCGCCTTGGCGATCGCGTCCTTGCCCTGCTCGATGGCCTCCTCGCGCCGCTCCTTGGAGAACCACTGGCGGATCTTGTTGCGGGCCCGGGGGCTCTTGACGAACATCAGCCAGTCGCGGCTGGGGCCCGCGGTCTCGAGCTTGGAGGTGAAGACCTCGACGACGTCGCCGTTGTCGAGCGCGGACTCGAGCGGCACGAGCCGGCCGTTGACGCGGGCGCCCATCGTCCGGTGCCCGACCTCGGTGTGGACGGCGTACGCGAAGTCGACCGGAGTCGACTCGGCCGGCAGCGCGACGACGTCCCCCTTCGGGGTGAAGACGTAGACCTCGCGGGCGTTGATCTCGAAGCGCAGCGAGTCGAGGAACTCCTCGGGGTCGGACGTCTCGCGCTGCCAGTCCAGCAGCTGGCGCAGCCACGCCATGTCGCCGGACGTCCCGGTGTCGCCGTCCTCCGCCGTCCGCCCGATCGCCACGTCCTTGTACTTCCAGTGCGCGGCGACGCCGAGCTCGGCCCGGCGGTGCATCAGGTGGGTGCGGATCTGGATCTCGACCGGCTTGCCCTCCGGCCCGATCACGGTGGTGTGCAGCGACTGGTACATGTTGAACTTGGGCATCGCGATGTAGTCCTTGAACCGGCCCGGTACCGGGTTCCACCGCGCGTGCAGCGCACCGAGGACCGCGTAGCAGTCGCGCACCGACTCGACCAGGACGCGCACCCCGACCAGGTCGTAGATCTCTGCGAAGTCGCGCCCACGCACGATCATCTTCTGGTAGACGGAGTAGTAGTGCTTCGGGCGCCCGGTCACCGTCGCGCGGACCTTCGAGGCCCGCAGGTCACCGGCCACCTGGTCGCGGACGACGGCGAGGTACTCCTCGCGAGCGGGTGCCCGCTCGGCGACCAGCCGGACGATCTCGTCGTACACACCGGGGTACAGCGTCGCGAACGAGAGGTCCTCCAGCTCCCACTTGATCGTGTTCATGCCCAGGCGGTGCGCCAACGGTGCGTAGATCTCCAGGGTCTCCCGGGCCTTGCGCTCTGCTGAGGCGGCCGAGACGTAGCTCCAGGTGCGAGCGTTGTGCAGGCGGTCGGCCAACTTGATCACCAGGACCCTGATGTCACGGGCCATCGCGACGACCATCTTGCGGACGGTCTCGGCCTGGGCGGCGTCCCCGTACTGCACCTTGTCGAGCTTCGTGACGCCGTCCACGAGCATGGCGACCTCGTCGCCGAAGTCCTTGCGCAGCTTGTCCAGCGTGTAGGGCGTGTCCTCGACGGTGTCGTGCAGCAGGGCGGCGGCCAGGGTCGGCGGGGTCATGCCCAGCTCGGCGAGGATCGTCGCGACGGCCACCGGGTGGGTGATGTAGGCGTCACCGCTCTTGCGGTTCTGGCCGCGGTGCGCCTGCTCGGCCACCACGTACGCGCGCTCGAGGACGGAGACGTCTGCCTTGGGGTGGTTCGACCGCACGGTCCGCAGCAGGGGCTCGAGCACCGGCGACCCCGCAGGCCCGCGGGAGCCGATCCGCGCCAGTCGTGCGCGCAGTCCGACCGGCCCTGTCTCGTCTGCCCGCACGTCGAGCGGCACGGCTTCCTCGGGCGCAGCGGGCAGCGCCGGGTCCGTCCTGCTCACACCGTCGGCCACGCGACCCTCCCCATTCGTTTCCCACGAGTCTACGTGGCGCTACGCACGCACCATCGCGAGCCTCGTCCGCGCTCCGTGGGGGGTGTCACGCGGGTGCTACACGACCAGGAGCGACTCGACGTCGCGCCCGGCGAGCCTGCTGCGCCCCGCCAGGAACGACAGCTCGAGCAGGAACCTGACGCCGACGACGCTGGCGCCGGACTGCTCGACGAGCTCGCACGTCGCGGCAGCCGTCCCGCCGGTGGCGAGGACGTCGTCCAGGACCACCACGCGCTGGCCCGCATGGAAGGCGTCAGAGGTCACCTCGACCTCGGCCACGCCGTACTCGAGGGCGTAGGCGACGCGTGAGGTGTCGCCGGGCAGCTTGCCGGCCTTGCGCACCGGCACGAAGCCGGCACCGACGGCCAGCGCGACCGGGGCACCGAGGACGAACCCGCGTGCCTCGACCGCTGCCACGACGTCGACGTCCTGCGGCAGCATCGCGACCAGCGCGGTGACCGCCGCCGAGAACGCCGCGTGGTCGGCCAGCAGTGGCGTGATGTCCTTGAACAGCACCCCGGGCTGCGGGAAGTCGGGGACGTCGCGGATCCGGGCCCGCACCTGCTCGCGGACCGCTTCGCTCACCGCGGGGCCACCTAGCACTGGGTCACCCACCAGCCGGGACCGCCGGAACCCCTCATCGCCGCTTGCCACTCGGGCGGTTGCCCTTGCTGCGCTTGGGCTGGTTGCGCGGCCCGCGGGCCGCAGCGGCAGGTTCGGGCGACGAGCCCATGCCGGGTCGCGCGCGTTCCTTCGTCAGCGGAACCGTGCCGCCACCGACCGGCGTCGCCCCACCGGCTGCCGTGGCGCCGGTGCCGGTACCCACGCCGGCAGAGACCGGCTCGGCGGCACGGTTCGCCTCCATGGCACGGCGCTGCATCACGCGCTCCGCCTGCTCGCGCATCACGGTGCTGCGGCCCCGCAGGATGACCAGCAACGGCGTGGCGATGAAGACCGAGGAGTATGTCCCGGCGATCAGGCCGATGAACAGGGCCAGCGAGATGTCCTTCAGGGTGCCCGCCCCGAGCAGGAAGGCGCCGATGAAGAGGATCGACCCGACCGGGAGCAGTGCGACGACGGACGTATTGATCGATCGCACCAGCGTCTGGTTGACGGCCAGGTTCGCCGCCTCGCTGTACGTCGTGGTGGTGCTGCTCGGCACGTACGCGGTGTTCTCCCGCACCTTGTCGAAGACGACGACGGTGTCGTACAACGAGTACCCGAGGATCGTGAGGAACCCGATCACCGTCGCCGGGGTGACCTCGAAGCCGACGGCTGCGTAGATCCCGGCCGTGATCACCAGGTCGTGCAGCAGCGCTACCAGGGCCGCCACCGCCATCTCCCAGTTGCGGAAGTACGCGGCGATCACGATGGCCACCAGGACCAGGAACACCCCCAGCGCGGTCAGGGCCTGCCGGGTGATGTCTGCCCCCCAGCTCGGGCCTACGAAGGACGACGTCACGGCGCTGCGCTCGACGCCGTAGGCCTCGGCCAGCTCGCCGGCGAGCTGTTCGGTCTGGTCGTCATCCAGCCGCTCGGTCTGCAGACGGACGCTGTCGTCCCCGATGGTCGACGCCCGAGGGGTCTCGGACGTCCCGAGGTCCTCGCTGATGATCTCCTCGGCGATGGTGGGATCGGCGTCCTGCGTGCTGCTGATCCGGAACTCGGAGCCGCCGCGGAACTCGATGCCCGTCGTCAACCCGGGCGTGATCAGCAGGACGACCGAGACCAGGGAGATCCCGGCACCGATGCCGAACCACGTCTTGGCGCGACCGACGAAGTCGTAGGACCGCTTGCCGGTGTACAGGTCGTTGCCGAACTCGGCGAAGCTGAACATCAGGACTCCTTCGCCGCGGACGCGCGGGTCTCGTGGTCACGCGACTGGCGGTCGGGGTCGTGCTCGGCGCCACCCGGCTCGACGTCGCCCCGCTCGACGTCGCCCTGCTCGATGTCGCGCTGCTCGGCGCTTCCCGGCTCGACGTCCAGGGCCGCCGCGGCCTTGCGCTGTGCGATCGTCTGCCGCTGCGGTCCGACGTCCGCGACGGCGGCCGCCGGTGCACGGCCAGGTCCACGGCCGCGGCCACGTTCCGCGGCTGTGCGGACCCGGCCGCGACCCGCGTAGGCGACGGTGCGCCCGAGGTGCTCGGCGTCGAAGCCGGAGAGCTTGTGCCCGCCACCGTAGAACTTGGTGCGGGCGAGCAGTGCCACCAGCGGGTGGGTGAAGAGGATGACGACCAGCAGGTCGAGGATCGTGGTCAGGCCGAGCGTGAAGGCGAAGCCCCGCACGCCACCGACGGCCAGCAGGTAGAGCACGACCGCGGCGAGGAAGCTGATGGAGTCCGACGCCAGGATCGTGCGGCGTGCCCGCTTCCAGCCGGTCTCGACGGCGGCGGTGAGGCTGCGGCCCTCGCGGACCTCGTCGCGCACGCGTTCGAAGAACACGATGAACGAGTCGGCGGTGATCCCGATGGCAACGATGAGCCCGGCCACGCCGGCCAGGCTCAGCCGGTAGCCCTGGTACCAGCTCATGATCGCGATCACGCCGTAGGTCAGTACGCCGACCACGATCAGGCTCGCGACGGTGACCAGGCCGAGGGCCCGGTACTGCAGCAGCGAGTAGAGGACGACCAGCAGCAGCCCGATGCCACCGGCGAGCAGCCCGCGCTGCAGCTGCTCCTCGCCGAGAAGCGCGGAGATCTGGTCCTCGGTCTGCACCTCGAACGAGATCGGCAGGGCGCCAAACTTGAGCTGGTTGGCCAGCTGGGTCGACGACTCCTGGGTGAACGAGCCGGAGATCTCGGCGTTCCCGTCGGTGATCGGGTCGTTGGTGGCGGGCGCGGAGACCACCAAACCGTCGAGCACGATCGCGAACTGGTTCTGCGGCGGCGGCAGGTTGACCAGCCGCGTGGTGACCTCGCGGAACTTCGTCGTGCCCTCGCCGTCGAAGTCGAGGTTCACGACCCACTCGTTCGTGACGAAGCCCTGCGCCGACGTCCGCAGACCGGACGTCGCCGTCTGGATGTCGACACCCTCGACCTCGACGGGACCGAGGATGTACTTGGCCGTCCCCGCCTCGTTGCAGGTGACCAGCGGCATAGCGGGGTCGTCGGTGATCCCCCGCAGGGCGGCCTGGTTGGAGCAGTCCAGCGCCTGCAGCTCCGCGGCGAGCTCTTCGGTGATCTGCGTCAGGTCGCTCGCGTCCGTCGGCTCCGGTGCAGGGGCGTTCGGATCCACGGGGGCCGGGGTCTCTCCCGGCACCGTCGGCTCCGCCGGGGCCGGGGTCTCGGCGGGAGGTGCGGGGGTCTCGGCAGGCGGTGCCGGGGTCTCGGCAGGTGCCGGGGTCTCCGCGGGCGGCGCCGGGGTCTCGGCGGGAGGTGCGGGTACAGCCTCGACGAGCGCTTGGGGGATGGCCCGCCCGGCCGGCGACTCGGTCGGGGCCGGGGCGACGGACTCGCCCGGCGGTGCCGGGGACGGGACACCCTCGGTCGGAGCCGGGGCACCCCCGGTGGGCGGCACCGGCTCGGCGGGCGGCGCACCCTCCGCCGGCGGCGCGACC
>JBBSNO010000062.1:0-13568 GCA_038232615.1 Actinomycetales bacterium
ACTCGAACCTAGACTAACTGAACCAGAATCAGTCGTGCTGCCAATTACACCATACCCCATGGGGGTATCCCGCCCGGGCTGAACCCGGGCCGGCTACCGAGGAGGGAGACTACCCGAGCCGACAGGGGGAGCCAAAAGCGCGTCGTCCAGGCGAGGCTCGACGTAGCGGCGCTGGACGCCGGACCGGCGGGCCAGCCACGTCAGCGCCCCGCCCAGGAGCACCATCGAGGCGACGTCCACGGCCACCACGGCCACCGCGGCCTCGGAGACGCCCATCGCCGCCGCCAGCCCGCCGGTGAGGATCACCGGCACGAAGACGACCACGTTGTTGACGGCGTGCGCGGCGATCGCGGCCTCCAGGCCGCCGGTGCGCCACACGAGGTAGGACGCCAGCAGCCCGAACGCGAAGCGGTCGAGGAAGAGGGAGGCGTTCTGCCCGCCGTGCGCCAGCGCGAAGAGCGCGGCGGTGACGGCCGCCGCGACGACGGAGCCCACCACCGCCCGGGCGAACAGGGCGCCGATCGACTGCGACAACCAGCCCCGGAAGAAGTACTCCTCGCCCGCGGCCTGCAGCGGGGTCGTGGCGAACACGATGACCAGCAGCAGGACGACGTCGTTCCCGCGACCGCTCGGTGGACCGCCGGCGATCCAGAAGACCGCGGTGGAGGCCACAGCCAGGACCAGCGCGACGGCCGCGCACTGCAGCATCCACCCCCAGCGCAGCCCGCCGACGACCGACGACACCCAGCGAGGCCGGTAGCCGTGCCCGGCCCAGACGGCCAGCACGGACACGCCGATGGCCGCGCCCAACAGCAGGTTCGTCGAGACCAGCACCCACGGCTCGTCGAGCTCGGTCTCGAGCTGACCCGCGTCGACCACTCCCGTCAGGGTCGCGGCGAACAGGGCGACGGACGAGACGATGACGAGCCCGAGCACGCCCGCCGCTGCGACCGCCAGGGACACCAGCGAGCGCCACCAGCGGTGCCGGGCGCCCCGCAGCAGCTGGGTGTACGGCCGGCCGGCCGGCGTCTCCGCGACCGGGTCGATCACGCGTCGAGCCTGCCCCGCAACGCCGTCAGACGCGCCAGCGTGCTGTCCCGTCCGAGGATCTCCATGGACTCGAACAGCGGCGGCGAGACGCGGCGGCCGGTCACGGCGACACGCAACGGCCCGAACGCCAGCTTCGGCTTCAGCCCCATCCCCTCGACGAGCGACGCACGCAGGGCAGCCTCGATCGACGCGGTCGTCCAGCCCTCCATCGCCCCGAGTGCCGTTCCCGACGCGTCCAGGACCGCCTCGGCATCGTCCTTCAGGGACGCCAGGGCGTCGGGCTCGACGAACAGCTCGTCGTCCGCGGTGAGGAGGAAGCCCAGCATCCCCGGCGCCTCGCCGAGCAGGTTCATCCGCGTCTGCACCAGCGGCGCCGCCGCGGTGAGCACCCGCTGCTGGCGCTCGTCCGGCTCGCCGGTGACCAGGCCCGCGGCCGCCAGGTAGGGCACGAGCCGGTCGCGGAAGTCGCTCGGGGGCAGGCGCCGCACGTGGTCGCCGTTGATCGCCTCGGCCTTCTTCGCGTCCCAGCGCGCCGGGTTGGGGTTGACGTCGTGCACGTCGAAGGCGGCGACCAGCTCGGCCCGGTCGAACACGTCGCGGTCCTCCGCGATCGACCAGCCCAGCAGCGACAGGTAGTTGACCATCCCCTCGGGCAGCATCCCCCGCTCGCGGTGCAGGAACAGGTCCGCCTCGGGCGCGCGCTTGGAGAGCTTGCGGTTGCCGTCTCCCAGGACAAGGGGGAGGTGGCCGAACCGCGGCACCCCCTGCGCGACGCCGATGTCGACCAGGGCCTTGTACAGCGCGATCTGGCGCGGCGTCGAGCTGAGCAGATCCTCGCCGCGCAGCACGTGGGTGATCCGCATCAGTGCGTCGTCCACCGGGTTGACCAGGGTGTACAGCGGTTCGCCGTTGCCCCGCACGATGACGAAGTCAGGCACGGCCCCGGCCGGGAAGACCACCTTTCCGCGCACGAGGTCGTCGAACCCGATGTCCCCAGACGGCATCCGCAGCCGCAGCACCGGCTCCCGGCCGGCGTTCCGGAACGCCTGCTTCTGCTCGTCGCTCAGGTCGCGGTCGTGGTTGTCGTAGCCGAGCTTGACGTCACGCCCCGCGACCGTGTGCCGCGCCTCGACCTCCTCCGGCGTCGAGAACGACTCGTACGCGTGGCCGCTCTCGAGCAGCCGGCGCGCGACGTTGAGGTGCAGCTCACGGCGCTCGCTCTGTCGGTAGGGGCCGTACTCGCCGCCGATGCGCGGGCCCTCGTCGTAGTCGAGCCCGAGCCACGCCATCGCGTCGAGCAGCGCGGTCACGCTGTCCTCGCTGTCCCGCGCGGTGTCGGTGTCCTCGATGCGGAACACCAGCGTGCCACCCGTATGCCGGGCGTACGCCCAGTTGAACAGCGCGGTCCGCATCAGCCCGACGTGCGGCGTGCCGGTGGGGCTCGGGCAGAACCGCAGCCGGACGCCGGCGGACGGCGAGACGGCGGCGCTCATCGCTTCACCGCTGCTCATGGCTTCACCGCTGCTCATCGCTTGACCACAACTCATCGCTTGACCACGGGGTTGCTCAGCACTCCGATGCCCTCGATCTCGACGTCGACCCGCTGGCCGTGCGTGATCGGGCCGACGCCGGCCGGCGTCCCCGTCAGGATGACGTCGCCCGGCAGCAGCGTGAAGGCCGCAGAGACGTGCTCCACCAGCGTGGGCACGTCGAAGACCAGGTCGGACGTCGACCCGTCCTGGACGCATCTCCCGTCCAGGCGCGTGGTCAGCCGCAGCGACGAGACGTCGAGGCCGGTGGTGATCCACGGCCCGAGCGGGCAGGAGGAGTCGAAGCCCTTGGCGCGGGCCCACTGTTCGTCGCTGCGCTGCCAGTCGCGGGCCGTCACGTCGTTGGCGACGGTGTAGCCGAGCACGACCTCGCTCACGCGACGCCGCGGCACGTCCTTGCAGATGCGGCCGATGACGATGGCGAGCTCGCCCTCGTAGTGCACCTCGGACGAGCCGCTCGGCAGCACGATCGGGTCGTTCGGCCCGACGACGGCGGTGTTCGGCTTGAGGAAGAGCAGCGGCCGCTCGGGCAGGTCGTTACCCATCTCCTTCGCGTGGTCGGCGTAGTTGCGCCCGACACCGACGACCTTGCTGCGCGGGATGACCGGAGCGAGCAGGCGGACGTCGTCCAGCCTCACCCGCTCCCCCGTCGGTGCCAGCGGGGCGTACAGCGGGTCGCCGGTGACGACCAGGATCTCCTCCTCACCAGCCTCCCCCTCGACCACGCCGAAACGGGGGTCTTCTCCTGTGGTGAACCTCGCGATGCGCACCCGTCGAGCCTAACCGGGCGAACCGCCTACCCTCGTCCGGTGCCCGCCGATCTCCCGCTCGCGCTCGCGCCCGAGGTCTGGCGCAAGCGCGAGCGCCTGCATCAGGCCCGTGTCGACGCGTGGACCAACAGACACCTCGAATGGGCCGAGGCCGGACGCCGGCACCCCGTCGAGGACTTCCTGTTCCGCTACTACCCCTACCGACCGGGTCAGCTGCGGCGCTGGCACCCCGGCACGGGCACCGCCCTGGCCGACGGGGCGGACCGGCTCGGGTGGCGGTCGTACGGCGAGACCGGTGCCGTCGACGGGTCGGGGCGTGCCGTGCGCGCGGTGGGTGTCGACGTCGATGACTTCCTCGCACGCCGGTCGCAGCGCGTGGAAGCATCAGCGAGGCTCCTGCGGGCCACGGCGCAGCGTCCGCCGCTGCTCGGCTGCTTCGGGCTCCACGAGTGGGCGATGGTCTACCGCGCCGACGACTTGCGCCACGAGGACTGGCCGCTGCGCCTCGGTCGCGCGTGCACGGACGCGGTCGTGGAAGCGCAACCGTTGCGCTGCACGCACATCGACGCCTTCCGGTTCTTCACCGAACCCGCCCGCCCGCTCAACGTCCACGCGCCGACCCGCCAGACGCAGGTGGCCCTGGAGCAGCCAGGCTGCCTCCATGCGTCGATGGACCTCTACAAGTGGGCGTACCAGCTGTCGCCCGCGGTCGGCTCCGACCTCGTGGCCGACTGCTTCTCCCTCGCCCGGGACGTCCGCGAGGTCGACATGCGCGCCTCGCCCTACGACCTCACCGCACTGGGCCTGGAGCCGATTCCCGTCGAGACGCCCGCGGGCCGCGCCGAGTACGTCGTCCACCAGCGCGCCTTCACCGCCCGCGCCCAGCTGCTGCGGACCCAGCTCCTCGGGATCTGCGACTCGCTGCTCGCACACCGCTCCCCCATGATGAGCTGATGACCACGGCAGCGGCCTACGCCCAGGCGCTGGCGCAGGGCCACGACCTGTTCCCCGGCGTCCGCGTCGGCCGACCCGGGCGGACGCCGGCCTACTGGGCGACGGTCACCCTGCTGCGGCTGCTGCGCCTCGGGTTGAGCGTGCGCGTCGAGGGCCGCGAGCACGTTGCGCGCGGGCCGGCGTTGCTGATCGGGAACCACGTCTCGGCGCTCGACCCCGTCGTCGTCGTGATGAGCACGTGGTGGCGGGTGACGGCTTTCACCAAGCTGGAGTGGTTCACCGGCCCGGTCGCCCCGTTCTTCCGTGCCATGGGCCAGATCCCGCTGCGCCGCGGGGACGAGGCCGCCACCGCCTGGGCGATGCGGATGGCAGCGGCCACCCTGGCCGGCGGCGGCAAGATCGGTCTCTACCCGGAGGGGACCCGGTCCCCCGACCCCTTGGTCCTGCACCGGCTCCACAAGAGGGTGATGCTCCCGCTGCTGCAGGCTGCGCCCGACGTGCCCGTGCACGCGATCACCACCGGCTACTCCGCGCGGAGGGGGTTTCGCCGCAGCGTCGTCCTGCGGGTCTCGCCGCCGCTGACCCTGGACGTGGCGCACCGGTCGGCGGACGAGGTCACCGCCACCGTGCGCGACGCGCTGCTCGGCCTCTCCGGACAGACCTACGTCGACCGGTACGCCCGCGACGTCAAGAAGAGCTCCACGCAGGACTAGTCGTCAGGAGGCCAGCGCGGTCTCGACCGCGGGGGCACAGCGCAGGTCGGCCGCGGGGAACGGCGGTCGGGTGTCGAGGCGGACCGACAGCCGCCCGGCGCCACGCCAGACGCGCGCCAGCAGGTCGTCGTCCTCGGGGGTGACGAGGTTGCCCATCACCCGCAGGGCCAGCGTCATCAGCGCACGCGAGCGCATCCCGACCGGACCGGCCGCGGGCAGCAGCCCCGGCACGGTCAGGAGCCCGGCGAGCCGCCGCGCGGCCGAGAAGGCCTCGCCGTAGTGGGTCCGCAGCGTCGCCGGCCACGCGAGCGCGAGGTCGTCTTCGAGCAGGTCCGCGACCATCCGGCCCGTCTCCAGGCCGTAGTCGATGCCCTCGCCGTTGAGCGGATTGACGCAACCGGCCGCGTCACCGACGAGGGCCCAGTTCGGCCCCGCGACACCGGAGACCGCACCGCCCATGGGCAGCAGGGCCGACGCCGGCAGGCGGACGTCGCCCTCGAGTTCCCACTCCTGGCGTCGCAGGTCGGCGTAGTGCCTGATGAGCTTGCGGAGGTTGACGTCGGCCGGACGACGTGAGGTAGCGAGCGTGCCGACACCGATGTTCACCTCGCCGTCCGCCAGCGGGAAGACCCAGCCGTAGCCCGACAGCAGCTCGCCACCGGCCCCCCGCAGCTCCAGGTGGGAGGAGATCCACGGGTCGGTGCTGCGCCCCGAGGCGACGTAGCCGCGGATGGCGACCCCGTACACGGTGTCGCGGTGCCACTCGCGTCCGAGGACCCGGCCCAGCTGCGAGCGGGCACCGTCCGCCACGACGAGGCTGCGGCAGCGGACGGTGAAGGTCTGCCCGGCCCGGTCGAAGACGACCCCGGTGACACGCTCGCCGTCGCGCTCGACGTCCACGGCGCGTGCACCCTCGAGGGCGGTCGCGCCACCGGCCAGAGCCACCTCACGGATCCGGGCGTCCAGCTCGGTGCGGGGCACCGCGGCCCCGTTGCCCGGCAGCGACCCTCCGGGCCACGGCAGCAGCAGCTCCTGGCCGAACCCGGCGGCGCGCAGGCCCCAGTTCGCCGACTGGGTCCGGAGCCAGTCCCCGAGGCCGAGCCGCTGCAGCTCGGCCACCGCCCGAGGTGTCAGGCCGTCGCCGCACGGCTTGTCACGCGGGAAGGTCGCGGCGTCCACCAGCAGCACCTCTCGCCCCGTCCGCGCGGCCCACGCAGCCGTGGCCGAGCCGGCCGGCCCGGCCCCCACCACGAGGACGTGGGTCGACGTCGGCGGTCGGCCGGCGGCCGTGGTGTCGTGCATCCCCCCAGTGTCTCGCGGACAGCTCAGCCGCACCCGACCAGGGGCTGCGAGCACGGGCGACGGTGGTGTGGCGGGCCCGCCGCTGCCGTGCCAGCCTCGCCGTCATGGACATCTGCGACTTCATCCTCCACGACCACCACGAGCAGCGGCGGATGTTCGCCGTCCTGGACGAGATCCCCCGTGACGACACGGCGTCGCTGAGCGCGGTGTGGAACCGGCTCGCGATCCTGCTGGAGGTCCACGCGCAGGCGGAGGAGGAGCTCTTCTACCCGCGGGTCCTCGAGCTGGGAACAGGAGAGGGCGACAAGGACAGCGCCGAGGACGAGACCCTGGACGCCGTCGACGACCACAACGACATTCGCGGTGGGGTGCGGGCCGCGGGCCAGCACGAGGTCGGCACCCAGGACTGGTGGGACGGCGTGTACGCCGCCCGCAAGTCCAACGACGACCACATGGGCGAGGAGGAGCGTGAGGCCCTTGCCGACTTCCGCCGGAACGCCTCACCCCGGCTGCGCCACGAGCTCGCCGTCCAGTTCGCGGTGTACGAGGCCGCCCACGCCGATGGCCGCGGGGTGAGCCTGGACGACCGCGACCCGCAGGAGTACGTCGAGGAGAACAGCTGAGTACACGCTGGCGCGTCAGGGGTAACGAGCGGTCCATGTAGAGCCCCCGACCGCGGTAGGGAACGGCTCGTTCGTCGAGGCTGAGTCCCAGCGCGGCTAACGTCTCTCTATGGCTCGTACGCTGACCGCCGCGGTGCACCGTGAAGAAGACCTCTACGTCTCACGCGCTGGAGGTAGAGGTCGTGAGTCAGGGCGACACCATCGAGGAGGCGCTCGCAAACCTGCGCGAGGCCCTCGAGCTCTACTCGAGGACGAGGGCTCGGCGATCGAGCTGGCTCACCCGCTGTTCACCACGCTGATCGGCGGGGTTGCGTGAGCCCTGCGCTACCCCAACTCACCGGACAACAGGCAGTCAAAGCACCGCGTCGCGCAGCCTTCGATCACGTCTCCACGCGCGGCAGCCACGCCGAGCTTCGACACCAAGACGGCCGGGTCGTGATAGTTCCTCTGCACCGCAGATCGCTACCCCGCGGCACTCTGGCCTCGAGCCTGCGTCAGGCCGAGTTGAGCGTGGAGCAGATGCGCAAGCTGGTCTGACGGCGGTGGGACGCGCCGGTTCCGCGAGCGCGTCTGCGGGTACGGTCCCTTGCGGCACGATCGGAGGCGTCGACGGTGCTCTCACTCGAGATAGTGGGCTATCGCTGGGATGCGCCGTACCAGGCCGTCCAGTGAGACCAACTGTGCCCGCTCGCCCTCCTCCTCCGACATGCTCCTCCTCGATCGTTCGACAACGCCGCAGAGGCGTCGGCATGGTGGGCGCAAGCATCGCGCAGGTCGTCAGCGGCGGCGGACGCCCTGGCGCAGCAGGCCGTAGACGATGCCGTCGACGAGCGCCTGCCACGAGGCCTCGACGATGTTGGCGGCGACCCCGACGGTCTCCCACGAGGTCGTGCCGTCACTGGTCTCGATGAGTACGCGGGTGACGGCGTCGGTGCCGTGGGCGGCGTCGGTGATGCGCACCCTGAAGTCGATCAGCTCCAGGTCGGTCAGCTCGGGGTAGGCGTCGCAGAGCGCCTCCCGCAGGGCGTGGTCGAGCGCGTTCACCGGACCGTTGCCCTCGCCGGTCGCGACGACCCGCCGTCCGCCGGCGTGGAGCTTGACGGTCGCCTCGGACAGGGCGGGCACCGGTGGCGCACCGGTCCCGCCCGCGGGCGCCTGCTCGGTGATCACGCGCCAGCTCTCGACCGAGAAGTACTGCGGGCGCTGCCCGTCGACCTCCTCGCGCAGGAGCAGCTCGAACGAGGCGTCCGCGGCGTCGAACGTGTAGCCCCACGCCTCCATCTCCTTCACCCGGGCCGTTACGCGTGCCAGCAGGTCCGGCTCGTCCGACAGGTCGTAGCCGAGCTCGCGGCCCTTCAGCTCGATACTGGCGCGGCCGGCCATGTCGGAGACGAGCATCCTCATGTCGTTGCCGACGTCGGCTGGGTCCATGTGCTGGTAGAGACCCGGGTCGATCCTGATCGCCGAGGCGTGCAGCCCGGCCTTGTGCGCGAAGGCGCTGGCGCCGACGTACGGCTGGCGTGAGTAGGGCACGACGTTCGTGACCTCGCTGACGGCGTGCGCGATGCGGGTCGCCTCCCGCAGCCGCTCCGCCGCCAGCACCGGCCTGCCCTGCTTGAGCACGAGGTTGGCGACGACGGTGACCAGGTCGGCGTTGCCGGTGCGTTCCCCGTAGCCGTTCAGGGTCCCCTGCACGTGCGTCGCACCGGCACCTACGGCCGCGAGCGAGTTGGCGACCGCGCAGCCGGTGTCGTTGTGGCAGTGGATACCCAGCCGGGCACCGGACGCAGCGAGCACCTCGCCGACCACGTCCGCGACCTGCGGCGGCAGCATCCCGCCGTTCGTGTCGCACAGCGCCACCACCTCGGCGCCGGCCTCGACCGCCGTCCGCACCACCTCGAGCGCGTACGCGGGGTCCTCGACGTACCCGTCGAAGAAGTGCTCGGCGTCGAGGAAGACCTGTCGGCCCTCGCCGCACAGGAAGGCTACGGTCTCCCCCACCATGGCCAGGTTCTCCACAGGTGTGGTGCGCAGCGCGGTCTCGACGTGTCGCGAGTGGCTCTTGGCCACCAGGGTCACCACAGGCGCCCGGGAGTCCAGCAGGGCCCGCACCTGTGCGTCGGAGTGCACCGCGGTGAGCGGCCGCCGTGTGGACCCGAAGGCCGCCAGCCGGGCGTGACGCAGGTGCAGGTGGTCGGCCGCCCGCGCGAAGAACTCGGTGTCCTTGGGGATCGCCCCGGGCCACCCGCCCTCGATGAAGTCGACACCCAGCTCGTCGAGGTGGCCGGCGATCGCGAGCTTGTCCGCGACCGACAGGGACAGGCCCTCCTGCTGGGCGCCGTCACGCAGCGTCGTGTCGTATACGTGGAAGTCGTCCTTCATGCGAGCCGGTGCATCCAGCCGTGCACGTCCTCGCTGCGGCCGTACTGCACGTCCAGCAACGCCGTGCGGATCGCGGTGGTGACCGCGCCGGTCTCGCCGTCCCCGCTCACATGCTCGGCGCCTGGCTCCATCAGCCGCCCGACCGGCGTGACGACAGCCGCGGTCCCACAGGCGAAGACCTCCCGGACGCGTCCCGACGCGACACCCTCGCGCCACGACGTGACCGAGACGCGCTCCTCGCGGACCTCGTGACCGAGGTCCGTCGCGATCTGGAGCACCGACATCCGGGTGACGCCGTCGAGGATGCTGCCGTTCAGCGACGGCGTGACGATGCTGCCGTCGTCCAGCACGAAGTAGAGGTTCATGCCGCCGAGCTCCTCGACCCACTCGTGCTCGATCCCGTCGAGGAAGCAGACCTGCTCGCACCCGTGGGCGCTGGCCTCCTGCTGCGCCACGAGGCTGGCGGCGTAGTTGCCGCCGCACTTCGCGGCGCCGGTCCCTCCTGGCGCCGCTCGGATGTAGTTCTGCGACAGCCAGATGGAGACGGGCCTGACGCCGCCGGGGAAGTACGCGCCGGCAGGCGAGGCGATGACGAGGTAGGTCACCTCCGCCGCAGGGCGCACGCCCAGGAACGCCTCGGAGGCGAACATGAACGGGCGCAGGTACAGGCTGGTCTCCCCCCCGGTGGGCACCCACGCCTCGTCCGCGCGCACCAGCGCCTCGATGGAGGCCAGGAAGGCGTCCTCCGGAAGGACCGGCAGGGCCATGCGCGTGGCCGAGCGTCCGAACCGTGCGGCGTTGACCTGCGGGCGGAAGGTCCACACCGACCCGTCCGCGTGGCGGTAGGCCTTGAGTCCCTCGAAGATCTCCTGCGCGTAGTGCAGGACGGCGGCCGCCGGGTCGAGCGTGATCGGCGCGTACGGCTGGACGGCGTCGGCGTGCCACCCGCCGGACGGCGTCCAGGTGGCTCTGGCCATGTGGTCCGTGAAGTGCCTGCCGAAGCCGGGGTCGGCGAGGATCTCGCCGCGGGCATCGTCCGCGACCGGGGAGGGGCTGCGCTGCAGGGGGAACTGCAGTCCGCTGCGCTCCTGCGTCGTACCGGCCGGGGTCGTCCTGGTCGTCGCACTCATGGTTCGCACGGTAGCCGATCTGCGTCCGTCGACAGCGGGCTGCCCGACCGGCAGGCTCAGCGAAGCCGGGCGATCAGGGCGTCCCCGACGGCACGTGTGCCGCGCCGCGCCGGACCCCGGTCGGCCAGGTCGGCGCAGACGGCCGACTCGATCCGCGCAGCCACCTCTGGATGACCGAGGTGCTCGAGCAGCAGCACGGTGGAGAGCACGGTCGCGGTGGGGTCCGCGATGCCCTGGCCGGCGATGTCGGGGGCCGAGCCGTGCACCGGCTCGAACATGCTGGGGGTGCTCCGCTCGGGGTTGACGTTGCCGGAGGCGGCCAGCCCGATCCCGCCGGTGACGGCCGCCGCCAGGTCGGTGACGATGTCGCCGAACAGGTTGTCGGTCACGATCACGTCGAAGCGCGACGGGTCCGTGACCAGGTGGATCATCGTCGCGTCCACGTGCAGGTAGTCGACGCTCACCTGGGGGAAGTCGGCGGCGACGGCGTCGACGGTGCGTCGCCACAGGTGGCCCGCGAACGTCAGCACGTTGTGCTTGTGGACCAGCGTGAGCTTGCGGCGCGGTCGCCCGTCGGCGCGCGCGAACGCGTCGCGGACGACGCGCTCGACGCCGAAGGCGGTGTTCACGCTGACCTCGGTCGCCACCTCGTGCGGGGTGCCGACGCGCAGGGCGCCACCGTTGCCGGTGTAGGGGCCCTCGGTGCCCTCCCGGACGACGACGAAGTCGACCTCCCCGGGCTCCGCGAGCGGGCTGACCACACCGGGGAAGAGCCGCGACGGTCGCAGGTTCACGTAGTGGTCGAGCTCGAAGCGCAGGCGCAGCAGCAGCCCCCGCTCCAGCACCCCGCTCGGGACGCCCGGGTCGCCGATCGCGCCGAGCAGGATGGCGTCGTGCTCGCGGATCTCGTCCAGCACCGACTCGGGCAGGGTCTGCCCGGTCTCCTGCCAGCGTCGGGCACCGAGGTCGTACCCGGTCGTCGCGACCGTCGGCCCGCTGTCCGCGGTGGCCGCGGAAAGGACCCGCAGGCCCTCGGCGACGACCTCGGGCCCGATCCCGTCACCGGCGACGACGGCGAGCCGGATCGTGCCGGGGCCCGGGTCGGTCATCGACTCTGGCCCCGGTCCCTCCGGTCCATGAGCTCCTGCAGTGCCTGCTTGTGACGCTCGTCCGGCATCCCGATCTCCTCCTGTCGTCGTCAGATGTCGTCGACGCTACGCCCACCGTCCACATCTCGACACGGCTGTCCCGAGATGCGAGACGCGCGTCAGGCTCAGCCGTCGAGGTCGACCAGCCGGGCGCTCTCCGCGCCGATGTCCGTCGCCATCGCGCTGACGAGGTCGGCGCGGATGGTGGAGTCCAGCGCCAGCACGCTCACGGTGGCGCCGCCGGCCCGCTGACGGGCCACCTGCATGCCGGCGATGTTGACGTCCGCCTCGCCCAGCATCGCCCCGAGGCGTCCCACGACGCCGGGGCGGTCGGTGTAGCGCAGCACCAGCAGGTGCTCGGACAGCCCGATCTCCAGGTCGTGCTCGTCGATGCCGACGAGCTTCTCGACCTGCTTCGGTCCGGTCAGCGTGCCCGACACGCTGAGCGCTGTGCCGTCGGCGAGCGTGCCCCGCACCGTGACGAGGTTGCGGTACTCGGGGCTCTCCGGCTCGGTGACGAGCCGGACGTCGATCCCCCGGTCGTCGGCGATCACCGGCGCGTTGACGTACGAGACGGGGTGCTCCGAGACGTCGGTGAACAAGCCCTTCAGGGCGGCGAGCCGCAGCACCGAGACGTCGTGGGACGTGATCTCCCCACGCACCTCGACGTCGAGCTGCACCGGCATCGCCTGCGCGAGCGCGGTGAACACCCGGCCCAGCTTCTCGGCCAGCCCGATACCGGGGCGGACGTCCTCCGCGATCGCCCCACCGGCCACGTTCACGGCGTCCGGCACGAGCCCGCCGGCCAGCGCGAGACGCACCGAGCGGGCGACCGCCACACCGGCACGCTCCTGCGCCTCGTCCGTCGAGGCTCCCAGGTGGGGCGTGACGACGACCGAGTCGAACGCGAACAGGGGAGACTCGGTGCACGGCTCGGTCTCGAACACGTCGAGGCCCGCCCCGGCCACGCGCCCGTCGGCCAGCGCGTCCGCCAGGGCCGTCTCGTCGACGATGCCGCCCCGTGCGGCGTTGACGATGCGGACCCCTGGCTTGACGCGCCGCAGGGCGTCCACGCCGATGAGTCCCAGGGTCTCCGGCGTCCGGGGCAGGTGCACGGTGATGAAGTCGCTGGTGGCGAGCAGCTCGTCGAGGTCGACGAGGTGGACGCCGAGCTGACCGGCCCGGCTGCTCGCGACGTAGGGGTCGTAGGCGACGACGTGCATGCCGAACGCCGTCAGGCGCTGGGCGACCAGGACGCCGATCCGACCGAGGCCGACGACGCCGACGGTCTTCTCGAAGAGCTCTGCGCCGGTGTACCGCGACCGCTGCCACCGCCCGTCCTTGAGCGCGGCCGACGCGGCCGGCACGTGGCGGGCCGTCGCCAGCAGCAGCGCCACCGCGAGCTCGGCGGCCGAGACGATGTTCGACGTCGGGGCGTTGACGACCATCACCCCGGCCTTGGTCGCGGCCTCGACGTCGACGTTGTCGAGCCCCACCCCGGCGCGCGCGACCACCTTGAGCGACCGACCGGCCGTCAGGACCTCGGCGTCCACCTGCGTGGCCGACCGCACGAGCAGGGCGGCCGCGCCGGTCACGGCCTCCAGCAGCGCAGCACGGTCGGTCCCGTCGACGCTGCGGACGTCGAAGTCGGGGCCGAGGGCCTCCACCGTCGCCGGCGACAGCTCCTCGGCGATCAGCACCACGGGCCTCGGCGTCGCGGGCCTCGGCGTCGCGGGCTCAGTCATCACAGGCTCAGTCACGGCGCGGAGTCTAGGCAACCTGCGGTGATCAAGGACTTCGTCCCCCGCGATCAAGGACTTCGCTGCTCGCGGTCAAGGAATTCGCTGCACGTCAGCGGGTGGCGGTGCCCTCGGTGTAGTCGTCGGACGACCGGACCCAGCTCATCAGCTTGCGCAGGTCGCGGCCGGTGGCCTCGATCGGGTGCT
>JBBSNO010000063.1:0-13353 GCA_038232615.1 Actinomycetales bacterium
CGGCTCGCACGGTCGGCAGCGGCCCGCTGTGCGGCGAGGGCCTCCTCGGCCGCCGCGGTGGCGGCGCGCTCGGCCTCACGCTGCTCCGCCTCGGCGCGGGCCGCGGCCTCGGCACGCTCCCGCCGCTCGGTCTCCAACCCGTCCTGGCGCTCGCGCTCGAGCTCGACGCTGGTGTCGCGGAGCACCGCCAGCTGCCCGATGAGATCGGTGCGTGTCGCGGCGACGCGGTCCACCTCGGCCTGCGCGGCGTCGGACGTGCGCTGCGCCTCGGCGCGTGCGGCCTCGGCGGCGGCCGCGGCGTCCTGCTGGGCCTGCTGCGCCGACTGGGCCTGCTCGTCCATCAGCCGGGCCACCAGCTCGGAGGCATCCATCCGCTGGTACGAGCGCTGGCGGCGGTCGGCGAGGGAGTCGATCGCCGCCGCCTTGTCGAGCAGCTCCTGGGGGCCGTCGGCGGCGAGGAAGGCCTCGACGCCGCCGAGGCCGCCGCCGGACCGGTAGGAGCTCGCGGCGAGCAGCCCGATGTCGCTCCTGGCCACGTCGTCGTCGAGCTGCGCCCGGTCGGCGGCGGCGCGGGCGGCACCCGCCGCGACGGTGCGCTCCTCGAGGTCGACCTGGGCCTGGTTGTAGTCCTCCGCGGCGCGCTGGGCGGCGACCTGCATGGCCTCCAGCTGCGCCTGGGCCGCGGCGAGCCGGCTCTCGATGGCGCCGATCTCGGTGGCCTTGGCGGTGGCAGCCTGCTGGGCACCGTCCACCTGCTCCTGGCTCGGGTAGACCGGTTCGCTGCCTGCGAGCGGGTCACTGACCCCGGGCTCGGCCGGCGCACCGGGCAATGGTGCACCCAGCACAGGGACCGCGCTGGCGGGCAGCGCGGCGAGCCCGCCGGTGCACAGGGCGGCGACCACGAGCGTGGCAGCCGCCCGGCGACCGGCGAAGCGACGGTTGACCGTCACGTATCGGACCTCCGGGTCAGAATGACATTCGTGTAACTCGCCGAGCCGCCCGCACGGCGTGTCGCGTTGACACAACGGCGGGAACCGTACAGCCTCTCCCGCCCCTTTGGGAACACCAGGCACACGAACCCCGGTTTCCCTCTGGTTTGCGTCGACGTCGGCACGTCAGGGCGCCGACCTGAGACACGGCGCCTGACAGGACGAGCGGCCCGCTCAGTCCAGGGGGTCCAACCAGGCCACGTAGACGGAGCGGCCCCGCGGCGCTCTCACCCGCTCGAGCAGGAAGCGCACGTGGACCTGCGTGCCGTCCGACCGCAGGACCGGAAGCTCGAGCGGCAGTCCCAGCACGTGCGACTCCCCCGTGGTCTGGTGCCGGGTGAAACCGGCCAGGTGCGCCTCGTGCAGGCTCGCGGGGATCAGGTCGATCACACGGCGACCTACCAGGTCGCTCGCGTCCCACCGCAGCAATGCAGCGGCTGCCGGGCTGACGGCCAGGATGCGGTTGGTGTCGTCCCCGGCGACGGCGGCTCGCCGCGACCCGACCACGGCGACCGGGTCCCAGCCCTCGACCGGGCCACGGGAGTGCGGTCGCACGGCTGCGGCCCCCTGGGACCACCTCGTCGGAGCGACGCCGTTGAGCTGCGCGACCACCTGCTCGCAGACCCAGTCGCGGACGGCGACGACCTCGGGCAGCGCCGGCAGGACCAGCAGGTCCCCCTCGCGGGCCAGTCGCTCCGCCTCCTCCAGCGCGCCCTGGAGGGCGATGACACCCGCAGCCAGGTCGTGGGTCGCCCTCAGCTCGAGGTCGCTCGTCACCGGCAGGCCGGGCCGGGGACGCTCCGGGTCGTTCGCCGGTTCGCCGGCCACCAGGGCCGTCTCGAGCGCGACGTCCAGTGCCGCCACGGTCAGCTGGATGCGACGGCGGACCGGCGGCGCAGCGGACTCCTCGCGCAGGCTCTGGCGCAGGTACAGCTCTCGCAGCGCGGCCTCGTGGTGCTGGCGGGCGGCGATCCACAACCGGACGGGCAGCCCGCCCAGCACGACGTCCGTGGTGGGATAACCAAGGGACTCGGAGCCGCCGACATCGGGACCGCGGTCGGGATGCGGATCGGGGCCGGGGTCGGGGTCCGGGTCCGGGTCCGCACCCCGGTCCCGGTCCGGGCTGAAGTCGAGGAAGAACCAGACGCTCTTGCCGCTCTCGCGCAGCTCGACGCCGAAGTCGTCGGCGAGGTGCTCCACGAGGCCGAGGCCGTGCCCGGTGGACGTCAACCCCGCGTACTCCCGGTGGGAAGGGGCGACCGCACTGCCGTCCAGGACGTCGACGCGGACGCCGTCAGCCGTCGCGCGCACGTGCACCTCGAGCCAGGTCGCCGCGTGCAGCACCACGTTCGTGACGATCTCGCTGACCAGCAGCGTCGCGGAGTCGGCCAGGTCGTCTCGCCCGACGTCGTCCAGCCGGTCCCGCAGGAAGCGTCGCGCCCGGCCGGCGCTCTCGGGCAGGGGAGGCAGGACGAGCGAGGTGACTGACGCCGGTTCCACCGCTCACCCTCTCTCCCGCGACTTCCGAGTCGTGACCCAGCGTAGTGGCCCAGAACGTGCTGTAGGAACTTCGGAGCCACGCCTCGTGAGGATGCCCGCCCGCACAGCGGTGACGAGTACCCGTACTCATGCGACCGGGTGCCGTCGTGCGCCACGGTGGGGCCATGAGCACGCACAGCGTCGTGAGCCCGGACGGCCCCGCACACACCGCCGGCGCCGAGCCGGTTCCTGCGCCGACCCGGCGGGCAGCCCTCGTCGTCCGTGTCGACCCGGCACGCGGCTGGAGCGAGGCCGACCTACCGCGCCGCGTCGCGGCGCTGGCGGCAGGTCCGCTGGCACTGGTCTACCTGCTCATGGCGAGCACGGAGTCCTGGCCAGCCGGTGCGACCACGCTGCTGCTGCTCGCCGGACCGCCGACCTTCTACTCCCTCGCCCGGGTGGTCCGCCCGCACGCACCGGGCGGAGAGCGCACGGTGCGGCACTGGGCCGCGTCGACGTCGGCCGCATACGCGCTGCCGGGCCTGCTGCTGATGTCACCAGGCTCCTCGGGTTCCGCCGACGCAGGGATCCTGCTGGCCCTGGTCGCGGCTTTCGGCGGGGTGGTCACCGCCGCCTGGGGACTCGTCGCGCTCGGCGTCCGTCTCGCCCAGCGGGGCCGCTAGGCCGCCGGGAGCGAGATCTCGAACCACACGACCTTGCCGTCGCCGTCGTCGACCACGCCCCACCGGTCGGCGACGACGTCGACCATCATCAGACCGCGACCGTGGGTGTCGTCGATGCCGGCAGCCTGCCGAGCGGGCGCCATCAGCGTCTGGCCGGTGTCGCGGACGTCGACCCGCAGCACACCCTCCCCGCAGTGCAGCTCGAGGTGCACAGGCGACCCCGCGTGGACGACGGCGTTGGTCACCAGCTCGCTGACGCACAGCAGCGTCGCCTCGCGCACGCCGTCGGCACCCCACTCACCCAGGCGGTCGCCGACGAACGTCCGGGCGGTGCCGGGACTCGTGGGCCGGGCCGGGAGGTCGATCTGCGCCGCGACCGCGGGACCGCCGACACCGCGGGCGGCGTGGGCCCGGCGCAGAGCCAGCACGGTGACGTCGTCGTTGCCGCGGTCGTCGACCATGGACGTGGTCAGCACGTCGCGCAGCGTCTGCGCGGTGGGCACGCCGGGTGCGGCGATGAGGGCGTCAGCGTGCACCAGCAGCTGGTGCAGGCCGTCGTCCAGCGGGCGGTGACGGTTCTCCACCAGACCGTCGGAGAACAGCACCAGAGCGTCGCCCGGAGCGAGGTCGAGCACCGCTTGGGGGCGCGTGCCGCCCAGACCCAGTGGCAGGGACTCGGCCCCCTCGAGGTACAGCGCGCCGTCCGCCCTCATCACCAGGGGCGGCATGTGCCCGGCGCAGGCCCACTCCAGGCGCCCCGTCCGCGAATCGGCCACCGCGTAGACGAGGGTCACGAACTCCTCGGGGTCGCCGAGCCGGGCGACGACCGCGTCGAGCCACCCCAGCACCGCGCCCGGAGAGGGGTCGGCGTGCACGAGGCCACGCAGCGCGTTGCGCACCTGCCCCATCACCGACGCCGCGCGCACACCTCGACCCCGAACGTCCCCCACCGCGAGCGCGATGCGGCCGTCGGCGAGCACGAACGCGTCGTACCAGTCGCCGCCGACGTCGGTGTCCGCCGAGGCCGCGTGGCACAGCGCCGCCAGCCGCATGCCGATCACCAGGGGCAGGGCGTCGGGCAGCAGGCTGCGCTGCAGCATCCGGGCGGTGCTCCGCTCGCGCTCGTACAGGCGGGCCCGCTCCAGGGCCTGGGCGCACTGCGCGGCGAGGGCGACCATGAACCGGCGGTCGTCGGCGGAGAAGCCCCGCTCGGACTCGAACCCGAAGACCAGCGCGCCCATCACCCCCGTCGGCGTGAGCAGCGGGAGCCGGGCGAACGCGCGCTCGCCGCTCGTCTCGACGAACGCCCGCAGGCGGTCGCTGTCGGGGAACAGCGCGAAGAGCTCCTCCTGCGACGACAGGAACGTCGGTTCACCGGTGCGGATCGTGCGGGTGACGGGGCTGTCCTCGTCCAGGCCGAACTCGGACCAGGTCGACTTCACGTCGGCGCTGTACCCGGTGAGGACCTCGTACCGGACCCGGTCGCCGTCGCGCAGCGCGACCCCGCTGCCCGACGCACCGAGCACGTCCGCGCCCCGGTCGAGGATCACGGCCATCACGTCGGCCGTCGAGACTGCCCCGGACAGGGCTGCGGTCACCTCCTGGAGGACGCGGGTGCTCTCGGCAGCGGCCTGCGCGACGTCCGTCAGCCGCCGCTGGGCCGCCTCGGAGGAGCGCAGCTCGGTGACGTCGACGTAGACGCCGACCCACTCGCTGACCACGCCGTCACGCTCCAGCGGGACCCCGCGGACCTCCAGCGACCGGGACCGCGCGTCGCGGACGGCCGGCTCGATCACCGAGCCGGGCGGGTCCGGGGGGCAGATGCGGTACTCCACCTCGTAGGTGCTGCCCCGGCTGACGGCCTCGGTCCAGGCCGCCGCCGCGCGCTCGCGGTCGTCGGGGTGGACGCCGTCCAGCCAGCCGTGGCCGAGCAGCTCGGCCTCGCCCTGACCCGTGACGGCACGCCACGAGGGCATGTCGGAGAGCAGACGACCGTCCGGCGACGTCCGCCAGACCTCGTTGGTCAGCGCACTCACCAGCGACCGGTACCGCTGCTCACCCGCTTCCAGCGCCTGCTGGGCGCTGCGTTCGGCGCTGACGTCGCGCACGAACCAGGAGTACCCGTGGTAGGTCCCGTCCTCCCCGTACAGGGGTGTCCCGTAGCGGTCGAGCACCCGGCCGTCGCGCAGCGGCACCTCGTCGCGGGAGGGCACCGGGTCGGCGTAGAGCGCCCGGACCCTGGCCATGAAGGCCTCGGGATCGACGACCGTGCGCAGGACGCTCGCCAGCGCGACGTCGTCCGAACCGCTCTCGAACGCCTCGGCGTCGATGCCCCAGATCTTCCCGAAGCGGCTGTTCCAGGTCAGCAGCCGACCCTCGGGGGACACCACGAGCACGCCGTCCAGCGTCGCCTCGTGTGTCGCACGCAGCAGCGTCGCCTGGTAGTCGGCACGGGCCCGGGCGTCCCCCTCGCGCCGGGACGCGGCCCGCAGCGCCACCTCGGCCGAGACGGCGTGGGCGAGGGCGACGAGGACCTGCCCGTCGTCCGGGGTCCACTCGCGCGGCCGGGTGTCCAGGACGCACAGTGAGCCCAGCACGAGCCCTTCCGCCGTGTGCAGGGGCGCACCGGCCCACGCCCGCACCGGTCCCCCCGTGCCCGGCTGGATCCGCTGCGCCCGAGGGTCGGTGCGGGTGTCGCCGACCAGGGCCGCCGAGTCGTCCTCCATCGCCAGCAGGCAGTACGCGTTCTCGACCGGCTGCTGGAGGACGGCGGCCCCGATCGCCTCGAGGCCGGTGGCCGCGGCCCGGAACGACCTCTCGTCGTCGACGAGCGTGATCTGGGCGGCCGGCACGCGCAGGAGCGACGCGGTGAGCTGGACGAGGCGCAGCAGCTTGGGGTCGGGGGCGGCGTCGAGCAGACCGGTCGCGCGGACGGCGGCCAGCCGGTCCGCGTCGAGCACGCGGTCACGCTCGGCCGGGGTCAGCACGAGGGCAGGGTACGTGCCCGGGGCCGTTCGCGCCCCCAACCAGGTGCGGCCCGCCTCGGTGAGCACCCGGTCGGCCCCCTCGGCGTGCAGCAGCGGCGCGTCCCCCTTGTCCAGGCGGGCGAGCGCCGTCCGCGGCACCTGGTGCCGGCGGGCGGCCTGGTGCACCTCCAGCCGGTGCAGCCGTCCGCCGGGTCCCGCGGCCACCTCGCGGAGCAGGCCGTCGACGGCGTCGTCGGCCACCAGCGCCGCCGGCGTCGACTCCTCGTCCTCCAGCAACGCCTCCGCCTGGGTGACCAGGCTGCGCAGCGCCGTGCGCAGCCTGGTGGTCTCGTCGACGGGCACCGGTTCGTCCGTCGTCCCCTGCCAGGTCCGCTTCGGGTGTCGGCGCAGGTACTCCTGCTCCAGCTCCAGCATCCGCTCGGTGTGCCGGCCGAACTGCTCGGCGGTGCCGTGCAGGAACACCCAGTTGCGCGTCGCGTGCGCGTGCGCGCCCTGCCTCTCCAGCTCGGCGTCGTCGAGGTCGCGGGCCGAGCGTCCGGCGTGCTCCATGGGTGTCTCCTTGTCGTCGGGGTGCGGTCTACGGCTGGGACGCGAGAGCGGGGTCGAGGCCGCGGTAGACCGCCGTCGCGTTCCGACCGAGCACGAGGGGGACGACGTCCGGCGGAAGCCCCAGACCGGCGACCGCCCGGGCGTTGGTCGCCGACCCGGGCACCCCCGGCCAGTCGGTGGCGAAAATCCACCGGCGGGCGAGGCGGGTCAGGTCGTGGCGGGCGTAGTAGGTGGGCAGCCGCTTCGGCGGCAGGCCGGAGAGCTCGATCCAGACGCCCGGGTGCGAGAGCGCGAGGAACGCGGCCGCGTCGTACCACCAGCCGCGCCCGCCGTGGGCGAGGACGACCTGCAGGTCGGGGAACTGGCGGAGCACCGGGTACAGCAGCGCCGGGTCGGCGTACTCGTTCACCGCACCGGGGAAGCTCGACGTGCCGCAGTGCACGACCAGGGGGACGCCCCGCTCGACCAGCACCGAGTACGCGCCGTACAGGTCGGGGTCGTCGACGCGGAAGCCCCCGTGCACGGGGTGGAGCTTCAGCGCGGCGGCACCGAGGTCGAGCTGGCGGACGAGCTCGGCAGCGGCCGGGAAGTGCAGGTGCGGGTTGATGTTGGCCACGGGACGGAACCGCCGGGGGTTGTATTCGACCAGCGGCAGCAGGTCGTCGAACCGCTGGTATCCGGTCGCCCGTGGGCTGTACTCGCAGAACAGCAGCGCGACGTCGACGCCCTCGTCGGCGAAGTGCGCGTCCAGGGCCGCCGGGTCCGGCGTCCCGTCCGCGCACCAGATCTCCTCCAGCAGCCCCGGCCGTCCGAAGGCACGTGCCCACGCGACCCACGACGGCGCCAGGCTGGGTAGCAGCGGGACGTGGACGTGCGCGTCGACGAGGAGGTGGCCGTCGAGCACTCAGTTGCCCGGGTGGTCTCGGACCAGCTCGGTGTCCACGCCCAGGTCCCCCACCTTGCGGGCCCCACCCGGAGTGCCGAGCGGCGCGTCCCGGCCGGGCAGCACCTCGGTGAAGAAGGCCCGGTTGTCCTCGACGAATGCCTGGTCGTCCTCGGGCACCCTGCGGTCCTGCGAGATGGCGTCAACCGGGCAGACCGGCTCGCACGCCCCGCAGTCGATGCACTCCTTGGGGTTGATGTAGAGCTTGCGCTCGCCCACGTAGATGCAGTCGACCGGGCATTCCTCGACGCACGACTGGTCGTTGATGTCGATGCACTGCGACGAGATGACGTAGGGCACGGGTTCTCCTGTCGTTGACGGTGGTCAGGCCACGGCGGCTGGGACCGGCGCGGCGTCGGTGCTGTGCCCGGGGAACAGCGCGGCGTCGGGGTCAAGGTGTACCGCGGCGTTGTTGACGGCGGTAGCCACCTCGCCGAAGCCGACGGAGATGAGGCGGACCTTGCCGGGGTACTCGGTGATGTCACCGGCCGCGAAGACGCCCGGGACGTCGGTGGCCATCGTGGTGCCGACGACCACGTGCCGGTTGTCGTGCAGCTCCAGTCCCCACTCGCGCAGCGGGCCGAGGTCGGCCAGGAAGCCGAGCGCCGCGACGACGCGCTGCGCGGGCAGGACCATGTCGACCTCCTTGCCCTGCACCCGGACCTGGCTCACACCTGTCTCGCCCACGATCTCGGTCACCTGCGCATCGGTGACGACGGTCGCACCGCAGGCGCGGACGGCGTCGACGCTGGCCGCGTGCGCGCGGAACGCCTTGCGCCGGTGGACCAGGGTGACTGACGTGGCGAGGGGCTGGGCGGCCAGCACCCAGTCGCAGGCGCTGTCGCCGCCGCCCACCACGACGACGTCGTGGCCCGCCAGGTCGGCCAGGGACGGGACGAAGTACGCCAGGCCCCGCCCGAGGACCTCCTCCCCGGCCGGCAGTGGTCTCGGCGTGAAGGTGCCGATGCCACCCGAGACCACGACCGCGCCGCAGTCGACGACCGCACCGGCCGACGTCGACAGCCGCAGGCGCTCCCGGCCGTCGTTCCCGCGGCGGCGCTCGAGGGTCGTGGCCTGCTGGCCGAGCAGGTACGTGGGGTCGTACTGGCCGGCCTGGGCGACGAGGTTGTCGACGAGCTGACGGCCGACGACGCTCGGGAAGCCCGCGATGTCGTAGATCGGCTTCTCGGGGTACATGGCCGTGACCTGGCCCCCGGGCTCCGGCAGGGAGTCGACCAGCACCGTGCTCAGGCCGCGGACCCCGGCGTAGTACGCCCCGTACAGGCCCACGGGCCCGGCCCCGACCAACGCGACGTCGACGACGAGGGGCGCGTGCACGCGCTGGCGCTCGCTCACACCGGCTCCGTCACCGGGTCCGTCGCGGGGACGACCTGGCCGCCGACGAGGTCGCGCACCCGGAACCGCTGGAGCTTCCCGGTGGCGGTGCGCGGCAGCGAGTCCACGACCAGCACGGACCGCGGCGCCTTGAAGTGGGCCAGACCCTCGCGGCAGAAGGCAACGAGCTCGTCGGGGGTCACTCCCGCCCCGGGGCGCAGCACGACGCAGGCGACCGGCTTGACCAGCCCGGCGGCGTCCGGCTGCCCCACGACCGCCGCCTCGACGACGTCGCCGTGCTCGAGCAGCCGGCCCTCGACCTCGGTCGGCGTGACCCAGATCCCCCCGGCCTTGATCATGTCGCCCGAGCGGCCCAGGCAGTGGTAGCGCCCATCGTCGTCCTGCACGTAGGTGTCGCCGGTGGCGAGCCAGCTGCCCTGGAAGACCTGGCGCGTGGCGGTGGTGCGGCACCAGTAGCCCGTCGCGACGGACTCGCCGCGCACGAACAACGAGCCCGGTGTGCCGGGCGCGACCACCGACCCGTCGTCCCCGCGGATCTCGACGTCGTAGCCCGGCACGGGGCGCCCGCTGGTGCCCGGCCCGATGTCGCCCGGCGAGTTGGAGAGAAAGATGTGCAGGGCCTCGGTGGACCCCAGACCGTCCAGGACCGGCACGCCGAACCGTGTGGACCACTTCTCCTGCAACGGCGCCGGAAGTGGTTCGCCGGCGGACGTCGCCAGCCGGACGCCGGCCAGCAGGTCCGGTGGCAGGTCGGCCGCCAGCATGGCTGCGAAGAAGGTCGGGACGCCGAAGAACAGCGTCGGCGCGTCCGCGCGGATGCGCTCGGCGATCACGTCCGGCGTCGGACGTCGTGGCTCCAGGATAGTCGTCGCCCCCACGGACAGGGGGAACAGCGCCCCGTTGCCGAGCCCGTAGGCGAAGAACAGCTTGGCCACCGACAGGCACCTGTCGTCCGGGCGGATGCCCAGCACCTGCGCCGCGTAGGTCTCGCAGACGTGCCGGATGTTGGCGTGCCGGTGCATGGCCGCCTTCGGGAAGCCGGTCGTCCCAGACGTGTACAGCCACAGCGCCGGCGAGTCCTCGCTGGTGTCGACCACCGCTCCGTCGTCCGCGCTCACGCCATCGAGCAGGGCGTCCCACGTGGACAGGGTGACGCCGTCCGGCACCTCGGATGTCGCCTCCCCGAGCACCACCATCCGTGCGGTCGCGGTCGCGGGCGCAGTACGCAGCGCCTGTGCCCCCACCTCGGCGAGCTCGGAGCTCACGACCAGCACCGCCGCTCGCGAGTCGGCCAGGATCCCGCCGAGCTCCGAGCCGGTCAGCATGGTGCTCACTGGCGCCGCGACGACGCCCACGCGCCAGGCACCCAGGACCGCGGCGAGCATCTGGGCGGAGTCGCTCATGCAGAGCATCACCCGCTCCTCGCGCCGAACCCCGAGCCGCAGGAAACCGGCACCGGCCCTGGCGGCCGCGACGGACAGCTCGCCGTACGTCGTGTCCACGCCCACGGACCGGACGGCGACCCGGCCGCCCCTGCCTTCGACCACGTGCCGGTCGACCAGGTACTGCGCCGCGTTGAACCGCTCGTTCATGCGCCCTCCCCGTTCAGACGCGCTTGGTGTCGAAGTTGGCCCGTTGGCCCGAACCGTATCGACGCAGGGCGCCTTCGGGGCCCGAGGCGTTGGGCCGGACGAAGATCCAGTTCTGCCAAGCGGTCAGACGCCCGAAGATCTTGGTCTCCACCGTCTCGGGGCCGACGAACCGGTGGTTGGCCTCCATCCCGGTCAGCGCGTCCGGCGAGAGCGACGCGCGCTCCTCCAGGACGATCCGAAGCTCGTCAGCGAAGTCGATGTCATCCAGCGCCATCGTCACCAGCCCGAGCCCTTCCGCCGCCGCGGCGTCCAGGCGCTCGGACGTGCGGGCGACCACGGCGTCGAGGTGGTCGTCGTGGCCCCAGAAGCGGGACGCCAGCCGGGTCAGGCCGTTGCCCATCGGGAAGGCCCCCTGGTTCGTCGGGGTGACCACGAGGGTGGCCGGCTCGGCGGCGGCGTCGACGTCCTCGTACACGCCGTCCAGCATGTACTGGCGGTCGCAGGCGAGCGCGAGCTCGAGCAGCAGGCCGGCGAAGCACGACCCTGGCTCGATCACGGCGACCAGGCTGCGGCTCGTGACGTCCAGGCGCTTGAGCGTCCGCTTGTAGTAGTGCCGAATCTCGTTGACGAACCAGTCGTCGGCGAGGTCGGCGAGCTGGCTGTCGTAGGCCAGCACGGTGTCGGTGTCGCCACTGGTCCGCAGCACCCAGGTGCCGACCGACGGCTCGTTGGTGCGCAGGCGCAGCACAAGGTCGTCCAGCGCCCTCGTCACGGCGAATGGCCAGTAGTCGACCCTCTGTGCGAGCACGGCCGCCGCGTCGCCCGGCGGCGGCTCGGACGGCGCGGCGACAGTGATGTCGACGCGCCGTGCGGCGCGGTCGATTTCGGCCGTCACGTGCGGGTAGCCGATCCGGTCAGGCGACTCCTCGCGGGCGAGCGGGGTCAGCTGCACCCCGGCGGCGCCGTCCGGTCGCGCCGACGCCGCCGCGGCCTCTCCTGCGCGGCGGGTGATCTCGTCGGCGAAGCGGGCCCGCGGCGCGGTCGCGTCGACCAGGCCCCACGCGACCGCGGTGCCGCCACGCACACCCTCGGACTTCGTGGCGAAGATGTCGGCGCGGTCCTTGCGCACGAGGCGCTTGTCGACGACACGGGTGAGCCCGCCCGTGCCCGGCAGCACCCCGAGCAGGGGGACCTCGGGCAGCGAGACGGCGGAGGAGCCGTCGTCGATGAGCACGATCTGGTCGCACGCGAGAGCGAGCTCGTACCCACCGCCGGCGGAGGTGCCGTTGACGGCGGCGATCCACGTCTGGCCCGAGCTCTCGGTCGCGTCCTCGATGCCGCCCCGGGTCTCGTTGGTGAACTTGCAGAAGTTCACCTTCCAGCCGTGGGACGACTGCGCCAGCATCTTGATGTTGGCCCCGGCGCAGAACATCTTCTCCAGCCCGCCGGTCATCACGACCGCCTTGACGCCGGGGTGCTCGAAGCGCAGCCGCTGCACGAGGTCGTACAGCTCGATGTCGACGCCGAGGTCGTACGAGTTCATCTTCAGCGCGTACCCCGGGACGAGCCCCCCGTCCTCGTCGACCGTCAGCGTCACCGTCGCGACCTGCCCGTCGACGTCCAGGCTCCAGTGCCGGTACCGCTCCGGCGAGGTGTCGAAGTCGACCCGCACGTCGCCGCCGTGGCCCTCCGTCTGCGAGTTCTCGGTCGTCTCCAGGACGGTCATGGGTGCCTCTCAGCGGATCGGAGGGTGGAGGTGATCTGGTCCACGAAACACTCTACGCGGTTAGCGTGAAACGTCAATGCTTTGTAGTATGTTGCTGCTGGCAGCCCGTATGCGTCCCCCGGCTGGGGACGGGGTGGAGGATGATCGCGGCATGGGTGAGGCGATGGAGCGCGACGCGCGGGTGGCGCCCGCGACGGCGATGTCCCGCCGCCGCGAGGTGGGGTCCGCCAGCGCCCGGTCGCTCCTGCTCACGGTGCTCGGCGAGTTCGTGCACCCCCGCGGCGCGTCGGTCTGGACCGGCACGCTCGTCGAGGCCCTCGGCGCCCTCGGTGTCGAGGAGAAGTCGGCGCGGCAGGCGCTGTCGCGCTCGGCCGCCGAGGGGCTGCTGGACCCCACCCGCCACGGACGCCGGGTGCGCTGGGACCTGACCGCCTCCGGTGCGCACCTCCTCGCCCAGGGCACGCGGCGGATCTACGGCTTCATGCGCGAGCAGCACCCGTGGGACGGTCGCTGGCTCGTGCTCACCGTCGCCATCCCCGAGACGCAGCGGCAGCTGCGCCACCGGCTGCGCACCAGGCTGACCTGGTTGGGCCTGGGCACTCCCGCACCGGGCCTATGGGTGGTCCCGGACGCGCGAAAGGAGGACGACGTCCGTGAGGTCGTCGACGACCTCGGCCTGGCCGAGCGCGCGTTCGCGTGGGTCGGCTCGGCGGCGGACGTGGGGGACCAGCGCCGGCTGCTGGACGACGCCTGGGAGCTGGCGGACGTCGCCGCGCGGTACCTCGACTTCATCGCCGACTTCGCCGACCGTGACATCACCGGCCGGACCGAGGCCTTCGTCGCCCAGGTGCAGATCGTGCAGGAGTGGCGCCGCTTCCCCTTCCTCGACCCGGACCTGCCCGCCGCGCTGCTGGCACCCGACTGGCCGGGCACGCGCGCGGCCGCGGTGTTCCACGACCGGCACGCCACTTGGCACAGCCGCGCGCAGGGCGAGTGGGACCGGATGGACGCCGAGGCCGGCCAGCGCACCTGACCGTCCCTGCGACCCG
>JBBSNO010000064.1:0-13310 GCA_038232615.1 Actinomycetales bacterium
GACGATCAGTGGGGTCGCCCGGGGTCAGCCCGCGAACGCGGCGCGGAGGACGGGCTGCCAGGCAGCCCGCAGCTCGGTCAGTGGCAGCTGGAAGAGCCCCTGGACGTCGAGCACCTGCCCCTCGGCGTCCCCGGCGTCGTCCACCACGCCGATGCGGGCGTGGGGGAACCGGCGTGCGGTGCACATGTCGGTGAAGCGCACCTCCTCGCTGCGCGGCACGGCGACGACCACCCGCGCGGCAGACTCGGAGAACAGCGCGACGAACGGGTCGATGCCGTCCCGCTCGCAGACCTCGTCGAGCCAGATGCGCGCGCCGACGTCGTAGCGCAGGCACGCCTCGACCAGGGTCTGAGCCAGGCCGCCGTCCGACAGGTCGTGGGCCGCGTCGACCAGGCCGTCGCGTGAGGCGTTGACCAGGATCTCGGCGAGCTGGCGCTCGAGGGCGAGGTCGACCGACGGCGGCAAGCCCCCCAGGTGGCCGTGCGTCACCCAGGCCCACTCCGAGCCCGACAGCTCCTCACGGGTCGTCCCCAGCAGGTAGATGGACTGGCCCGCCTCGCGCCAGCCGGACGGCGTCCGGCGCGAGACGTCGTCCATCACCCCCAGCACACCGACGACCGGCGTCGGATGGATGGCGGTCGACCCCGTCTGGTTGTAGAAGCTGACGTTGCCGCCGGTGACCGGGGTCCCGAGCTGCACGCAGCCGGCCGCCAGCCCGCGGACGGCCTCGGCGAACTGCCACATCACACCGGGGTCCTCGGGGGAGCCGAAGTTGAGGCAGTCGGTGACGGCGAGCGGCATCGCGCCCGCGGTGGCCACGTTGCGGTACGCCTCCGCCAGGGCGAGCTGCGCGCCACAAAAGGGATCGAGCTTGGCGAAGCGCCCGTTGCAGTCGGTGGCGATGGCGACTCCCAGGCCGCTCTCCTCGTCGACGCGGACCACGCCGGCGTCGTCCGGCATCGCCAGCGCCGTGTTGCCCATCACGTAGCGGTCGTACTGGTCGGTGACCCACTCGCGGCTGCAGAGGTTGGGTGAGGCGGCCATCACCAGCACCGTCGCGCGCAGGTCCTCCGGCGCCGTGGGCCGCGGCAGCGCCTCGGCGACGTCGGCCTGGAGCGCGTCCTGGGCCCCGGGCCGTGCGAAGGGACGCTCGTAGACGGGGCCCTCGTGGGCGACCGTGCGCGGCGGGACGTCGACCACCAGCTCGTCGTGCCACGTGATGCGCAGCCGGCCGGTGCCGGTCACCGTGCCGATCACGGCGGTCTCCACGTCCCACTTCCCGGTCACGGCCAGAAAGGTCTCGAGGTCGTCGGGGCGGACCACGGCCATCATCCGCTCCTGCGACTCGGACATCAGGATCTCCTCCGGCGCGAGCGACGGGTCGCGCAGGGGGACGGCGTCCAGGCGCACGTCCATGCCGCCGTCACCGGCACTGGCCAGCTCCGAGGTGGCGCAGCTCAACCCGGCACCACCGAGGTCCTGGATCCCTTCCACCACACCGGCACCGAACAGCTCGAGGCAGCACTCGATCAGCACCTTCTCAGCGAACGGGTCACCGACCTGCACGGCCGGCCGCTTGCCCGGGCTGCTCCCGGTGAACGTCTCGCTGGCCAGCACCGAGACGCCGCCGATGCCGTCACCGCCCGTACGGGCGCCGAACAGGACGACCAGGTTGCCCTCGCCGGTGGCGTTGGCGAGGTGCAGGTCCTCGTGGCGCAAGGACCCGACGCTCAGGGCGTTGACGAGCGGGTTGCCCTGGTAGCAGGGGTCGAAGACGACCTCGCCCCCGACGTTCGGCAGCCCGAGGCAGTTGCCGTACCCACCGACGCCGGCCACGACGCCGTGCACGACACGCGCCGTGTCGGGATGGTCGATCGACCCGAACCGCAGCTGGTCCGTCACCGCGATCGGCCGCGCACCCATTGCGAGGATGTCGCGGACGATGCCGCCCACGCCGGTCGCCGCGCCCTGGTACGGCTCGACGAAGCTCGGGTGGTTGTGGCTCTCCACCTTGAACGTCACGGCCCAACCCTGGCCGATATCGACCACGCCCGCGTTCTCGCCGATCCCCGCCAGCATCTTGCCGAGGCGGGTCTCCTGCGGGACGTCGGAGAACGTCCGCAGGTGCACCTTGGACGACTTGTAGGAGCAGTGCTCGCTCCACATCACCGAGTACATCGCGAGCTCGGCAGACGTCGGGCGGCGGCCGAGGATGTCGCGGATCCGCTGGTACTCCTCGTCCTTCAGGCCCAGCTCGGCGTACGGCTGCGGTGTCCCGGGCGTGCTCGTGGCGCGGTCCACCGTGTCGAGGGAGGTCATGCTCCCACCACCGCGCCCAGCACGGACGTGAAGAACCGCAGTCCATCGGTGCCGTCAGAGCCGGTCCGCGGGTCGGGGCCGTAGCCCGGCTCGGTGGCGTGCTCGGGGTGGGGCATCAGGCCGACGACGTTGCCGCGGCCGTTGCTCACGCCCGCGATGGCCCGGTAGCTGCCGTTGGGGTCGGGGCCGACATAGCGGGCGACCACGCGCCCGGACCCCTCGAGCTCGTCGAGGGTCCGCTGGTCGGCGACGAAGCCGCCCTCTCCGTTCTTCAGGGGGACGACGACGTGCTCCCCCTCGGCGTAGTCCCTCGTCCAGGGCGTCGTCGTCCGCTCGATGCGCAGCTCCTGGTCGCGGCACACGAACGTGCGGTGGTCGTTGCGCACCAGCGCGCCCGGGAGCAGGTGCGCCTCGCACAAGAGCTGGAAGCCGTTGCAGATGCCCAGCACCGGCAGACCTCCGGTCGCCGCGTCTACCAACGGCTGCATCACCGGGGCGAAGCGTGCGATGGCACCGCACCGCAGGTAGTCGCCGTAGGAGAAGCCGCCTGGCAGGACGACGGCGTCGACACCGTGCAGGTCGGCGTCCTTGTGCCACAACGAGACCGGCTCGCCCCCGGCGAGACGGACGGCCCGCGTGGCGTCCACGTCGTCCAGCGTGCCGGGGAACGTCACGATCCCGACGCGCATCAGCCGCCCACCCGGTCCGTGCCCTCGGACTCGTCGACCGGTGCCACGCGGACGACGTCCTCGATGACCGGGTTGCTCAGCAGGGTGGTGGCCGCCTCGCGCGCCTGGGCGAGCACCTCGTCGGTGACCTCGCCGTCGACCTCGAGCTCGAAGCGCTTGCCCTGCCTCACTGCGGTGAACACCCCGAGCCCGAGACGTGGCAGGGCGCCGGCGACGGCCTTGCCCTGGGGGTCGAGGATCTCGGGCTTCGGCATGACGTCGACGACGACACGTCCCATCGGAGGCGCTCCAGGGGGCGGGGGCTCAGGCGGTCGCCTCAGACTACCGGCGCACTGGCCAGCGGCCGACGCCGGTGGGAGTGTTGCACCATGCGCATCACCCACATCGGGCACGCCTGCGTGCTGGTCGAGACCGCTGGAGCGCGGGTGCTGATCGACCCGGGGACGTTCGCGACAGGGTGGTGGGAGCTGACCGACCTCGACGCCGTCCTGGTCACGCACGCCCACCCCGACCACGTCGACTCCGGGCGGCTGCCGCTGCTGCTCGGGGCCAACGCGTCCGCCCGGCTGCTCGCCGAGCCGGAGCTGGCGGCGGAGATGCGCAAGGTGGGTCACGACGCGGCACCACTGCACCCGGACGAGCAGATCGAGGTGGCCGGTGTCCGGGTCCGGGCCGTCGGCGGTCAGCACGCCGTCATCCACGACGAGATCCCCCGCATCGGCAACGTCGGCTTCGTTCTGACAGGCGCCGGCGAGCCGGTGCTGTTCCATCCCGGCGACTCCTACGACACCGTCCCCGAGGGCGTGGACGTGCTGGCGCTGCCGCTGAGCGCCCCATGGGCGAAGTTCTCCGAGACGGCGCGGTTCCTGCGCGCCGTGGCTCCCGGCACCGCCTTCGGAGTCCACGACGCCCTGCTGGCACCGCAGGGCCGCGAGGTCTACCTGAGGCAGTCACGGGCGCTGGCTCCGGCCGGCACCGATGTCCGCGACCTCGGCGGCGAAGGAGCCGTGGAGCTCTAGTGGGTACTGCGGCCTACGACCGGCTGGTCGGTGCCGTCATGCGCGGCGGGACGGTGGTCCACCGGGGCGTCGACCGCGTCAGCGCTGGGCGGTGGGGGCGCCGACTCGGCCCGGTCCCGGCTGTATGGCTGACGACGACGGGACGACGCAGCGGCCAGCCCCGGCGCACTCCTCTGGTCGCCGCCCGCGACGGCGACGGAAGCGACGCGCCGTACCTCGTGGCTGCCTCGGCCGGTGGGCGTGAGGAAGCACCCGCGTGGAGCCACAACCTGCGCGCGCAGGCCGAACGCGCCGAGCCGGCACGGCTGCAGGCTGGCGACGCGCACCTGGTCGTGGAGGTCGAGGAGCTCCACGGCGCCGAGCGCGACCGGTGCTACGCGGCGATGGTCCGGCTCGCCTCCAACTTCGCCTCGTACGAGCAGCACGCGACACGGACCATCCCGGTGTTCCGCCTCACCCCGCGGCGACGAGGTGGACCACGGCGAGCTCCGCAGTGACCACGACCGTCGTTCCCAGGGGCCGGTGCCGCACGGCTACAGGCCGTACTCCTCCAGCAGGCGCAACCACACCTCGCTGATCGTGGGGTAGGCGGGCACCGCGTGCCAGAGCCGGTCCAGCGGCACCTCGCCGACGACGGCGACAGTCGCGGAGTGCAGCAGCTCGGCGACGTCCGGTCCCACGAACGTGACGCCGACGACGACCCTGCGCTGCTCGTCAACGACCATCCGGGCCCAGCCGGTGTACCCGTCGGCGTGCAGCGCCGACCCAGCCACGGCGATGTCGAGGTCGACGACCTTCGTCTCCAGACCCTGGTCCTGAGCCTGCGCGGCAGTGAGCCCGACAGCGGCCACCTCGGGGTCGGTGAAGACCACCTGCGTGATCGCCCTCTCCTGGGCGGTCGTGGCGTGCGCACTCCACGGCGCCACGTCGTCGCCCACGGAACCGTTGGCCCTGGCGGCGATGACGTCGCCCACGGCCCGGGCGGCGTACTTGCCCATGTGCGTCAGGGGCGCGGCACCGGAGACGTCGCCTGCCGCGTACAACCACCCTCCGGTCACGCCCTCGACGCGGCCGGAGGTGTCCGCCGTCAGCGGCTGCCCGGGCTCGAGGCCCACGGTCTCGAGTCCGATGTCGGAGGTCGCAGGCCGCCGTCCGGTCGAGACCAGGAGCTCGTCGACGACGAGGTCCTCGCGGCCCGAGAAGGTCACGGTGACCGGACCGTCCTCGCCGTTGCGGGACACCGATCCGATCTCCAGGTCCAGGTGGACGTCGATGCCGTCGTCGCGGAGCCCGTCTGCGACGAGCTCACCGGCCCGCGCCTCGGTGCGGCCGAGGAGCGAGCCCTGACCGAGCAGGGTCACCTGCGAGCCCAGCCGGGCGAACGCCTGCGCGAGCTCGCAGCCCACGACGCCGCCGCCGATGACGGCCAGGCGCGGGGGCACCGACTTCGCGGCGGTCGCCTCGCGGCTGCCCCAGGCGGCACTGCCCGCCAGTCCCTCGATGTCCGGGGTCACGGCTGTCGAGCCGGTGGCCACGACGACGGCGTGCGCCGCCGTCCAGGTGCTGGTGCTCCCGTCGGGCGCCGTGACCTCGACCGTGCGCTCCCCGCCGAGCCGACCGCGACCCCGCACCACGGTGATCCCCGCACCCTCGGCCCACTCGACCTGGCTGTCGTCCTTCCAGTGGGAGGTGAACGAGTCGCGACGTGCCAGCACCGCGTCGACGTCCAGCTCCCCGGTCACCGCGGCCGCCGCCCCGGGCAGCCGCTTCACGGCGGCGAGGGCGGCCCCGGGGCGCAGCAGGGCCTTGCTCGGCATGCACGCCCAGTACGAGCACTCACCGCCGAGCAGCTCGGCCTCGACCAGGACGGCGCTCAGGCCTGCGGCCACGGCGCGGGCGGCGACGTTCTCCCCGGTCGGTCCTGCTCCGATGACGACGACGTCTGTCTGGTTCTGGGTCATGCACCCACCCTGCCACCCGGTGCGACGGACGGCATCACGTCCAGGAGCGACCCGTCAGCCGTTCGTAGGCCTCGACGTAGCGAGCCTGCGTGCGCTCGACCACCTCGTCCGGCAGCGGGGGCGGGTCGTCGTGACCGTGGCGGTCCCACCCGGACGCCGGCGAGGTCAGCCAGTCACGGACGAACTGCTTGTCGAAGCTGGGCTGCGGGCCCCCCGGAGCCCAGCCGACGGCTGGCCAGAAGCGCGAGGAGTCGGGGGTGAGGACCTCGTCGCCCAGGACCAGGGCTGTGGGGTCGGCGGACGACGGGTCCGTGCCGACCTCGATCTTCGTGTCGGCGAGAATCACACCGCGCTCGCGGGCCACGGCCTCGGCGTGGGCGTACAGCGCCAGGGTCAGGGTGCGCAGCCGGGTCGCGAGCTCGGTGCCCACCGCATGGGCGACGACGGCGAAGGAGACGTTCTCGTCGTGCTCGCCGAGGTCGGCCTTGGTGGCGGGGGTGAAGACCGGGGACTCCAGCCGGTCGCCGTCGGTGAGCCCGCCGGGCAGCTCGACCCCGCACACGGCACCTGTCGCGCGGTAGTCCGCCAGACCCGAGCCGGTCAGGTACCCACGGGCGACGCACTCCACGGGCACCATCTCGAGCCGGCGGCACACCATCGCACGGCCGCGGACGGCGTCCGGCACGTCGGTCGAGAGCACGTGGTGGGTGGCGCCGTGCGCAGCCAGCACGTCGTCGAGACGCTCGAACCACCACAGGCTCAACGCCGTCAGCACCTTGCCCTTGTCAGGGATCGGCGTCGGCACCACGTGGTCGTACGCGCTGACCCGGTCGCTGGCGACGACCAGGACCCTGCGCTCGTCGTCGACGTACAGGTCGCGGACCTTGCCCGAGTAGGTGTGCCGCCACCCGGGCAGTCGCTGCGCGTCAATCACGCCACGATCCTCGCAGAGCCGGCAGTCGTGACCACCTAGGGTCGACCGATGGCGACGACGCGCAGGACCGGCCGGGACACCACGGACTCGGAGGGGAAGGTCGAGGGGGCGAAGGTCGAGGATGGGACACCCGACGGCGCCGTCGCAGAGGCGGAACCGGTCGACGTCCTCGTGACGACGAAGCACAAGCTCCGCATCGGACGGCGGGTGCTCGCCTACACGGCCCACGCAGGTCGCGTCGTGCTGCGCGAGGAGGTGATCGAGGACGGTGAGGCCAAGGGTCACCAGCCCAAGGCGGAGGTGTTTCTCACCGCCTACACGCTCGACGGCCGTGCCGCGAAGGACCGCCCGGTCACCTTCTGCTTCAACGGTGGCCCGGGGTCGTCGTCCGTCTGGCTGCACCTGGGGCTGCTCGGTCCGCGTCGTGTCCTGATGGGGGACGCCGGTGACCTGCTGCCCCCGCCGTACGGTCTCGCGGACAACTCGCAGACGCTGCTGCAGCACAGCGACCTGGTGTTCATCGACCCGGTTTCCACGGGCTTCTCGCGCACGGTCGACGGTGGCAAGCCCGGTGCCTACCACGGCTACGCGCCCGACCTGGAGTCCGTCGGCGAGGTGATCCGGCTGTGGACGACGCGCAACGACCGTTGGATGAGCCCCAAGTACCTGGCCGGCGAGTCGTACGGCACCCTGCGGGCTGCCGCCCTGGCCGAGCACCTCCAACGGCGGTACGGCATGTACCTCAACGGGATCGCGCTGATCTCCGCCGTCCTCGACATGGCCACGATCCGCTTCACCGAAGGCAACGACACTCCCTACCCGCTCTTCCTGCCGACCTACGCCGCGATCGCGCACTACCACGGCAGGCACGGGGACCGGTCCCTGCCCCACGTGCTGGCCGAGGCCGAGGCCTACGCGGAGCGCGACTACCCGTGGGCGTTGGCTCGCGGCGCCCGGCTCACCGAGGACGAGAGGGCGGACGCCGTCAGGACGCTCGCCAGCCTGACCGGGCTCGACCCCGGGTACGTCGACCGCGTCGACCTGCGTATCGAGCACGTGCGCTTCTACACCGAGCTGCTGCGCAGCCAGGGCCGCACCATCGGCCGGCTCGACGGCCGCTTCACGGGATGGGACGCCGACGGCGGCGCCGAGCACTACGAGGCGGACCCGTCGTTCCTGGCCATCCACGGGCCGTACGCGGCTGCGTTCAACCACTACGTGCGCGCCGAGCTCCAGTACTCCTCCGACCTGCCGTACGAGATCCTCACCGACCGCGTCCATCCCTGGTCGTACTCAGAGTTCGAGGGGCGAGGCGTCTCCGTCGCCGACAAGCTCTCCAGCGCCATGCGTGCCAACGCGCACCTGCGCGTGCACGTCGCGTGCGGCTACCACGACGGCGCCACGCCCTACCTCGCCGCCGAGCACACGCTCGCACACCTGAAGATCCCCGAGGAGCTGCGCGCCAACGTAGAGACGGCCTACTACGAGGCGGGCCACATGATGTACGTGCACGAGCCCAGCCGGGTGCAGCAGTCCGCCGACCTGGCCGCGTTCGTCCGCGGCGGCTGAACGCGACACAGGGTCCTTGATCGCGGGGCGGGAGGTCCTTGATCGCGGGGCGGGAAGTCCTTGATCGCAACCATTCTCGCGTGATCAAGGAATTCGGCGCTAGCGATCAAGGAATCCAGCGCTCGCGGAAGTTCCCCTACCAGGGCGCCGCGGCGATGTCGGTACGGTGCTGCGCACCGTCGAGGTCGATCGCGGCGATGCCCTGGTAGGCGCGGTCCCGGGCGGCGGCCAGGTCGGCGCCCACGCCCACCACGGACAGGACCCGGCCGCCGGAGGCCACGAGCGCGCCGGTGTCCGAGCGGGACGTCCCCGCGTGCAGCACGTGCACGCCGTCGAGCGCCTCGGCCTCCACGAGACCGTCGACCTCGTCGCCGGCACGGGCGGACACCGGGTACCCGTGGGCGGCGACGACCACGGTCACCGCGGCGTCGGAGCGCCATCGCAGCGGGCCGACGTCCGCCAACCGGCCGGTCGCCGCGGCGTGCAGCAGCAGCCCGAGCGGCGTCCGCAGCCGCGCCAGCACGACCTGCGTCTCTGGGTCGCCGAACCTGGCGTTGAACTCGATCACGCGCAGACCACGCGGGGTCAGGGCGAGGCCGCAGTAGAGGAGCCCCGCGAACGGCGTCCCGCGCCGGGCCATCTCCGCGACGACCGGGCGGGCCACGCGCTCCAGCACCTCGTCGACCAACCCCGCCGGCGCCCACGGCAACGGTGAGTACGCGCCCATCCCACCGGTGTTGGGCCCCGCGTCGCCGTCCCCGAGCCGCTTGTAGTCCTGCGCCGGCGCCAGGGCCAGCACCTCCACGCCGTCCGTCACGCAGAACAGCGAGACCTCGGGACCGTCGAGGAACTCCTCGACGACGACCGCCGACCCGGGTCGCGCCAGGCAGGCGGCCGCATGCTCCAGGGCGGCCGACCGGTCGCCGGTGACGACGACGCCCTTGCCCGCGGCGAGCCCGTCGTCCTTGACGACGTGCGGGGACCCGAAGGCGTCGAGCGCCGCGCCCACCTGCTCGACCGTCGTGCAGACGTGCGCGAGGCCGGTCGGCACCTCTGCTGCGGCCATCACCTCCTTGGCGAACGCCTTGCTGCCCTCGAGCCGGGCGGCCTCGCCCGATGGCCCGAAGCAGGCGACGCCGGCGGCCCGCACAGCGTCCGCCACCCCGGCGACCAGCGGCGCCTCCGGCCCGACGACCACGAGGTCGACGGCCTCGTCGACCGCCAGCCGGGCCACGGCGTCCGGGTCCTCGACCTGGACGCCGACGCACGTTGCGACGGCCGCGATCCCGGGGTTGCCGGGGGCCGCGACGACCGAGACCACCGCCGGGTCCTGGAGCAGCGCACGCACGAGGGCGTGCTCACGGGCACCGGTACCGAGCACGAGGACCTTCACGGACGCCGACCCTAGTGCGGCTCCGCTGCCGGGGTTGCTACACCTCGGTGCGGACGGCGGACCCGCGCAGGTCGATGCCCGGGGCGGGGACGTCGTCGGCGCCCACGCGGCGCAGACCCGGGTGCGGCCGCGTGGCGACCCACTCGGACAGGCGCTGGAGGCTGCGCGCCACCATCGCGTGGGTCAGGTGCGGACCCGAGACCAGGGACTGCACGAAGCCGACCGGCTCGACCGACATCCAGCCGTGCACGCGGGTCCGGTGCGCGTCGAGGGGGACCAGCCGCAGACCCCCTTCGAACGCGGGGCGGCGCAGGGACTTCCACGCGATGACACGCCGCCGGTGGTCGAACGCCAGGACGACGTCCACCTCGCGGCGCTGTCCCGCGTAGAGGACGTCCCACCGGTATCGGTGGTGCCCCGTGGGAACCACCTCAGACAACCCCTCGGTGAACTCCGGCCAGTCCGCGACCTGCCTGAGCTCGGAGAACAGCTCGGTCGCGGCCATCACCACCACGCACTCCGCACGCTCCACGGCGGCCACCTCCCGATGACGGCGCCCGCTGCGGAACCGCCGCCGCCGACCACGCTACGCCGCGACCGGGCGGAACGACATCGATTTCGCGGAGCGCCGCGCACCTCGCCGACCACCTCGTGCCGGGCCGCGAGGTCGGCGAGGCCCGGCCGGGTCACCTCGCGCCCCGATCCTGTCTGCGCCTTCCACCACGTCCTCGTCGTCCATCACGCCGATCGTGGCCACCGCCGCCGCGCAGGCCAGGGGGTGCCCCGAGTAGGTGAGACCGCCGGGGTAGGCCCGTTCCGCAAAGGTGGCCGCCACCTCGTCGCTGATGCCGACCCCGCCCAGGGGCACGTAGCCGGAGGTGACCCCCTTGGCGAAGGCCACCAGGTCAGGGTCCACGCCGTCGCCGCCGTGCTCCCACCCGACCACCGGCCGGACCGGCCGAAACCGGTCATCACCTCGTCCAGGACGAGCAGCACGCCGTACCGCGTGCACAGCTCGCGCACCCCGCGCAGGTACCCCGGTGGAGGGATCATCACGCCGGCGGTGCCGGGGATCGACTCCAGGACGACGGCCGCCACCGTCGACGGCCCCTCGAGCTCGATCACCTGCTCGAGGTGCTCCGGGGCGCGCTGGCACTCCTCGGCCTCGGTCGTGGCGGAGAACGCAGACCGGTACAGGTACGGCCCGAAGAAGTGCACGGCGCCGGCGCTCGCGGTGTCCGTGGGCCAGCGCCGGGGGTCGCCGGTGAGGTTGATCGACGTCGCCGTGTGCCCGTGGTAGCTGCGGTAGCGCGAGAGCACCTTGGGGCGACCGGTGTGCAGCCGCGCCATCCGGACGGCGTTCTCGACCGCCTCGGTGCCGCCGTTCGTGAAGAAGACCTGATTCAGCCGGTCCGAGGGAGGTGCTCGGCGACCAGCCGCGCCGCCTCGGACCGCGCTGCGTTCGCGTGCTGCGGTGCGATGGTGCACAGCAGCCGTGCCTGGTCGGCGATGGCGTCGACGACGCGAGGGTGCTGGTGCCCGATGTTCGTGAACACCAGCTGGGAGGAGAAGTCGAGGTAACGCCGGCCCTCGCCGTCCCAGAGCCAGCTGCCGCTCGCCGCGGACACGACCATCGGGTTCACTGCCGCCTGCGCCGACCAGGAGTGGAACACGTGCGCCCGGTCGAGCTCGTACGCGCGGAGGGACGCCGCGGCGTCGATCGGGGTGGGCGGCTCGGTGCTCATGGCGGCAGCGTAGGGCTCTGCCGCCATGAGCCCAGGTCACGACGGGTTGGACGTCCCTCCTGGAGGCGGGCGCGCAGTCCGGCGGCTACGTCGGGCCACTCGGAGGCCAGGACGGAGTAGACGACGGTGTCGCGGAATGTGGCGTCCGCACGGCGCTTGTGCCGCCGAAGAACACCCTCCCGAGAAGCACCGAGCCGTTCGATCGCCTGCTGCGACCGCGTGTTCAGCAGGTCGGTCTGCAGCTTCACCCGCCCGAGGCTGCAGTCGTCGAAGGCGTGGCCGAGCACCAGCAGCTTGCACGCCGGGTTCACGGACGTTGCCCACCAGGGGGGCCCGTACGCCGTCCAGCCGAGGTGGGCCCTCTCGTCGGCCACGGCGACGTCCCCGAGGCTGGTCGTCCCCACGACCGTCCCGGCGGCACCGAGCCCTGTGTCACCGACAAGCCGGACGACGTACATCCACCGCGAGCCCCTCCCGGCGTCCGCGAGGCCGGCCGCGACCAGACCCTGCATCCCGTCGACGTCCGCCGGCCGTCCCGCCGGTCCCCCACCGAAACCCGCAGCCCACACGCGCGCGTCGTCCAGGGCCGCGAAGAGTGCGGGACCGTCGTCCGGTGTCACGAGGTCGAGCCGGACGACATCACCCAGCAGGGCACGCCCGTCCGGCGTGCTACTCATTCCCGACCGCATCACTCACTGCAGATCGCTCCGGAGGATCGGATCGGCGCGGGTCGGCGGCCTCTGGTGAGCAGAGCGGGCTGGGATGAGCGCGCACATCCGGCTCAGAGCAGGTCGTGCCGGACGACGGTGGCGTCGCGGTCGGGGCCGACACCGACCAGCGACATGCGCGACCCGCTCATCTCCTCGAGCGCCAGCACATACTGCTGCGCCGCCTTCGGCAGGTCCTCGAACGTGCGGGCCCCGGAGATGTCGTCATTCCACCCGTCGAGGTGCTCGTAGACGGGTGTCGCGTGGTGGAACGCGGTCTGGGTCATCGGCATCTCGTCGTGCCGTTCGCCGTCGACGTCGTACGCCACGCAGACCGGGACCTTCTCCAGGCCGGTCAGCACGTCGAGCTTCGTGAGCACGAAGTCGGTGACACCGTTGACCCGCGAGGCGTACCGGGCGATGACGGCGTCGTACCAGCCACACCGCCGGGGCCGGCCGGTCGTCGTCCCGTACTCGTGGCCGACCGACCGCAGTCGCTCGCCGTCCTCGTCGAGCAGCTCGGTGGGGAACGGGCCCTCGCCGACCCTCGTGGTGTAGGCCTTGACGACGGCCACGACCCGGTCGACCCGGTTCGGCGGGATCCCGCTGCCGGTGCACGCACCCGCCGCGGTGGCGTTGGACGACGTGACGAACGGGTAGGTGCCGTGGTCGACGTCCAGCATCGTGGCCTGGCCGCCCTCGAACAGCACGGTCCTGCCGGCGTCCAGGGCACGGGCGAGCTCGAGACCGGTGTCGCGCACCATCGGCTGGAGCCGCTCGGCGTACGTCATCAGCTCGTCGACCACCTCGTCGACGGTGATCGCCCGGCGGTTGTACACCTTGACCAGCAGGTGGTTCCTCTGGTCGAGGGCGCCCGCGACCTTCTGGCGCCGGATGGGCTCGTCGAACAGGTCCTGCCCGCGCACCCCGCCGCGGGTGGTCGTGTCGGCGGACGCCGGGCCGCTGCCGCGCCC
>JBBSNO010000065.1:0-13269 GCA_038232615.1 Actinomycetales bacterium
CGCCCCAGCTCCCGCCCCAGCCAGCCGCGGTACACCCGCCCTGTCGACGCCGCCTCGTCGCGCGCCAGGCAGAGTCCGGCCGCCCGCCCGGCGAGCACGCCGGACAGCACGGCGGAGTAGATGCCCTCACCGGTCATCGGGTTCACCAGCGACATCGCGTCACCGGCCAGCAGCACCCGCCCGTCCGGCTGCCGCGGTCGCCCGGTGGACAGCGGTAGGTGGTGCCCCCGCCACGCCGTCCCACCCTCCGCGGCCCCGGGCAGCAGCTCGTCGAGGCGTCCGAGCAGCTGGGCGCGGGTGGGTCCGCGGCCCCCGCCGCGCCGCGCGAGCAGCTCGCCGTACCCGACGTTCGCCCGCCCGTCGCCGATCGGGAAGGACCACGCGTACGCGGGCCAGCGGCCCCGTGAGAAGACGATCACCTGCTCGTCCCCCAGCTCGGGACGCAGCGGGGCGTACCCCCGCAGTGCCAGAGCCGTGTGACCCGGCGCGGAGACCGGCAGCCCCAGGCCCCGGCGCACCACCGAGTGGGCGCCGTCCGCCCCCACGACGACCCGCGCCCGCAGGTCTGTTCCGGACCCTCGCAGCGTGACGCCGTCAGGACCGGTGCCCACCTCCCGCACGCGACCTCGGCGCAGCTCGGCGCCCCGGTCCACCGCGGCGGAGACGATGCGCGCGTCCAGCTCGGAGCGCGGCACCACGTAGGCGGCACGGCGCATCTGCCCGCGCACCTGCTCGCCCCCGACGAAGCCGAGGCGCAGTCGCTGCACCGGTACGCGGTCGACCAGCAGGTCGTGCACCCCGACCCTGGCCAGGACGTCGAGCACGTGCGGGGCGACGCCGTCGCCGCACGCCTTGTCGCGCGGGAAGTCCTCCCGGTCGACCAGCACGACGCGTGCGTCCGGCGCCACGCTGAGCAATCCCAACGCCGTGGCGGCACCTGCAGGCCCGGCCCCCACCACGGCGACGTCGATCTCACGGCCCATGCGCGGACGATCCCATGCAGCGACGCCGACCGGCACTGCCCGTGCGCCTACAGCGCATCGACGGCGACCCTCAGGTCGGCCACCAGTCCCTGGTAGGCCGCCTCGCGGTCGTCGGGCTGCCCGCGCAGCACCGCCGAGGGGTGGATCGTGGCGACGAACCGCTTGACGCCCCGGGTCGTCGTCCGCTCCATCACCTGACCGCGTTGCTTGGTGACGCGGAAGTCGTTGCCCAGCAACGTCCTCGCTGCCGTCGCGCCGAGGCAGACGATCACCTGTGGGTCCACTGCGGCGAGCTCTGCGGCGAGCCAGGGCTTGCACGCGGTCATGTGCGCGAGGTCCGGTGTCTGGTGGATGCGCCGCTTGCCCGGCGCCTCCTGCCTGAACCGGAAGTGCTTGACCGCGTTCGTGACGTACACCTGGGCGCGGTCCATCCCGGCCTCGGCGACGGCACGCTGCAGCAGCTTGCCCGCGGGGCCGACGAACGGGACACCGGCCCGGTCCTCGGAGTCGCCCGGTTGCTCACCCACCAAAGCGATGCGGCCGTCGTCGGCACCCGCCGAGAAGACGACCTGGGTCGCGGGCTCCCACAGCTCGCAACCACGGCAGTCGGCGGCGGCACGCCGCAACCCCCCGACGTCCGCCCGCTCGGGCACCCACTGCCCGGCTCCCGGACGCTCCGTACCAGCCACTCACGCGACGTTACGCGAGCAGCTGGTCCGCTGCGCTCCGAGTAGGTGCGTCGCCTGCCGGGAGCCCCCTCCATCCGGCGACCCGTGTCTGGGACTAGGACGGCCACGCGGACACTCCTCCCGGCGACGGGTCGGTCCTCGCGGAGCGCGCTCCCCTGGCGGCTCGGCCGGCCGTCGACGGCGCACCGTCGCAGACGCGACCCGACCGTCACCAGCACCCAGGAGGTCACCGTGCCCAAGGACGAAAAGGGTCGCGAAGACCCGGGACCGAGCGTCAAGGACGCCGACCTGTACGAGAAGCTCCGCGACGAGGGCAACAGCAAGGAGAAGTCCGCGCGGATCGCCAACGCGACGGCCCGCGACGGTCGGGACAAGGTCGGTGAGCGCGGCGAGAGCTCCCCGGCTTACGAGGACTGGACCGTGGAAGCCCTGCGCCGGCGCGCCGCCGAGCTCGACGTCGACGGCCGCTCCTCGATGAACAAGGACGAGCTGGTCGACGCCCTGCGCCACCACTGACGACACCGGCGTCCACGACATCCCCATGCGTAGGAGACGATGGAGCGCGTGCGAGACGTGGAGATCAGGGACGAGTCCATCAAGCTCGGCCAGCTCCTCAAGCTGGCGGGGCTGGCCGACGACGGTGGGCACGCGAAGTCGTTGCTTGAGAACGGCTACGTGACCGTGGACGACGAGCCGGAGCAGCGGCGAGGGCGGCAGCTCGCGGTCGGCGCAGTGGTCTCGGTCGGGCCCGAGACCGTCCGCGTCGTCGGAGCGCCGGGGCTGGGACGCCGGTGACCGCCGACACCGCGGTGCTGACCGAGGCGGACCTGGAGCCGGGCGGCCCGGTCAGCACCGAGACCTGGCTCGGCGGGCCGGCACTGTCGTACCCGAACCGGCCCACCAGCATCGTCGCCGTCCTCGACCGTGCCGTGCGCGCCTGGCCGGATGCGGTGCTCGGCATCGACGTCGCGACCGGAGCCAGCGCGACGTACCGCGACGTCGCCCTGCGGGTGGAGGCGACCGCGCGGGCCATCCGGTCCCGTGGCCTGGTCCCGGGGAACACGATCGCCGTGGCCGCGGGCAACAGCACGGGGTACGCCGTCGCCGTCCTCGCTGCGGCCCGCACGGGCACGGTTCTCGTCGGCCTCGCCAGCCGACTCGCACCTGCGCAGTGGGCCTTCATGATGCGGCACTCCGGCGTCCGGTGGGCCCTGACCGACGTCGCCCACGCACCGGCGATGCGCGAGGCGGCCACGGCAGCCGGTCTGTCCGACGACGCCGTCGGCGACCTGGGTGCCGCGACGGGCGACCCCGCCGAGGGCTGGCGATGGACGCCGTCGGAGCTGACCGACCTCGGCGTCGACGAGGCCACCACCTACCAGGTCGTCTACACCTCTGGCACGACCGGGCGTCCGAAGGCGAGCCAGGTCGTGCACCGCGCGAGCATCCACTCGGCCATCAGCTACCAGCGCGTGCTCCGGCTGAGGCAGGGCGAGACCACCGCAGTCCTGTTCTCCCTGGGTTACATCAGCGCCGTGCACGCCCATCTGCTGCCGGCGATGCTCGGAGGTGCCCGCTGCCTGTTCCTGGACCCGACCCACCCCCGCAGCTGGGTGCAGGCCCTGGAGGAGCACGACGTCACCTGGGCCTACGCCGTCCCGTCGTGGTGGCTGCTCGCCCTGCGTGACGGCCGGCTCGACGCGGAGCACCTGCCACACCTGCGCGTCGCCGGCGCGGGCGGCTCGGCGTTCACGCCACCCCTGCTCGCGGGGCTGCGCGAACGGCTGCCCCGGACCACACTGCTCAACGTGTACGGACTGTCCGAGACGCACTCCCCCGCGACGCTGCTCACCGGCGACGAGCTCGCGGACCACCCCGGGTCCGTGGGTCGCGCCCTGCCCTGCATGGAGGTCGCCGTCCGCGACGGCGAGACGCTCGCCGACCTGCCGCGCGGCCAGCCGGGTGAGGTGTTCCTGCGCGGTTCCCTCGTCACGACCGGGTACGCGCGAGACCCCGACGCGACCGCTGCGGCCATCGACGGTCAGGGCTGGTTCCGCACCGGTGACGTCGGGCGGCTGGACGGCGCCGGCTACCTCTACCTGCTCGACCGCGCCAAGGACATGGTCAACCGGGCCGGCGTGAAGGTGTACTCGGCCGAGGTGGAGCACGTGCTCGACGCCCATCCCGCGATCGCGGAGTCGGCCGTCGTGGCGGCCCCCGACCCCGTCTCCGGCGAGAAGGTCGCCGCCTTCGTGGTCCTCGCCGAGGGTGCGGACCAGCCGACCGTGCCGGATCTGCGACGGTGGGTCCGCGAACGGCTCTCGGAAGCAGCCGCGCCGTCGGTCGTCACCGTCGTCGACGAGCTGCCCCGCGGTGGCACGGGCAAGACCGACAAGAGGGCCCTTCGCGCCAGGCTGGTATGACTGTGTCGGGGCGGCATGACTGTCGGCGCGTCAGGCAGGGACGAGCTCCAGCAACGCGATCCCCGGCATCGCCAGCTCGACGTCGAGGACGACCACGCCGTCGAGGACCTCGATCTCTCGCCCGCCAGAGACGTCGTCCAGCGTGTTCGCCTCGTGCAGCTGCACCCACTGGTCGTCGTCCGGCCATTCCGCGCCGTTGCCGATCCGTTGCCACACAGCGCGGATGTCGCCGTGCTCGTGGTCGACGACGCGGTGGCACAGTGTGTAGCGGCCGCCCGGGACACCCTCGAGCCGCACCATGACGTCCCGGGCCAGCTCCACCGAACCGTCCACCTTCGACTGGTCGAGCGTGCTGTTCCAGAGCAGGACGGCGAGCCGCCCGTCGTCGTCCCTGGCCGCCAGCGACTCCACCAGCGAGTCCGCTCCGTCGCCGGTCGCGACGACGGGTAGCCGCTGCTGTCCCAGCCGGTCGAGGAGGTCGAGCGCCCAGAAGCGCGGCTTGCGCAGGTTGCCGACCGTCAGCACAGACCGCACACGGCGTCGCTCCGTGCGCATCTCCTACAGTGGGGGGACTACCCGTGGTGCAGGCAGGCGCCTGAGTACCCCGGCCGGGGCGCACGCGACGAGGGGACCACCCATGATCGAGCCCGACCTGCTGGTCATCGGCGGCGGGACGGCCGCGCTCGCCGCGTGCTTCTCGGCCCGCAAGTCGGGTCACACGGTCACGATGGTCGTCGACGGCGAGCCCGGCGGCGACTGCACCTTCACCGGGTGCGTCCCCAGCAAGTCGCTCATCGAGCAGGCAGCGGACGGCGCCGACTACGCCACCGCCCACGCGCACCTGAAGAAGGTGGTCGCCCGCATCGCCCGCGCGGAGTCGGCGCAGGTGCTGCGCCGCGGCGTCGGCATCGACGTCGTCCAAGGCCGTGCCCGGTTCACCGCCCCCCGCACGGTCGAGGTCGACGGCCACCGCCTGTCAGCGGCCAAGGTCGTGCTCGCCACCGGGTCGGGTCCCGTCGTCCCGGGCATCCCGGGCATCTCTGACGTCGACACGCTGACCAACGAGAGCGTCTTCGACCTCGACCGGGCGCCGACGTCCCTCGCCGTGCTGGGTGGCGGCGCCATCGGCGTGGAGCTCGCGCAGGTGTTCGCGCGGTTCGGGGTGCGAGTGACAGTGGTCGAGGCTGCGCCGCGCCTCGTCGCGCGCGGCGAGCCCGAGGCGTCCGAGGTCGTCGAGACAGCACTGCGCCGCGACGGCGTCGACGTCCGCACCGAGGTGACGGTCACCGGGGTGCGTCAGGACGGCGCCGACGTGGTGCTGGACACCTCCGGCGGCGAGGTGCGCGCCGAGCGGCTGCTGGTGGCGGTCGGACGGCGTCCCCTCACGCAGGACCTCGGGCTGCACCTGGCGGGCATCGCCGTCGACGACTCCGGTGCCGTGGTGACCGACGGCCGGCTGACGACGACGGCGGACGGCGTCTGGGCCGCCGGAGACGTCACCGGTCGGATGGCGTTCACGCACGCCGCCTACGCGATGGGATCGCTGTCGGCGAACAACGCCCTGGGCCGCGTGCCGGGAACGTTCGACAGCCGCGCGATCCCCTGGGTCACGTTCACCGCGCCGGAAGTGGCCCAGGTGGGCCTGACCGAGGCCCAGGCAGCCGAGCAGCACCCCGGCGCCAAGGTGGCGTCCTATCCGATGCGCGAGCTGGACCGCGCGATCGTGGCCGGCGCCGAGGACGGGTTCGTCAAGCTCGTCTGCGCCCCCCGAGGGGGCCGGCTCGTCCCCGCGAGGCTCGGGTGGGCGGGAGGCGGCGAGGTCGTCGGCGCCACCATCGTCGCCCCGCGCGCCGGCGAGATGATCCACGAGGTGGCGTTCGCCATGCAGACCCGGGCGTTCACCGGGCGGCTCGCCCAGACCGTGCACGCCTACCCCACGTGGTCGATGGCGGTCCAGCAGACGGCCGCCCAGTTCTTCGGCGGCTACGGGGGCCGTCGCCCGCGACTCGCCCGGCCTGACTGACCCTCGGCATCGACCACCGAGGGACGTCGAGACTCGCCCAACTGGGTGGTGGCGTCAGCCGGCATTCTCGGCCTCACCGTGCTTCTGATGGTCGGAACCGCTGTCATCGCCCCGGCCGCCCAGGCGGACGGGCACGAGTACGAGGACGAGTACCCGGTCGTCGTCGAGGCCTACGTCGACCGGACCTGCGCAGGCGCTGCCGTCGAGCTCCTCAACCTGACCCCGGAGGACGTCACCTTCGCCGTCGACTGGGCACCCGGCTCGTGAGTGCCGGCGCAGGTCGTCGCCGTGCCGGCTACCGACTGGCAGGTCGTGACACGACTGGGGCGTCTCGACCCCCAGCAGCCGGTCGTCGTGTCCGTGGGCGGCGAGAAGATCCGCACGTTCCCGGGCTCAGACCTGTGGTGCGACGGCATCCCGGCTGCCACCGTGAGCGCCGGGGGGTGCGACGAGGACGTGGCCGTCACGCTGGTCGCCCGCGCGAGCGACGACGAGATGACGTACCGCGTGGTGGTGGCGGGCGTGCCGACGGAGTACGTCGTCGGCCCCCGCGCCGACCGGACGACCACCGCCGGTGCCCTTGCCGCCGGGCGCACCTGGCACGGATGTGCCGGCGCAGCCCGTGACCCCCGCACCCGTCGTCGCGGCTCCGCCTGTCGCGGCGTCGGCCGTGCCGGTCGTCGCCGTGCTCGGGACGAAGGTCGCCGCCTCCGCGACGGGTCAGCGCTCGACGGCTGACCACGGGCTGCGACCGGCCGCTCCGCGCCTGGCCGAGACGGGGCCGGTCGAGACAGCCGTCCTGACGACGATGGGACTGCTGCTGGTCCTGTTCGGGTCCGGTCTCGTCCGCGCCGGACGCCGCCACGGGAGCTCGGGACGCCCGTGAGGTGCGAAAGGCTCTGTCCGCCCGACCGCTTCATGGGTACGTCACGTCGCGACAAGACGCGTCGCGACGGTGCCGCCCCAGCTAGCGGCGTGTGGACCGGGTCAGGCCCCCAGGGCCCGTGCTGCGCGGTCGACGTCGTCGGAGTCGTTCCACAGGTGGAACGCCAGCCGCACCATGCCGGCGCGGCCGGCCACCGTCAGCCCCGCCCCCTTCAGGGCTGCCCCCCGGCGCCCGTCCGCGTCCGGCAGGGAGACGACCGGACGACCGGCCGGCGCCTCGCCGAGCCGCTCGCGCAGGGCGTCGCCAAGGCCGGCGCCCCAGCCGCGCACCGCGCCCGGGTCGGCGTCGACGAACAGGCGCAGCGCCGGCACGGTGCCCACCCAGGTCAGCCACGCCGGTGAGACGTCGAACCGCCGGGCGTCGCCGGCCAGGTCCATCGACGGCCCGTAGCACGACGCCCACACGTCGTCACCGGCGTACCAGCCCGCGTGGAGAGGGCGCATGGTCGAGGCCACCTGCGGCGTCACGGTCAGGAACGCGGACCCGCGCGGCGCGCACAGCCATTTGTAGGCGGAGCAGACCGACAGGTCGTAGCGGGCGGCGTCCACGGGCATCCAGCCGGCCGCCTGCGTGACGTCGCAGAACGTCAGCGCCCCGACCCGGTGGGCGGCCTCGACGACCGCGTCGTCGTCCGCCAGCGACCCGCAGGCGGACTGCGCGAGCGAGTACGCCACCAGCGTGGTGCCCTCACCGACCGCGTCGGCCAGCGCCTCGAGCGGGACGTGGCGCACCCGGACGCCGCGGTCGGCGTGGACGAGGAACGGGAAGACCATCGAGGAGAAGTCGCCCTCGACGCAGACCACCTCGGCTCCGTCGGGCAGTGACGCCGCCACGAGGCCGGCGAAGACCGAGACCTGCGCACCCACGGCGACGTGCCCGGCTGGGACGCCGGCGAGCCGCGCGTACAGGGCTCGGGAGTCCTGGACCGCCCGGTCGTAGCCCACCGGGCAGGCCCGGCCGGCAGCCCAGTCCGCGACAGCGCCGGTCATCGCCTGCGACACCGCGCGCGAAGGGAGGCCGAGCGACGCGGCGTTGAGGTACCCCGGCACGCGGTCGAAGGCGGCCCGCACCGCGTCGATGCCCAGGCCCGGCGCAGCGTCCGCACGTGACGTGGTCCGAGCAGCGGAGCGTGCGGACGCAGGAGTCATGTCACCAGGCTGGTGCCGACCTGACCATTGCACAACCACGGCGGCACCCGTGACCACCGCGCTCGACCTTCGCCGAGGCCGAGCCGTCGGGCTCGGTCGCCGAGCTGAGTGCCGCTACGACCTCGCGGTCGCCTGCACCTATCCCGGCACCCTCCGGTGACGGTGAGGTCGTCGACCGCCACTGAGCGTAGGTAACGGAACGCTAACGATTCGCCGTTCGACGTCGTATGCATGGTCTGCCCGTTGTGCGACGGGTCTGGGAGTGTTTCGGTGTTCCGGTCCACAGGCGCCCCGAGATCCGGGACGCCTGCTCACCTGACCAGGAGTCTCCTTGCATCGACACAGGACCACCCGCTGGGGCGTCACGTGCGCCGCCGCCCTCGCCCTCTCCGTCGTCGCCAGCCCCGGGTTCGCGCACCCCGGCGCGGGACCTGACGCCGCCCCGGGCGACACCGGCATCTCGCGCCCGGCCGACCCGTCCGACCCGCTGGCGGCCCAGGACGCCGCGACGGCAGGAGCCGTCGTCAGCTCGGGCCCGGACGCGAAGGTCACCAAGAACCTCGCCGTCACCGGCCGGGGCGAGCGCCTGGCTCCCGACGCCACCACCGACGTGTGGACCTACGACGGCTACGCCTACCTCGGCACGTTCAACTCCCCGTGCGGCACGGGAGAGGGCTTCGGCGAAGATGCGCTCGTACAGGGCGTGACGGGCCCCGGCATCCCCGTCTACGACGTCAAGAACGCCAACAAGCCGACCTACGTCGGCAACATCCCCTCGGTCGAGGGGAGCCGCATCAACGACGTCAAGGTCGCGGACCTGAACGGCAAGGACATCCTGGTCCACTCCAACGAGCCCTGCGACGGCGGGCCCGGCGGCTTCGAGATCTACGACGTGTCCGACGTGTCGGCGCCGGTGCACCTGGCGCACGTCCAGGTCGACGACATCAACCCCACGCTCAGGGATGAGGGCGTCGTCGACGTCGGCGTGCACAACAACTACCTCTTCACCCGGGACGGGCGCAGCTTCAACGCCGTGCAGTCCGAAAGCCTGTTCGGCAGCTTCCAGGTCTTCGACATCACCGACCCCGGCGACGTCCAGCTCGCCGGCTGGTTCGGTGCGGAGTACATCTTCGACCCTACGGTGGACTGGGCCAGCACCGACGACTCCGATCTGATCGACGCCGCAATCGCTGACCTGTTTACCGGGTTCGGCCTCTCGCGAAACAAGTTCCTGCACGACCACTTCGTGACCGAGGACGGGGAGCAGGCCTACCTCGCCAACTGGGACGCCGGGCTGCTCCTGGTCGACCTCGGCGAGCTCGACGGGACGGCGGCGAGCCTGGTCTCGGTGGCTCTCGACCCGGAGAACGGCTCGCTGGACGGCGAGGTCAACAGCCACTCGGTGTGGCCCACGGCCGATGGCAAGACCGTCGTCGAGGGCGAGGAGGACTTCAACGCGATCGTCAGCAACAAGCCGCTGGGTAACTTCACGTTCGGCGACAGCGACGCCAACACCATCTTCGGAGTCGGCATCAGCCCCATTGCCGGTGACGCCTTCGAGGCGAACCAGACCGGCAACACCGTGACCGTCAGCGCCACCGAGGTGACGGTGACGGCCGGCGCACTGGCCGGGAACTCCTACCCGGCCGCCGAGGGCGCGGGCAACCAGCCCAAGCTCGAGGGCGCCACGGTGACCGGAGAGGCCGTGTGGATCGGCCAGGCCTGCGACGCCGACGTGCTGCTGAACGCCGACGCCGTCGACAAGGGCGACATCGCCGTCGTCCGCCGGGGTGCGTGCACCTTCGCGGAGAAGCTGGCGAACGCGGCCGACCTCGGGGCGGCGGCGGTCGTCATCTCCAACAACGTCCGTGACGACACCCCGTGGGGCGGCCTGCGGATCTGGGACTACTCGGACCCGGCGAACCCGGTGCTGGCCAGCACGTTCAACACCGTCTGCAGCGCTGACCCGTTCGACGAGAGCTGCGACCCGCGAGGCACCTACACCGCCCACAACGTCATCGTGGACGGCGACAAGGTGTACGTCTCCTGGTACTCCGACGGCGTGCTGGTGATCGACATCTCCGACCCGTACAACCCGGTCGAGGTGGCCCGCTACAACCCGACCGGACCCGAGTTCGAGGAGGCCAACGGCGGCATCCAGGACGTCTGGGGCATCTACAAGGACGGGCCCCGGATCTACGCCTCGGACCGCAACGGCGGGCTCTACATCCTCAAGGAGCTGGGCCAGGGCTCGGGCAAGGCCAAGGGCTCGGCCAAGGGCTCGGGCAACGGCAAGGGCTCGGGCAACGGCAAGGGGTGAGCTCACGGGTCCGATGACCTGAGCCGCCCTGGTCACGCAGGGGCGTCGCCGACCGGCGACGCCCCTGCGTGCGTCTGCAGCGGGGAGCGCGGGGGCAGGGGGACGACCTGCGGCGCGGCGGCGTCGAGCCGGCGCAGCGCCTCGCGCACGAGCTCGGCGTCCGTCGTCCCCCACAGCGGGGGCAACGATGCACGCATGAAGCCGCCGTAGCCGGCGGTAGCCAGGCGCGAGTCGAGGACGGCGACGACGCCGCGGTCGGTCGTCGAGCGGACCAGGCGGCCGGCACCCTGCGCGAGCCGCAGCGCGGCGTGGGCCGCCGAGACGGTCATGAACCCGTTGCCTCCGCGCTGCGCGACGTGCTGCGAGCGTGCCGACATCAGCGGGTCGTCCGGGCGCGGGAACGGGAGCCGGTCGATCACGACGAGCTGGCACGCGGGCCCCGGGACGTCGACCCCCTGCCACAGGGAGAGGGTCCCGAACAGGCACGTGCCGGCGTCGGCGGCGAACCGCCGCACGAGCGTCGGCGTCGTGTCGTCGCCCTGGCACAGCACCTCGACGTCGAGCCGCTGGCGCATCGCCTCGGCCGCCTGCTCGGCGGCACGGCGGGAGGAGAACAGGCCCAGGGTCCGCCCACCGGCGGCCTGGACCAGCTCGGCAAGCTCGTCCAGGGTGGCGGCGGCCAGGCCGGCGCGGCCGGGGGGCGGCAGGTGCCTCGCGACGTACAGCACCGCCTGGCGGGGGTAGTCGAAGGGGCTGCCGACGTCGAGGCCGGTCCACGCCGGCGCGTCGTCGCCGGCCAGCCCCACCTGGCCCGCCATCGCCTCGAACGTGCCGCCGATCGTCAGGGTCGCGCTGGTCATCACGACGCTGCGCTCGGCGAACAGCCGGTCGCGCAGCAACCCGGCCACCGACAGCGGCGCGACGTGCAGCGCGCGGCGGACCGGCCCGGTGCGCGGCTCCGTCACCGACACCCATGCGACGTCCGTGGCGACCTCGGCGGCGAGCCGGTCGGAGACGTCGAACACCTCGGTGACCGACGCGCGGGCCAGCTGGCGTGCGGCGTCGGCGGACTCGTCCGCCTTCTCCCCCGGCGCCGGCCGCAGCGCGGTCGCCGCCTCGCGGGCTGCGTCACGGATGGACGCCACCACCGTTCGCAGCAGGTCCGGCAGCCCGTGGGCGAGCCGGCCCGCCGGCATGGTCTCCAGGACGGCACCCAGATCAGCGGCGCCGGCCTCCAGCCGTTCGCCGTCCAGCCCGGCGTGGGCCCGCGACCGTGAGGCCGCCGTCGTCACCATCGCCGCGGTCAGCTCGTCGGAGACGACCGAGGTGACGCGGTCGGCGAGCTCGTGCGCCTCGTCCACGACGAGGACGTCGTGCTCGGGCAGGATCTGGCGTCCCTCGAACGCGTCGATGGCGAGCAGGGCGTGGTTGGTCACCACGACGTCCACGCCCCGCGCCCGGGTGCGTGCCCGCTCGCTGAAGCACGCGGTGGCCTCGGGGCACTTGGCGCCGCCGAGGCACTCGAAGGCGGTCACCGACACCTGGCGCCATGCCCGCTCGGGAACCCCCGGGACGAGGTCGTCGCGGTCGCCGCTCACGGTCTCGTCCGCCCACTGACGGAGCCGCACGACGTCACGCCCCAGGGCGGACGTCGGACCCGCCGCCCCGCCGCTGGCGTCGGCCCCCGGGACGTCGAACAACGACGCCTCGTCGTCCGGGAAGCCGCCGTGCAGCTTGTGCAGGCACACGTAGTTGCTGCGGCCCTTGACCGTCTGGTGGGTCACCTCGCGTCCGAGGTCGCCCTCCAGCGCGGACGCCAGTCGCGGCAGGTCCCGCTCGACCACCTGCGCCTGAAGGGCGAGCGTGGCAGTGGCGACCACGACGGGGCGCCGCTTCTCGACCGCCCGCCGCACCAGGGGGACCAGGTACGCCAGCGACTTGCCGGTGCCCGTACCTGCCTGCACGAGCAGGTGCCGACCGCCCGTGACCGTGTCCTGCACGGCGCCGGCCATTTGGTGCTGGCCGTCACGCCGGGTCCCGCCCAGGGCGCCGACCGCGGTGTCGAGCAACGTGTCGACGTCAGGGAGCTCGTCGGGGCGCTGGGGCACCCGAGGAGGGTAGGCCCGGACCCGTCTGGCGCCCGGACCGGGGACGCTCGGCCACGTATCGCCGGACCGGGTGGCTGAGCGTCCCAGAGAGGAGTACCGCGCGTACTACGCCTCCGCGTTGGCGACCGAGTCGCACGTGGTCTCGCCGGCACGCAGCTGAGCCGCGAGCACGTTGACCGCGACGTCGCAGACGGGTTGGCTGCGACCGCGATCGGCGCCTGGATGGTGACGTCGCCGACCTGGACGTTCACCAGGCCCTTCGGTGTACTTCGATACCCCGATCGAGGCGTCCGAACCCTCTACCGGTGAGTAACTCGAGTTCTCTCGGCGCTCACACCGCCGAGGTGGCGAAGGGCTCCAGTTCGGCGGCCAGGTCCCCACGCACCCGGGCCTGCAGGTGCGTGCCCTCGGCGACGTGCTCGGTCCCGAGCACCTCACCGGTGGAGTGCACGCGACTGACCAGGTCACCGCGGTCGAATGGGACCAGGACGTCCACCTGGACGTCGGGGTGCGGCCGCCCGCCCACCACCAGCTCGCGCAGGTGGTCGACGCCGGCGCCGGTGCGCGCCGAGACGACCACGCTGTGCGGCTCGCGGCTGCGCAGCCGCGCGATGGTCTCGGCGTCGGCG
>JBBSNO010000066.1:0-13245 GCA_038232615.1 Actinomycetales bacterium
ACCGCCTGCCCGTGGCGATGGTGGCGGGGATCCCGGAGCTGGCGCTGCGGATGACCAGGCGACTCCTCGGGCCGCTGGAGGCGCTGCGGCCCCGCGATCGCGAGCTGCTGCTCGAGACGGTCCGGGCGTGGGACGCGCCCGACGGCTCCCCGACCCGGGTGGCGGCGCACCTGTTCTGCCACCGGAACACGGTGCTCAAGCGCCTGCACCGGGTCGAGCAGCTGACCGGCACACGGCTGTCCGACGTCCGCGGTGCCGCCGCCTGGCACCTGGCGCCGTTCGCCTCGCGGCTGTTGGAGGGTTGAGTCGCCGTGGTGAGACCGGCGGCGCAGCCTTGTGCCCGCGGGGGGTTACCGGTGGGTAGGGTCGGATCATGAGCCGGGCCGGCACGATCGACGCTGACGTCCTGCGGGCCCACCTCGACGGGCGCTGGGGCCATGTGCGCGAGCAGGTGCGCAAGGACATGCGCAGCACGGCGGTGCTCGACACCGACGACCTGGACACTGAGGGGTACCGCGCCCTGGTGCTGGAGCGGATGCTCGAGCTCGTCGCCGAGGGCCACTCCGTGCGCGGTTTCCCCGTCGCCCAGGGCGGTGACGGGGACATCGGCGGCTCCGTCACGTCGTTCGAGATGCTCGGGTTCGGCGACCTGTCGCTGCTGGTCAAGGCCGGCGTCCAGTGGGGCCTGTTCGGCGGCGCGGTGCAGGCGCTCGGCACCGCGGTACACCACGAGCGCTACCTGCCCTCGGTGATGGACATGACCCTGCCCGGGTGCTTCGCGATGACCGAGACCGGCCACGGGTCCGACGTCCAGCAGCTCGCGACGACGGCGACCTACGACGCGAGCACGGCCGAGTTCGTCGTCCACACCCCGCACGAGGGTGCCCGCAAGGACTACATCGGCAACGCCGCGCGCGACGGGCGCGCGGCCGTGGTCTTCGCCCAGCTCGTCACCGACACCGGCGGTCACGGCGTGCACGCGCTGATGGTGCCGATCCGCAGCCAGGACGGCGACGCGCTGCCCGGCGTCACCATCACCGACTGCGGACGCAAGGCCGGTTTGAACGGCGTGGACAACGGCAGGCTCTCGTTCGACCAGGTCCGGGTGCCACGCGAGAACCTGCTGGACAGGTACGGCTCGGTGTCGGCCGAGGGCGTCTACACCAGCACGATCGAGGACGCCGGTCGCCGGTTCTTCACGATGCTCGGCACCCTCGTGCGCGGCCGTGTCAGCGTGGCCGGCGGCGCCCAGAGCGCGACCAAGTCGGCGCTCGCGATCGCGGTGGCGTACGCCGACACCCGGCGCCAGTTCCTGCGTCCGGGCACCGACGACGAGGTCGTCGTCGGCGACTACCTGGCGCACCAGCGGCGCCTGCTGCCCGCCCTGGCCCGTTCGTACGCGCTGCACTTCGCGCAGGGGGAGCTGGTCGGGGCGCTGCACGACGTGCAGACCGCACCGGAGACCGACGGCCACCGCCAGCGCGAGCTCGAGTCGCGGGCGGCCGGCATCAAGGTCGCGGCCACCTGGCACGCCACGACGACGATCCAGATGTGCCGCGAGGCGTGCGGCGGCGCGGGGTACCTGGCGGAGAACCGGCTGCCGCAGCTCAAGGCCGACACCGACGTGTTCACGACGTTTGAGGGCGACAACACCGTGCTGTTGCAGCTGGTGGCGAAGGGCCTGCTCACGAGCTACCGCGACCACTTCGGCGACCTCGACACCCTCGGCACGGTGCGGTTCGTCACCGACCAGTTCGTCGGAACGGTGATCGAGCGGACGGCGGCGCGCGGCCTGCTCCAGCGGCTGCTCGGCACCGCGCCCTCGTCGGACGACGAGACCGGTCTGGGCGACCGGGCCTGGCACGTGCGGCTGTTCGAGGACCGGGAGAAGCACGTGCTCGACGGCCTCGCCCGGCGCCTGCGTGCCGCGGGGTCGGGCAAGGCCGACCCGTTCGAGGTGTTCAACGCGGCGCAGGACCACGTGCTGCGCGCGGCCCGCGTGCACGTCGAGCGCGTCGTCCTGGAGGCCTTCGTCGACGCGATCGACCGGTGCGACGACCCCGCGGTGAAGGCGCTGCTGGACCGCGTCTGCGACCTGTACGTGCTCTGCGAGGTCGAGACCGACCGGGCCTGGTTCCTCGAGCACAACCGGCTGACGGCCCGGCGGGCCAAGCAGGTGACCGCGGCCGTGAACGACCTGTGCCGCGAGCTGCGCCCGCACATGCGCACGCTCGTCGACGGCTTCGGGATCCCGCCGCAGTGGGTCGACGCCCCGATCGCCCAGGGCGCCGAGGCCCGTCGGCAGGACCAGGCGCGGGCCGAGCGCCCCGTCAGCCCCGCTCCGCGCGCCGGCGTGCCGGCCGCCCGGACCGAGCCGGGCGAGCGGGCGCCGGTCAGCTCGGCCACCACGCCCCACTCCGGCGCCTGATTGGAATAGTTCAGTTCTCAACTTCCTTGCGGGATAGTGTGCCCGGGCGGTCCGGGCACGCCGCGTCGCCGTCCGAGGAGCCCTCATGGCCGTCCACCGTCTCAACCACGCCGTCCTGTTCGTGCGCGACGTCGAGCGCAGCGTCGCGTTCTACTCCGACGTCCTCGGGTTCGCCCCCGTCGCCGGGATGGACCTGATGAAGGGGGCGGCGTTCCTGCAGGCTCCGGGGTCGGCGAACGACCACGACCTCGGCCTCTTCGAGGTCGGCGCGCAGGCCGGCCCGTCGCAGGCCGGCCGCACCACCGTCGGGCTCTACCACCTGGCCTGGGAGGTCGACACGCTCACCGACCTCGAGGACATCGCGGCCCGGCTCACCGAGCGTGGCGCCCTGGCTGGTGCGACCGACCACTCCACCACCAAGGCCCTGTACGCCAAGGACCTGGACGGCATCGAGTTCGAGGTGTCGTGGCTGGTGCCGGCGGACCGCATCACGCCCGAGCTCCTGGCCGGCCGGGCGCACAACCGGCCGCTCGACCTCGAGGCCGTCAAGGAGCAGTTCGGCGCCACCACGCGCGGCGGGCTGGGCATCTCCGTCCCCGTCTGAGTCTCGACCCCACTGATCGTCGGACCGTAGCGATCGTCATCACCACCAGTTCGGTCCGACGATCAGTGGGGTCGACCGGCAGGCGCCTATGCTCGGCCGATGGCCGAGCTGGTGTACCCGCCCGTGATCCGGGCTGCGCTGCTGTCGTTCCGGGCGCTCGGCATGACCGTCGACGTCACCGGGCACGAGCACGTCCCGGCCGAGGGCGGTGCGGTGATCGCCAGCAACCACGTCTCCTACCTCGACTTCATCTTCGCCGGGCTGCCCCCGTGGCAGTCGCGGCGACGGCTGACGCGGTTCATGGCGAAGGACGCGGTCTTCCGGCACAAGGTCTCCGGTCCCCTGATGCGCGGCATGCACCACATCCCGGTCGACCGGGACGCCGGTACGGCGTCGTTCCGCGCCGCCCTGAAGGCGCTCAAGGACGGCGAGCTCGTCGGGGTCTTCCCGGAGGCCACCATCAGCCGCTCGTTCACGGTCAAGGAGCTGAAGTCCGGGACGGTGCGGATGGCGGCTGCGGCGAAGGTGCCGATCGTGCCGACCGTCGTCTGGGGCGGGCAGCGGATGTTCACCAAGGACCACCCGAAGAAGTTCAGTCGCGGGCGCACGGTCACGATCGCCGTGGGCGAGCCGTTCACGGTCGGCACCCGCGACGACTTGGACGCAGCCACCCTGGACCTCCGCTCACGGTTGCAGGCGCTGCTGGACGGCGTCCAGGCTCGCCATCCCGACCTGGCCGACCCCGGCCCGCACGCCTGGTGGCTGCCCGCCCACCAGGGCGGAGCGGCGCCGACGCCCGACGAGGCGCTGGCGATGGAGTCCGTCGAGCGGCAGGCCGGCCGCGGCGACAGTGCGCCAGCGGTGTGACCTGGCTCGTACCGACGTGGCCGCACCGACGTGCATCGGCCCCGACGTGGGCTGACGGGCGCTGACGGTCGTGCCCCCGCCGTCAGCGGGGATCCCGCCGACGCGACCAGCGCGAGACCGGCCGCTCCGTGCCGTCCGGCAGGTTCGGATGCTCGGTGCCGGTGCCGGTGCCGGTGCCGTCCGGCGTCCGGTCGACCGGACGGCCCGTTCCTGCGCTGCGACCGGCCTCGTCCCTGCGACCGGTCTCGTTGCTCGCACCGGTCTCGTTCCTGCGACGCGGCGAGGGGCGCCGCGGTGGCTCCCAGCCCACGACCTCCTCCGTGTCGTGCCCTCGCTCGGCGTGCTGGAACCGGGCGGACGGACCCGCGGGGCGGGTGTGGCCGGACCGCGCGAAGTGCCGCGGGTCGAAGATCTCGGCGCAGATGCGCCGGTATAGCACGTCCGGGGAAGGGACCCACGACACGGCGCGCATGGCTTGGTCCTGGCCGGCCGACTCCAGCACGAACTCGCCGTACCCGAGCAGGCGCCCGAGTGGCGAGCGGTTGTACGACAGGTCCGTCACCTTGCTGAGCGGCATCATGGCGACCTTGCGCGTGATCAGGCCGTAGGTGAGCACGAGCCGCTGGTCCGTCGCCACGAACCAGTCCTGACGCCACTGGGCCAGTCGCCAGATCGCGCGCAGGACCAGGGCGACCCAGCCGAGCCAGAGGGCGTCGGCCAGCACGGGCACGCCGCCCGTGACGTACGTGTCGAGCCACCCGACGGCCACGAGCCCACCCACCGCGGAGCCGACCGGTTCGAGCAGCCGCGCGGGGTGTCGCCGGACGGCCACAACCAGCCGCTCGGACGCCAGCAGGTAGCGGTCCAGGTTCGGGGGCGCGAGCGCACCGAGCGTTGACGTACCGAGCGGCGACGGACCGGGCGCCGGCGGACCGGGCGCGACCACGGCCGCCTCAGGAACCCGTCAGCAGGGCGTCGAAGAAGTCACCGACGGCTACCAGCCCGGCGGCGATGCCGTCCCACGCACTGCGGACGATGTCGGCGGCCTGGTCGGGGCTCCGGAAGATCGCGTAGACGCCGAAGGCGATCAGGATCCAGAGCAGCAGCTTGCGGGCGCGGCCCACTCCGGGCCTCCTCTCGGTCAACGGTCGGTCCAGCAGCGCGTGCGTCCGGCACGTCGACCCCCCAGCATGCGCGTCCGGGCCCCGCGCACCTCGCAGGCGCGCCGCGGCAGGAGCGAGCCCGGTCCGACGGGAGATGGCCGGACCGAGTTGTGATCGGGTCAGACCACGCCGTACAGCCGGTCGCCCGCGTCGCCCAGCCCTGGCACGATGTACCCCTTGGAGTTCAGCCGCTCGTCCAGGGAGCCGGTGACGATGGTCACCGGTGCCTGCGGGCCGAAGGCCTCCTCGAGTACGGCCACGCCCTCCGGCGCCGCGAGCAGGCAGATGGCCGTGACGTCGTCCGCCCCCCGCTCGAAGAGGAACCGGATCGCCGCCGCGAGCGTCCCGCCGGTCGCGAGCATGGGGTCGAGCACGTAGCACTGGCGGCCGGAGAGGTCGTCCGGCAGCCGCGTGGCGTAGGTCGTGGCCGCCAGGGTCTCCTCGTCGCGGATCATTCCGAGGAAGCCGACCTCCGCCGTCGGCAGCAGGCGCACCATGCCGTCGAGCATGCCGAGACCGGCGCGCAGGATCGGCACGACCAGAGGTTTGGGTGACGAGAGCCGGATGCCGGTCGTCGGCCCCACGGGAGTGGTGATGTCGACCGGCTCGGTGCGCACGTCACGCGTTGCCTCGTACGCGAGCAGCGTGACCAGCTCGTCGGCGAGGCGGCGGAACGTCGGGGAGTCGGTGCGCTCGTCACGCAGGGCAGTGAGCTTGTGGGCGACCAGGGGGTGGTCGGCGACGTGCAGGCGCATGGCTCGCAACCTACCGGTCCCCACGTCTGCGGGGATCGTGCCGCCGTTCCGGTGTGCAGGGCGCGGGCGGTACGCCACCATGTCCCCGTGTCCTACTTCACCGCTGTGATCGCCGGGGACGGGCGCGTCTGGAGGGCGCGCGACGTGGACGTCGAGGACGCCGACAGCCTGGACGACCTCGCGGAGACGCTGCGCGGGGTCGCGAACGGCGAGCACCCGGTCCTGGCTGTGATCGAGCACGAGGACGAGTGGTTCGCCCTCGTGCGCGTGGACGGCGACGAGGACGCCCGCGTGTTCGTCTCCGACTTCCCCGCGTCGTCGCGCGGGCCCTACGCCGAGCTGCTCTCGGCAGCGGCTGACGTCGAGACCGCCGACGGGCTCGTGGCCCCGGGGGACGGCGAGACGGCAGCCCCTGAGCCGGACGCGGCCTCTGAGCCGGACGCGGCTCCTGCGCCGGACGTCGACCCGGGCCCGGCGGATGAGCCTGCCGCAGCGGGCGCACCGTTCCCCGCGCCGGTCCCCGCGGCGGCTCGCGCGCGGGCATCCCGGGGGTTCGAGGACGATGAGGACGACGTCGTGGTCGCCGAGGCGGACCCCCGCGACGACGAGGCCGACGGCGGCGTGGCCGAGCTGGACTCGCTGCTCGACGAGGCGGACGACGACGGGGTGGTCCCCGACGTCGGCGACCTGGACGAACCCGACCCGCTCCCGCCACCGGCGTGGGCGGGCGACCCCTCGTTGCTCGACGACCTCGGCATCGACCGGCGGCGCCTGTGCGGGCTGACCGAGGACAACACCGACGACCCGGCATCCGTGCTGGGTGAGATCGGCGAGCAGGTCGGCTTCGCGGACCTGCTCGAGGCGTTGCGCTGACCCCCCGCGCCCGCCCGGACGACGAGCAGCTGGTCGGCCTCGCGCTCGCCGAGGCACGTCTGGCGCTCGCGACCGCGGACGTGCCCGTGGGCGCCGTCGTCGTGTCGTCGTCCGGCCAGGTGCTCGGGGCCGGGCACAACGCGCGCGAGGCGACCGGGGACCCGACAGCGCACGCCGAGGTCCTCGCCCTGCGGGCGGCGGCCGCCGTCTCGGGCAGCTGGCGCCTGGAGGGGTGCACGTTGGCCGTGACGCTCGAGCCCTGCACGATGTGCGCCGGCGCGGCCGTGCTCGCGCGGGTGGCCCGGATCGTGCTCGGCGCGTGGGACCCCAAGGCAGGCGCGGCCGGCTCGCTGTGGGACGTCGTCCGGGACCGCCGGCTGAACCACCGCGTCGAGGTCGTGGGCGGGGTGCGCGAGCCGGAGTGCGGCGAGCTGCTGCGCTCGTTCTTCGACACCCACCGCTGAGGCGTCCGCGCGGTACGCGTTTCCTCGCCGCACCGCCGGGCCGGTATCGTCTGTCGAGGTGGCGTGTCAGAGCGGCCTAAGGAGCACGCCTCGAAAGCGTGTGTGGGGGCAACTCCACCGTGGGTTCAAATCCCACCGCCACCGCCACAGCGACGAAGGCCCCCCGTGCCCGCGGGGGGTCTTCTGCGGCTCCTGGGTCGGCGTCGTCACCCCCGCTCGGCGTCCAGTCTGCCGAGCACCTCGTCGGCGATCTCGCCCAGCGTGGCGACCTGCTGCCGGGTGAGCGTGTCGAACACCAGGCGGTGCACCGCCTCGACGTGCAGCGGCGCGGCCGCCTCGATCGCTGCGGAACCCGCGTCGGTGAGGACGACGAAGGCCCCCCGGCCGTCGCCGTCGACGTCCTCGCGCGTGACCAGCTCGCGGGCCTGCATGCGCCGGACCTGGTGCGACAGCCGGCTCTTCTCCCACTGCAGCGCGCGGCAGAGCTCGAACGCGCGAACCCGCCGGGCGGGGGCGTCGGTGAGCTGCACGAGCACGTCGAAGTCGGCCAGTGAGAGCCCGGAGTCGCGCTGCAGCTGACGGTTCAGCGCTGCCGGCAGGCGGGCCTGCATCAGCAGGTACGCGCGCCAGGAGTGCTGCTCGGCCTTGTCCAGCCACCTCGTCATCCGCGCACCCTACGGGAATGGTTGACGCGTCATCCAGGTTGGTACAGGATGAAATCACCTCCAGGAGGAGACCGCATGAGTGCCATCACACCGCAGGTCGACGTGCGCCGGTCGCAGGACCGGTTCGCCACGAAGATCGACTGGCTCGACTCCCACCACTCCTTCTCGTTCGGCCACCACAATGACCCTCGCAACACCCACCACGGGCTGCTGCTCGTCAACAACGACGACGTGGTGCGGCCCGGGGCGGGCTTCGAGACGCACCCGCACCGTGACATGGAGATCGTCACCTGGGTGATGCAGGGGTCGTTGGTGCACCAAGACTCCACCGGCCACTCCGGGGTCATCTACCCGGGCCTGGCCCAGCGGATGAGCGCCGGCCGCGGCATCCTGCACTCGGAGAAGCACGACTCCTGGCGGTTGCAGGGCGAGACGCACGCCGACCCGGTGCACTTCGTGCAGATGTGGGTCGTACCCGACTCGGGCGGCATCGCGCCGGGCTACGAGCAGCTCGAGATCGACGACGAGCTGATGTCGGGCCGGCTCGTCCCGGTGGCTTCGGGGATGCCCGCGCACGACGGCGCCGCTGCGATCCGGATCGCGAACCGGTACGCAGCACTGCACGTGGCGCGGCTGCAGCCCGGTCAGTCGGTCGAGCTGCCCGAGGCACCGTTCCTGCACCTGTTCGTCCCGAGGGGTGCCGTGACGCTCGAGGGCGCGGGGCCGCTGGCGCAGGGCGACGCCGCCCGCTTCACCGCCACCGGAGGCCAGCGGGTCACGGCCACCGAGGCCTCCGAGGTGCTCGTCTGGGAGATGCACGCCACCCTCGCCGCCTGATCGCGGCCCGACCGCACACCACGGACCGAGCTGGAGGACGCCATGACCGCACCGGACCTGACGGACCACGAGGCGGAGCGTGCGGGCCTTCGCGCGGCGTACCTGCTGCCAGCTGACCGGCGTCCGGCGTCGTCGGCCCGCGGCCTGCACCACGCCGCCCTGGTGGCCAGCGACGTCGAGCAGACGATCCGCTTCTACTCCGGCGTCCTGGAGTTCCCGCTCACCGAGCTGATCGACAACCGCGACTACCCGGGCTCGTCGCACTTCTTCTTCGACATCGGCAACGAGAACCTGCTGGCGTTCTTCGACTTCCCCGGCCTGGACGTCGGCCCGTACGCCGAGGTGCTCGGTGGCCTGCACCACGTCGCGATCAGCGTCGACCCTGACCGGTGGACGCACCTCGTCGGCAAGCTCGCCGGTGCGGGCGTCGAGCACGAGGTCCACAGCGGGGTGTCGGTGTACTTCCGCGACCCCGACGGCGCACGCATCGAGCTGATCTCCGACCCGCTCGGCGAGATGTACGGGGAGCACGTGCTCTGACCCGCCCTGGTGCGTCAGCCCTCGTCGTCCTTGCGGTCACCCAGCCTCTTCAGCAGCCCGACGCCGGGCAGACCGGTCAGCACCTCGCGCAGGTCCTCGACGATCTCGAGGATCTGGTGGACGTCGGGGCCGACGCGGTCGAGCTGCTGCAGCATCGGCAGCACGTCCTTGTCGAGGTGGGTCAGCACCGTCGGCATCCGGTCGATCAGGGCGATCGCGGCGTCGACCTCGCGTGGCTCGAGCGTCTCGGCGAACCGCTTCGCCATCGGCATCAGCGTGTGGGCGATCGGCGCGACGTCGCTCATCAGCCGGTCGCTGGTCGCCAGCACGCCTGAGGCGCCGGCGATGAGGCGGTCGGCCTTGGTGGTGATGCCGGACGCCGTCCCGATCAGCTGGTCCGCGCGTCCAGTCACGTCGGCCGCTCCGGCGATGATCGCGTCCGCGCGGGCTGTGACACCGGTGGCGCTCTCGATCACGGCTTCGGCTCGGGTGGTGACGCCGGACGCCGTCCCGATGAGCTCGTCCGCCCGCCCGGTGACGCCGGTTGCGCTGTCGACCAGGCTGTCCGCCCTGGCCGCGACGCCGGAGGCGCTCTTGACGAGCTTGTCGGCGCGGGTGGCGACGGACGAGGCCGTCTCGATGATCCCGTCGGCGCGGGCCGCTACCGCGCCAGCCTCCTGCACCAGTGCGGTCGTCGAGTTGAGCACGGCGGTCGCCGAGCGGACGGCCTCGTCGGCGTCCGTCATGGTCTGGCGAGCGTCGCTGACCGCTCCTTGGGCACCCTTGATCGTCTCCTGAGCGCCCTTGACCGTCTTGCGGGCGTCCGTGACGAGGACCTTCGCGTCCGTCATGGTCGTCTCCACGCCGGCTACGGCGGCGTCCACCCGTCCCAGCGTGCCCTCGGCGCGGTCGACCAGGCCATCGACGCGGTCGATCAACGCGCCGATGCGGGTGATCAGGTCCGCGGCTCGGGGCACCAGGTCGAGGGCGTCACCGACGCCGTCGACGGCGTTCGTCACTCCGCCGGCGACGGAGGAGGCGGCACCGAGCAGGTCGGACGGGCTGGGCAGGCGCATGGGCTCATCCTGCCGCGATCGGCCGTCGCCGCGCACTGCGGCTCAGGTAGTGGGCGCGGGCTCGGCCGGTGTTCCTGCGGGCGGCACCTCGGTGGCGGGCGCCTCGCCCGCGGGTGTCTCGGCCCCGGGGGCGGGCGGTTCGGCCGGAGCTCCGTCGGTCGGTGCCGGGGCGGGCACGCACCCTGCGGGTGACTCGGCGGGAGCGGGTTCGAGCAGGGGGGCGACGACCTCGGGCGGCCTCAGCCCGACGTACCCGGCACCCACCGCGAGATCCACCGCCGGACCGGCGCGGCCGTCGTCCACCAGGATGGAGCCGTCGACCTGCGCCGCGACGCTGCGTGCCGCCGTCAGCCCCTCGGGGCCGTGCCGAACCTGAGCGATCTCGGCGACGGTGCCCTCGGTGTTTCGGGGGTCGTCGACGGCATAGCCGCGTGCCGCGAGCTCCTCGGTGACCCGACCCGCGAGGCCAGGCTCACCCGTCCCGTTGAGCACGGTGACCGTGACGTCGGCCGGCTGCGCGGCCGTCACCTCGGGCGTGGGGCACGGCGTCGACGTCGGCGCCGGGGTGGCTGACTGCTCCTCGCGTTCGAACGGCCACTCCCACCAGCCCTGGTAGACCCCGGCCGCCCCGACGCCGACGCCGAGCACGAGCAGGACGAGGACGGTGAAGGACGTCGCCTGCCGGCGCCTGCGACGTACTTGCTTGAGCTCCTCGCGTCGCCGTGCCTGGTAGCGCCGCTCGTCGGCATCCGTCCATACGTGCTCGTCGTCCCCGGTGGCGTCGTCGCGCTCGTCCGCGTACCGACCCTGGTCGTCCCAGGGCTCGCTGCCCTCGTCGTCCCGTCCCGCCACGGTGTCCCCCGTCGTCCGTCAGCTGTCCAGTACCAGCACGCGGGCATGCAGGACCGGTCGCTGCTGCAGGGCCGCCCGCACCGCCCGGTGCAGCCCGTCCTCGAGGTACATCGACCCCTGCCACTCGACGACGTGGGCGAACAGGTCCCCGAAGAAGGTCGAGTCCTCGGCCAGCAGCGCGTCGAGGTCGAGCGTGCGCTTGGTCGTGATCAGCTCGACCAGGCGCACCTGGCGCGGCGGCACCACGGCCCACTGCTTGGGCGTCGTCAACCCGTGGTCAGGGTAGGGGCGCCCGTCCCCGACGGCCTTGAAGATCACCCGCGCAGTGTAGGTGCGCAGACATCGACCCGGCCCGGACGGCGCTCGGTGGCTATGCGGATCGGGCTGCGTCCAGCGGGGCCGGGCCCACGACGACCACGTACCCACATCCGGTGCACACCAGGTCGGGACAGTCCTCCCCGTGACCGTCCAGGCACTCCAGCAGCTCGAACGGCATCGCGGTGCCGCAGGTCGAGCAGTCCACCTGCGCCAGCGCCGCCCACTCGTCGATCGTGTTCATGGCCCTCACGGTGCCACCGGGGTCCGACAACGGCGTCCGGGACGCGCCGGACGACCAGCAACCCGACCCGCCCGAGTCACCGGGCGCGGTCGAGAAGTGACGCGGCTGATGTCCTTCGGACCAGGACGTGCTCGAAGGAGGCAGCATGCCCGAAAACCCGTCAGAGCACGGCGTGGCCACCGCGCACGACGAGCCCCCAGGTGGTCCGGCGTGACGGCGTCGCGCCGCGTGCGGCACTGGGGGTGCACGCATCCGCAAGAGCTACGAGGTCGGTTCTGACGACGCCGGTGGTGAGCGGCCTCTCCTCGGCTACTCCGTGCTGCTGGGAGCCTGGGGCACGAGTGCGGCGGTGTCGTGGAGGAGGTCGGCGGCGGGGTGCGCAACCTGCGGCCGGGGCACCGGGTCGTCGTCGGCTCCCCGGTCGGCTGCGGTGCCTGCTCTTACGCCGTGCCGGCTACTACTCCCAGTGCGCTACCAAGCCTGGTTCGACAACGCCCGCCGACTCCGGGACCTCCTCAGCGACCTCGAGGCCCAGTCCATGCGCGCGTTCGCAGACGCCGAAGGGTGAGCCGAAATAGCCGAGATGTCGCCCGGGAGATGTGCGGAACGTCAGCCTGGCCGACGTTCCAGCGCGTTTCTCCATCAGCCCCGGCCAGCCGTCCGCCAGGCGATCCATGCCGCGCTTGATCGTCGGCGAACAGTCTCGTCGCCTCGCGCGCCACCGCTCGCGGGCCCTCCCCAGGTCGCAAGCACGATGGGTAGCACCGAGCCTTCGCCAGCGCTCCAGCGTGAAGTCGTAGCGAACGCGTCAGCGCTGCCGTCTGGGTCCTGTTCGGTCGGGTGGTCGACCTGGACCAGCGGAGCCACCCCGCTCGGGGACAGCGGTCAGGGCAGCTGTCACGTGGCGCCAGCTGATCCGCTCTTGCTCCAGGCGCGCGCTCGTACCGAACACGTCCTCGACGAGTTCCTGGTAGAGATCGCCTTCGGCGACGCTGAGGCGATCGAGCCGGGTGGGTAGAACTTGCGCAGCCAAGCCTGCTCCGGCGCGGCCCAGGTGTCGAGGTAGTCCCGTGCAAGCCGCGGGTACGCCGGCTCGCGGTCGCCGCCGGTGAGCTTGGGAAGTCTGGGTCCAGCCATGGTGTGTGTTGAAACTCGATGGCTCGCCAGTGCCGGCCCAGACTCCGAGCGGGCCGAGCTGACAAAGCGAGAGCTGGCAAGCGACGTCCCGGCCCCTTCGCCACCTTGTGCCACCGATGAGAACGGCAACACCAGACTGCCTACTTCGCGGTGGACCTGCTTGCCGGCTCACGCAGGTGCGGCGAGCTTCGGGCGTGGCACCAGCGCGGCCGACGACTGGCCCAGCCACCTCGGCAGTTCGCGGCGTACGGCGCGGGGTGCGTCGACGTCAACGAGCCCCTCGCGCGCGGCGCCGGACCACGAGCGATCGCCGCGCCAGATCTCCGACAGCGTCCGTAGCGACAGCTTGAGTCGAGCGGTGACCTCGAAGCCAGGGTCGTAGTCACAGACATCGATCTGGTCGTCGTTCACACAGATCCACCACC
>JBBSNO010000067.1:0-12860 GCA_038232615.1 Actinomycetales bacterium
AGCCCGCGCGCGAGCCGTGGCTCGCGGACGTGCGCCGACGCGGCGTGCTACCTCCCATCCGGACTCTCACCGTCGGTCCTGGAGTTCCACCAGGTCAACCGGCCGCTGGAGGCGGTCGGGTCGCGGACTATCACCGCCGGCTCGGAATTTCACCGACCCCGGAGCACGCGCAGTCGTTCACTGCGTCCGCCAGTGTGCCACGACGCCGGCCAGGCACCGATTCTGGTGACTCAGCGGAGCGGCCCGTGACGCTCCGCCGAGCCGCTCGGTCGGTGACGCGACTCCTGCCATGACCGGAGCCTCGATCTCGTCGCCGCGTTCCTGCCACGCACAGGTTCGGCGTGGCACTTTCGGCCCCCGGGGCACATCGGAGCCCGGAACCGCCGTCCGTCGGCGACGGCCAGAGGAAGAGGGAACCGCCCGTCAGAAGCAAGCTCGCTGGATCCGCAGCCGTCGCGTTCGCCGTGGGACTGGCGCTCACCGCCGGGGCCACCTCGGCCGGTAAGGCCAAGACCACCGAGGTCCAGATCCTGGGCCTCAACGACTTCCACGGGGCACTCGAAGAGCCCGGGGGTTCTGGCGGACGCATCGGCACGACCAACGCCGGTGGCGTCGGGTACCTCGCGCCGCACGTCGACCAGCTGCGGGCCACCAACCCGAACACCTTGTTCGTCTCACGGCGACGGGTTCGCCGGCGCCGGCTTCCGCTTCCTCGCCGCCAACGTCGCCTACAAGGACTCCGGCGAGACGATCTTCCCGCCCTACTCCCACCGATCGTCGACGCGATGGAAGATGCGATCGACGTGGTCGTCACCGGCCACACCAACTGGGCGGTCAACTGCGAGATCGACGGCAAGATCGTGACCCGCGCGGCCTCGAACGGCCGGCTGATCACGGACATCGACCTGAGCATCAGCCGAGCCACCAAGGACGTCGTGTCCGCCACGGTCGACAACAAGATCGTCACCCGGGTCGTCCCCAAGGCACCCGCCCTGACCACACTCGTGGAGAAGTACCGCACCCAGGTGGTGCTCTCCTGCACCGGCACCCAGATCGATGCACTGCTCGAGCAGCAGTTCCGTGCGGCTGGTAGCACCATCCTCCAGGTGTCTGACGGCTTCGCGTACACGTGGAGCGCCGGAGCTCCGCTCGGAAGTCGAGTGGACATCGGCGCGATAACCCTCGACGGGACGCCACTCGTCGCCGACCAGTCCTACCGGATCACGACGAACAACTTCCTGGCGACAGGTGGTGACGGGTTCACCGTGTTCACCGGGTGCACCGACGCGCTCGGCGGTGAGATCGACCTCGACGCCCTGGTGACGTAGTTCGAGGAGAACTCGCCGATCGAGCCGGGACCGCAGGACCGCATCACCCGCCTGCCGTAACTGATCGCAGGTCCTGCCGCGTCTCTTCACAGGGCCCCGAGGACCACGATCCGGTCAGCGATCCCCTCCCAGCTCCACCGTCTCTCGACAGCTCGGCGGCCGCCGTCCGACAGTGCCTGCCACTGCGCAGCCGGCAGGGCGAGCAGCTCCGCGAGCGTCGCCCGTAGGTCCGCGGCATCCCCTCGTTCGAACGACGCGAGGTGGCGCAGGTGCTCCGGGTACTCGCTCTCCAGGCCCGCCGCGATCTCCGCCAGGCCTGAGTGCCGCGCCACCAGCGGCGGCGACCCGCAGGAGGCGGCCTCGGCCGCCACCATCCCGAAGGCCTCGGGGAAGACGGACGGCGTGACGCTGCAGTCCGCGAGGGGCCACAGGTACCGCAGGTGCCGGTGCTCGAGCGGGCCGGTGAACAGGATGTCAGGTCCTGCCATGGCCTCGAGGTCGGCACGAGCAGCCCCGAACCCGACGACGACGGTCCGGACGTCCAGGTCGCGCACGGCGTCCAGCAGCAGCGCGACGCCCTTCTCCTCACTGAGCTTGCCGACGTAGAGCACCGTCCTGCGATCGCCGTCGAGGAACGAGGCAAGCCGTGCGGCGTTGCCCTCGTCGGGCCCGCGCTCGTCGTAGGAGCCAGCAGGGTTCGGCGGGTCGGCCCGGCACTCGCGCAGCAGGTCGGCGAGCGCCTCGCTCCGGTCGCGAGGTCGGATCTCGTCCACGTCCACTCCAGGCGGGACGACGTGGACGCTGGCGGGGTCCGGGCCTACCAGCTCGGCCAGCACGGTGGCGACGTGGTGCGAACCGGCCAGCACGGCGGTGGCGGGAGCGAGCGTCCGCGCGGCCCACTCACACAGGTCCGCGTTGCCGCGCATGGCGAACTCCAGCTCTGACCCGTGCGCCTTGACGACGTACGGCATCCCCGAGGCCGCGCCGACAGGGGCGCCCAGCAGCACGTGGTTGACGAGCAGCAGGTCGACGGGGAGTCCGTCGGCAGCTACGTCGCGCACCGCGGCCGCATTGACCTCGACGAAAGTCTCACGCTCGGCCACCGACATGCTGCCGAGCAGCTGCGGCTCGGCGTCGGCGTAGCGGTCGAGCACGAACACCGGGAGCGGCCCGTCGAGGCGGGGGCGGACGACCCCCGCACCGCCGAGGTCGAACGCCTCGGGGTGGGGATCCTGGCACAGCACGGTGACGTCGTGCCCCTGCCGGCTCCAGGCCCGCGCCAGGGCGCGCGTGTAGACGTTGGAACCGGTGCCCCCGAGCAGGTAGCCGTGCCAGATGAGGATGCGCACCGACGCAGCCTATGCAGCGCTAACGTTCTGGCCCGTGCCACCCGATCCTGCGCCTGCCGACGCCGAGCTTTCCACCCCGCGCCTGCTGCTGCGCCGCTGGCGGGACGCCGACCGCGCGCCGTTCGCCCGGCTCAACGCGGACCCGGTGGTGATGGAGCACTTCCCGCACGCGCTGACCCGAGCACAGAGCGACGCGTTCGTCGACCGGTTCAAAACTTCCTTCGCCGAGCACGGCTACGGGCACTGGGCCGTGGAGCACCGGGCTACCGGCGAGCTGCTCGGCTGCACCGGGCTTCTGCTCCACACCTTCAAGGCACCCTTCACCCCCGCCGTCGAGGTCGGATGGCGGTTGGCCGCGCACGCGTGGGGCCACGGCTACGCGACCGAAGCGGCCACCGCGTGCCTCGACCACGCCTTCGAGACGCTCAACCTCCCGGAGGTCGTCTCGATGACTGCCGCGACCAACCTCCGCTCGGTGGCCGTGATGCAGCGACTCGGCATGACCCGGGACCCCGCGGACGACTTCGACCACCCGCGGGTGCCCGAGGGTCACCGCCTGCGGCGGCACGTGCTGTACCGGTCACCGCCGACCGCTGGGGCCGTTAGGCACGGCTGACGAGGGCGAACGGGGCGGTGACCAGCCCCACCTGCGTCCGCACGTGGTAGCGCGTCCGGGCACGCTTCTCGATGGTGCCCACCAGACCGGCGTATCGGCCGCGGCCGCCTAGCGTCACCTGCGTGCCCACGGGCAGCACGGCGTAGGCCTGGGCCAGCAGCTGCTGCGCCTCACGCACCCTGGCGGCCGTGCTGCCGCGCGCACCCATCCCGGCGATGGCACTGCCGAGTTCGAGCTCGCCGTCCTCGAAGCCGCCGGTCTCGTCCATGCCGCGCCCACCGCGCCGTGTCCTCCCGTTTCGGGCGGCGCGCCCGGTCACGAGGGCGAGCTCCGCCTCGTAGCCCGAGCCCATCGGGACCCGCCGGCCGCGGTAGGTCCAGGTCAGCAGCGCGGACGGGTCGAACGCCGGCGTGCAAGCGCGACACGACGCCACCCGCGAAGGACGGCGATGACGCGTCAGGGTATGACCCGCGGGACAGGCGCCCTGCCATGCGCCAGGGACGCGCGCCGCGGTGGCGGGCAGGCACCGCTGCGGGGAGCACCCCAGCTCGCGCGCCTTCGCCCGCCACACCGCGTCGTGGCCGTGGCTGGCGCCCACGAGGGCGTGGGCGATCTCGTGCAGCACCGTGTCGCGCACCTCGGACTCGTCGTGCAGTGGCGTCAGCACGCGCGAGAGCCCGATCTGGCGGGTCGCCGGCCGGCAGACGCCTGCCCGCGTTCTCGCGCCGTCGAGCACGAGCGTCCACCCGTGCAGGCCGTTCTCGCGCACCAGTGTCTGCGCCATCCGTCGTGCCGCACCCAGCTCCATCGTCGTCCTCCTGCGCCGTGCCCCTCGCGGTGTCCCTTCGCGGTCCCAGGCTATGAGTGGGCACCGACATCCATGGTCGACCCACGCCGCCGGTGCACCTCGTGCCCGACACCCAGCGTGCAGCAGCCGTTCACCGAGCACGGACCATCTCCACGACCAGGTGCGAACTCGCTCAGGGCCAGCGGGAGACGCCCAAGTCGCCGGTGGGAACGACGCGCGAGAGTTTCATATCTCGCTCTTGCCGAGTTGTTCGAACAGGTGTACGATCAAACGCATGACCGATGATCCCGTCTCTCTTGCTGATCGTCAGCCGGTGATGGACACGTGGCTGGAACGGGCAGCGGCGGAGTGCCCTGGGCCGACCGAGACGAACGTGCGAATCGCGCTGGCACAGGGGCGTGCGCCACTTGGCCTGTTGCACGTCCTGACCGCGCGACCTGCCCCCGGTGAGCGAACCGAGGCCGAGATCGTGGACCACGTCGACGGCTGGGGGCGCATCGTCGCCGTCGCCCAGGCTCGGCAGGCAGCCGAGACTGCCGAGTTGCTGGCTCGACGGGAGGCGGTCCCGGCAGACCCGAAGAACCCGTTCGCCAAGGACGCCTGGCGTGACGCGTGCGGGCAGGTGGCGCTCGCGCTGCGGCTGTCACCGCAGGCCGCTGAGCAGGTGGTCTCCGACGCCCACATGCTGACCACTTGGACGGCAACCGCGGCAGCCCTGGGTCAGGGGCGGGTTGACCTGGCCACGGCGCGGGCGATCACCGAGGAGGCCGGCTCCGTGAAGCAGGAGTACCAGGCGGTGCTGGAAGCAGCGGCCTTGGCGCAGGCCGGTGAGGGCCGCACCGCCAGGCAGGTTCGGATGTTCACCCGCCGGGTCGCGGCCAAGCTCGATCCGGGCGCCGCGGCCGAGCGGGCGAAGGCGGCCCGGGCTGAGCGTGGCGTCCGCAAGTCCGAGGTCGTGGACGACATGGGCGAGGTCAAGGCCGTGCTGACCGCCGTGGAGCAGAAGAAGATCTGGGACACCCTGACCACACGGGCCCGCTCACTGCCGGCCGTGGACGACGACGGGGTCCCGCGGAGCCTGGACGAGCGCCGCGCGGACGTGCTGGTGGACATGATCTGTCATCCCGACCGGGTGCGGGACTGCGCACACACCGATACCGATCGGTGGAAGGCGGACCTGGTGATGCAGGCCAGCACGGCCGCGGGGCATGACGAGGACCCCGCCGAGCTGGTCGGGTACGGCTTGATCACCGCGCCGATGGCCCGCGAGATCGCCGCCAGCGCCACCTGGCGACGGCTGGTCGTTGACGGCGACGGCGCCGTTCTGGGTCGCGACCCCAAGCGCTACCGGTCCCATGGACAGCCCCACGACCGTCGACAGCCCCCGGACGACCAGTCCCCGGAGACGGCGATGGCCGAGGAGCAGGGCACGGGGAAGGCCCAGAAGCCAGGCACAGCGAACGCCCAGAAGCCAGGCACAGCGAACGCCCAGAACCCAGGCACAGGGAAGGCCGACAGTCCGCAGACGACTGGGGTCGAGCAGCGAAGGAGCGCAGAGGTCGACACCTGTGCGGGTGACGGCACTGCCCTCGCTCAACGGGTGGCCGGGCTGGCCGTTGACCGGGTCAGCGACGCCATCGCCGCGCAGCTCCCGCACCACTCGACGACGCGGTACCGGCCGTCCTCGACGATCGCCGACCACATCGACGCAGTCCACCGCCGATGCCGGTTCCCCGGATGCCGACGACCCTCCGCGGACTGCGACCTCGACCACTGCACCGCCTACGCGGCCGGAGGCACGACCTGCATCTGCAACCTCATCCCAGCCTGCCGTTTTCACCACAGGGTCAAACACCTTGACGGCTGGTCGATCATTGTGGACATCGACCGTTCCGTCACCTGGACCACCCCTGCCGGCCGCCGATACCGAGACCCGCCCCCCACCCTCTGGGAATGCGGGGGAGCGTGGCCAGCCGTCGACCGTGTCCCCGGGACCGGCCGGGGCCGCGCATCTCAGCAACGCGCCGGTCCGCTATGAGCCCGCGTCACCCAGCGGTCTCCGACCATCAGGTCTCCGCTGCGCCCTCTCCCCCCGGCGGTGGGCGCTCCTCGACCCCGAGGCGAATGGCCGTCAGGACCCTGCGTCAGCTGCTGGTGTCCTCCGCGCGCGCCACGGCGGCGGCGTTGACCACGTCCAACACCAACAAGAAGCCGCCCTGCACAACCACAGCGGCACCGCTGCCGCGCGCCAGCGGACTGCCTCGCTGCGCCCAGGCGAGACCGCCTGCGACGTAGGCGACGTCCGCCGCTGAATTCGCCCAGAGGATCCGGCGCAACCGGGACGTCGCGACAGGCCGGTCGGACGTGGCCAGCCCGAAGGCCGCGATCGCGCCGTCCACGACGCCCCAGAGCACGCACTGCCGCCCGAATCCCGACAGGGCAGCGTCACCAAGGCGACGTCCCACCAGCTCCGACACCGCGCCCACCACGACGCTGGCCACGGCCCATGCGCCGAGCTGGCGAGGTAGGCGCCGCTGTACATCCCCGACGACGGTCATTCCAGGACGGTAGCGCCGAGATGCTCAGGCTGACGCGCCGAGGGACCGAGAAGACGGGCATAGGCCGACGCAGGGACGACGACAACGCCAGGGTCTTCGCAGTCCTGGTGGTGGGGGTGGTGGTCACCGGCGCAGCGGGTACCGCGTGGCGCTTCGTGGAACAGTGGTGGCCGCTGTTCGCGCTCGGCGGGGCTGTCGTGCTGGCCGGACTCGTGATGCTGTTCCGCACGCGGCGAGCGCGTCACCGGGCAGCCGAGGCGCGCCAGCGGTTCTTCGACACGCAGGTCGCGACGACCGACGGGATGACCGGCGATCAGTTCGAGGACCTCGTCGCCCGGCTCCTGGCCCGGGACGGGCACACCGACGTCCGCGTGATCGGTGGCTCGGGCGACCTCGGCGCCGACGTCGTGGCCGTCGACCCGGCGGGACGCCACCTCGTGGTGCAGTGCAAGCGCTACGCGCCCCACCGCTGCGTCAGCTCGCCGGACATGCAGAAGTTCCTCGGGACCGTCTGGGACGAGCACGGCGCGGACCTCGCGTGGTACGTCACGACCAGCGGGTTCAGCAAGCCCGCCACGGCGCTCGCCGAGCGCCGCGGCGTCCGGCTCGTCGGGCGCCGACAGCTCACGGAGTGGATGGCCGGAGGGTCGATCACGGCCCTGCGCAGCATTGCCCCCACTCCCGTCGCCGTCCAGCCGAGCCGGGCGGCGTCGACGACGACCCGCGGCGGCAAGGCCGTACTGCGCGGCGTGCTCGCCGTCCTGCCACTCGCCGTCGCGATGGGTTTCCTGTTCGACGTCGCCGGTGCGCGGACGATGGCGATGGGGCTGGTCACCAGCAAGGTCACGGAAGGCATCGAGGAGTCCTTCACACCCGCCCCCTGACGGGCAATCGCCTCAGGGAATGTCGGTCACCGGGTCGGCGTCGAACGGGCCGACGACGGCCAGCGAGCGCGGGCGGGCGTACAGCTCCTCCGCGAGCTCGCGGACATCGTCCGCCGTGACCGCCTGGATCCGTTGCAGCGCCTCGTCGAGGCTCACGTACTCGCCGTAGACGAGCTCGGCCTTGCCCAGCCGCGACATCCGCGACCCGGTGTCCTCCATACCCAGCACGAGGCCGCCCGAGAGCTGCCCGATGCCGCGGGCCAGCTCGTCGTCGGAGACGCCGTGCGTGGCCAGCCGTGCCCACTCCTCGCCGAGCAGGCCGACGACCTCGGCGACCTTGCCGGGGGTGCAGCCCGCGTACAGGCCGAAGTAGCCGGACTCGGCGTACCCCGCGGCGAACGAGTAGACGGAGTAGGTCAGGCCGCGCTTCTCGCGCACCTCCTGGAACAGCCGGCTGCTCATGCCCCCGCCGAGCACGGCGTTCAGGACGCTCAGGGTGAACCGGCGCTCGTCGGTGGCGAGCAGGCCCAGACCCCCCAGGATCACGTTCGCCTGCTCCGTCGTCCGCCGGACGGTCAGCACCGAGCCGGACGACGCACCCACCGGCTCGGTGCCCGCGACGCGGCGCTCGCGTGGCGCGACCTCGCCCTCACTGGGCCAGCCGGCCGAACCGAGCGACTCGCTGAAGAGCTGGCAGACCTCGTCGTGGTCGAGACCACCCGCAGCGGTGACGACCAGCCCGGGAGGCACGTAGTGCTGGCGGTAGTGCTCCCAGATCGCCTCGCGGGGCACGGCGCGGATCGTGTCCGGCGTCCCCCCGATGGGTCGGCCGAGAGGATGGTCCCCCAGCACGAGCTCGGCGAACTTCTCGTGGACGACGTCACTCGGGTCGTCGTCGTTCATCGCCAGCTCTTCGAGGATGACCCCGCGCTCGCTGTCGACGTCGTCCGCACTGATCGACGCGGAGGTGACCATGTCGGAGATGACGTCGACCGCCATCGGCAGGTCGGTGTCGAGCACCCGCGCGTAGTAGCAGGTGTGCTCCTTGCCGGTGGCCGCGTTGGCCTCCCCGCCGACCTCGTCGAAGGAGCTGGCGATGTCCATCGCCGTCCGCGACGGAGTTCCCTTGAACAGCAGGTGCTCGAGGAAGTGGGTGGACCCGTGGTGGCCATCGGCCTCGTCCCGCGAGCCGACACCCACCCAGGCGCCCAGCGTCACCGAGCGGAGCCCGGGCATGGTCTCGGTCAGGCCGCGGACGCCGCCGGGCAGGACGGCGCGGCGCACGGCCGCACCGTCCTGCCCCGGGGGGCCCTCAGGAGAGGAGCTCACGTCAGGCGTCAGCCCCGGCCGGTGCCTTCTCGGCGGCGTCCTCGTCAAGGACTGGCACCAGCGACAGCTTGCCCCGCGGGTCGATCTCACCGATCTGGACCTGGACCTTCTGGCCGACACCGAGGACGTCCTCGACGTTCTCGACACGCTTGCCGCCCACCATCTTGCGGATCTGCGAGATGTGCAGGAGCCCGTCGCGGCCCGGCGTCAGCGAGATGAACGCGCCGAAGGTCGTCGTCTTGACGACGGTACCCACGTAGCGCTCTCCCACCTCCGGCATCTGCGGGTTGGCGATGGCGTTGACCATGTTGCGCGCCGCCTCGGCGGACGGACCGTCGGTCGCGCCGATGTAGACGGTGCCGTCGTCCTCGATGGAGATCTGGGCGCCGGTCTCGTCCTGGATCTGGTTGATCATCTTGCCCTTCGGGCCGATGACCTCACCGATCTTGTCGACGGGGACCGTCACCGCGATCACACGGGGCGCGTACGGCGACATCTCGTCAGGCGCGTCGATGGCCTCGTTCATGACGTCGAGGATGTGCAGACGGGCGTCACGGGCCTGGGTCAGCGCGCCGGCGAGCACCGAGGCGGGGATGCCGTCGAGCTTGGTGTCGAGCTGGATCGCCGTGACGAACTCGCGGGTACCGGCGACCTTGAAGTCCATGTCGCCGAAGGCGTCCTCGGCTCCGAGGATGTCCGTGAGCGCCGCGTACTCGGTCTTGCCGTCGACGGTGTCCGTGACCAGGCCCATCGCGATCCCGGCGACCGCGGCACGCAGCGGCACACCGGCGTTCAGCATCGACAGGGTCGAGGCACAGACCGAGCCCATGGACGTCGACCCGTTGGAGCTCAGCGCCTCGGAGACCTGGCGGATCGCGTAGGGGAACTCCTCGCGGCTCGGCAGCACCGGCATCAGGGCGCGCTCGGCCAGCGCACCGTGACCGATCTCGCGCCGCTTCGGGGAGCCGACGCGGCCGGTCTCGCCCGTGGAGAACGGCGGGACGTTGTAGTTGTGCATGTAGCGCTTGCGCTTGACCGGCGAGAGCGTATCGAGCTGCTGCTCCATCCGGAGCATGTTCAGCGTGGTGACACCCATGATCTGGGTCTCCCCGCGCTCGAACAGCGCCGATCCGTGCACGCGCGGCAGGACCTCGACCTCGGCGCCGAGCGTGCGGATGTCGGCGAGGCCACGGCCGTCGATGCGCACCTTGTCGCGCAGGATGCGCTGGCGCACGAGCTTCTTGTTGACGGAGCGGAAGGCAGCGGACAGCTCCTTCTCGCGGCCCACGAACCGCTCGGCGAGCTGGGTCTTGACCGACTCCTTGAGCTCGTCGAGGCGCGTCTCGCGCTCGGCCTTGCCCGCGATGGTGAGGGCCTGCGCGACGTCGTCGCCGACCGCCTCGGTCACGGCGGCGAGGACGTCGTCGCTGTAGTCGAGGAAGCGGGGGAACTCCTGCGTCGGCTTGGCGGCGGCGTCGGCCACCTCCTGCTGCGCGGCGCAGAGCTGGGCGATGAAGGGCTTCGCAGCCTCGAGCCCGGCGGCGACGACCTCCTCCGTGGGCGCCTGGGCACCCTCGGAGATGATGTGCCAGGAGCCCTCGGGCGCCTCGGCCTCGACCATCATGATCGCGACGTCTCCACCCTCCACTACACGGCCGGCGACGACCATGTCGAAGACGGAGCGCTCGGACTCGGAGAACTTCGGGAACGCGATCCACTGGCCGTCGACCAGGGCGACGCGGACGCCGCCGATCGGGCCGGAGAAGGGCAGGCCGGAGAGCTGGGTCGACAGCGACGCGGCGTTGATCGCGAGCACGTCGTACGGGTCGTCGGGGTTGAGCGCGAGCACCGTGATGACGACCTGGACCTCGTTGCGCAGGCCGCTCACGAACGAGGGACGCAGCGGGCGGTCGATCAGGCGGCAGGTGAGGATCGCGTCCGTGCTCGGACGGCCCTCGCGGCGGAAGAAGGAGCCGGGGATCTGCCCGGCCGCGTACATGCGCTCCTCGACGTCCACCGTGAGGGGGAAGAAGTCGAAGTGGTCCTTGGGGTGCTTGCCGGCCGTGGTGGCTGAGAGCAGCATCGTGTCGTTGTCGAGGTAGGCCGAGACCGAGCCGGCGGCCTGCTTGGCCAGGCGGCCCGTCTCGAACCGGACGGTGCGGGTGCCGAAGGAGCCGTTGTCGATAACGGTCTCGGCGAAGGTGATCTCTGGACCCTCCATGGGTCACACTCCGTTCGTTCGCGGAGCGGGGCCTGGCCGGGCATGGGATCCGATCTTCGATCGAGGCCTACGGGCTGCCGCGCGGGCGTCCCGGGGGCCACTACCGAGGACCGGCGCTCCGACTCGCCGCCGCGCTCCTGGTGTGGGTGGTGCTGTTCAGCTGTGCACGCACCAGCGTTCGCTGTGCATGCCGAAGCGCGACCCTCCCGAGGACGGGAGGGCCGCGCCGCTGGTCATCGCCGCAGACCGAGCCGCTCGATCAGCGAGCGGTAGCGGGTGATGTCCTTGGCGGTCAGGTACTTGAGCAGCCGGCGCCGCTGGCCGACGAGCAGGAGCAGACCACGACGGCTGTGGTGGTCGTGCTTGTGCTCCTTGAGGTGCTCGGTCAGGTCCTTGATGCGGCGCGTCAGCATCGCGATCTGGACCTCGGGAGAGCCGGTGTCGCCCTCGTGCGTCGCGTACTCGGTCATGATCTGCGCCTTGGTGGCGGCGTCGAGGGGCACGGTTCTCCTTGTGGTGTCGTTGCGCGGCGCGTCGGGGCAGGTTCACCCGGGCTCTTGGATCCGCGGCCGGTCTGACGGCGAGGCTCAGGCTACCAGCGCGGCGGTTCGAGGCAGTAATCGTCGGTCAGCCGCCTGTCGGGCGTCGCAGCGCGGCATACACCGCGCGGACCCCGACCGCACGGGTGAGCTCGGCCGTGATCTGGGTGAAGAACTGGTCGCGGTAGGTGGGGTCCGTGACCGCGGAGACGCTGAAGTAGAGGCCGGAGAACGCGGCCAGGAAGATCGAGACCTGGAGCAGCTGCACGCTCAGAGGGGAGGACTCCCAGCCGATGTAGGTGGGTCCCCAACCACGACTCGATGATCTCCGGGCGGATGGCCACGGCGCCGAAGAGCATGAAGAAGCCGAAGACCGACAGGGAAAGGAACAGCACCTGACCGGCCTGGACGACGAGGAGCACGAGGAGCAGGTTGACGCGCTCCAGCCGGCTCAGCGGCACGTCGAGCAGCGGGCTGCCGGGGCCCGCTCCCTCCGCCAGGCGCGCCGCGCAGTCGGCCAACGGCGTCCTGCGGGTCGCTGCGACGAGCCCGCCGTCGTCCACCTCCTCGACCACCCGGTCCACCTCCTCGGGCAGCCGGGCGATGAGGAAGAGCACCGCGAGCGCGGCGAACAGCAGCACCGAGAGCCACAGGACGCCGGGCGGCAGGGACGAGGCGACCTGCCAGACCTCGGTGTTGATGAAGAAGAAGACGATGAAGATCAGCAGCAGCGGCAGGGCCCGGGTCACCAGCGGGACGAGCAGCCCGAGCTGGCCGACCGTCCGCCTACCGGCCCACACGGCGATCTCGGCGAGCTGGAGGGCGGTGGCCGCGTAGACGCCGACGGCCAGGCCGAGCACGGTGGCCGCGAAGGCCAGGCCGGCCGACGGCGAGCTGCGCCACCATCCGGCCCCGATCCCGACGGCCAGCGCAGGCACGGCACACAGGGCGAGCACCCGGGCGAGGCGGCGGGGAGCCAGTCGGCGGGAGACCCGCCGCTGCTCCTCGTCGACGAACCACGGCAGGCCGTGCGTGGAGAACCAGCGCTCTGCGGCGGTGACGTCGTCCTGGGGGTGCGTGGTCACAGCTGGGGGGAGGCGACCTCGAGCACCTCGTGGCACTGCTCGACGTCCCGCGCCATCTGCTCGACGAGCGCCGGGACGTCGTCGAACCGCAACGTCTCGCGCAGCCGCGTGACGAACTCGAGGGCCACCCGCTCGCCGTAGAG